>DAOUBA010000055.1:0-35199 GCA_034432855.1 Anaerolineae bacterium | reverse complement strand
CGCAGATTGACCGCAGATTGACGCTGATTTGTCCGAATTCGTGTTGGTTCGCGCCGAAAACCCAAGAAAATCTGCGTTTTTCTGCGTGCATCTGCGTCCCAGAAGAAGTTTGTCGGGTAATGAACTTTTCGTTTGGGTGTGTTTCAGATGAGTTGGACGACGTCCATAAACGCGCTTCAGCGCGCCTTTGCGGCGAAAAGCGGAAATCGAAGCAGGCACGGCCGTTTTGAATCGAGGAGGGGAATGTCTAAACGCCGGAGTAGGAATCGGATCATTCCTGGCCGTCAGCGGGTTCTTTCGGGGTTGAACCGTTCTCCTTGCGCGTGATGAAGTAGATGATCAGAAGCCCCAACCCGATGAAGAGGGGGATCAGACCGGCCAGCATCCAGGGGCCAAAGCCCAACGGATAGTGGTCTACCACAGCATCGGACAGCCCCATCGGCCAGAGGCCGATCGTCAGCGCCAGCCCCAACATCGCCAACGCGACGCCCCAGCCCAGCATTCCCCGTCCGCGTGGTGCCCGCAGGTATTGTGCCGGCAGCAGCCCCTTTTCTGCCAGGGTCATGATCTCACGGTGGCGAAACCAGCGCAGCAAGACGATGGTGCCAAAGACCGCGACCACAAAGACGGCAGACGATGCACAGACAAAGAACCCATCCCAATCCATTTTGCTTCCTCCTGTTCTGATTTGTGAATTGCTCAGTTGCTTTCCAGCGTGATGTTCCCGCTGCTGGTGTTGATGCGCAGCAGCGAGCCTCCACCGTTGACTTGGCCCACGACGCGCTCGTCGTTGAACTCGGTCACCGTCACGGCGAACTCGGTCTGAATCGAACCCGAAATCGTCGCAATGTCCAGGTCGAAGGCGCTCTCGGCGGGCAGGATCAGGCGCACGTCGCCGGAGACGGTCTCCACCCGGTGCTCGCCCTCGTCGCTCAGGCTGCCGGAAAAGGTGATGTTGCCGTTGCTGCTCTCCAACACCAGTTGCGCCTCCTGGACTTCGCTCGCGCTGATCTCGCCGGAGATCGTCCGCGCGTCCAGCGAGCCGCGGCATCCATCCAGTGTCAGGTTGCCGGAGGAGGAGACAAGCCGGCAGGAGGTGGCACGGACATCGGTCGCCGTCACGTCGCCGGAGACGGTCTCCACATCGAGGCCGTTGTCGAACGCGCTTTTCTCCAGTTGGACGTAACCGCTCCTGGTGCTGACGGTCAGGCTATCCGCTGCGATCTCGTGCAGTTCCAGGTCTCCCGAGATCGTACTGACCCGTACGTTGCCTCCCTTTCTCAGGCCGATCAGGGTGACGTTGCCGCTGCTCGTGTCAACGCTTACGGCACCTTCCACGTCTTCTGCCCGCACGTCGCCGCTGATAGTCTGCAGATGCACCGTCCCGCTCACCGCGCTCACCGACAGGTCTCCGCTACTGGTCACCAGCACAAGCGAGGTCTCGCGGGGCACGCGAATCTCAAAGTCCACCCAGGAGCCCCTGCTGATGAAGGCAAAGATGTAGGCGAGTTCAGGCTGCTCCTCGCGGATGGTGATCGTGTTGCCTTGCTGGGTCATTCCCACCCGCCGTTGCCGGCGGGCGTCTTCCTCGTCCGAGCCCCACAGGTGCCGGCGGGCAGTCACCTGCACCTCGTCCCCCTCACCGCCGGTCACCGTCACGTTGCCCGCGATGGTTTCCAGGTCGAGCGTTGCCGGGCCGTCCACCGTGAAGGTCTCGGTGATCACATCCTCGACATGGGTGTCGGTCGTGTAGAACCAGCGCACTCCCTCGAGGGCAGATCGCCCGGCCCAGAGGACGAAGAGGATTGCCCCGCAGACCAGTAGTTCAAACACCGCCAGTATTCCCACGATCCACCGCTTTCGTCCCGCCTTCGAGCAGTTGGTGTGTGAGCACCGGCGCTACGTGTTCAACCTGGCCTACCGCGTGTTGGGCGATTATGCCGAGGCGGAGGACGTGGCTCAGGAGGCGTTCGTGCGTGTCTGGCGGGCGCTCCCTGATTTTCGTGGCGAGGCCCGGTTCACCACCTGGCTTTACCGCATCGTCCACAACCTATGCCTCAACCGGCTGCCGGGGTTGCAGCAACAGTTGCTACAGACCGAACCACTGGAGGAGACGCTGGCCGATCCCCACGATTCCCTCTACGAGTTATCTGAAGGGGGCGAGCGCATAGCGTTCCTACACGCCGAACTGGCGCGCCTGCCCGAAAAATATCGCCTGGTGCTCACGCTGCGCTATCTCCAGAATCTCTCCTATGACGAGATCGCCACTGTGCTGGGATTGACGATGGGCACGGTCAAGACGCATATTCACCGCGCCCGAACATTGCTGATGGAGCGGTTGCGTCAGTGGGAGGGCAGCGCCGGAGACGATGGGACTGTCCCGGCAGAGGCCGCGATCTGTCTCCAAGAGGAGTTTGACCCATGCATTGTCTGAATGTGCGGACCGAATTGGAAGCCTATATGGATGGGGAATTGGGCGCGGAACAGGTCGCGCTGGTGGAGCGGCATCTTGCCGGGTGTGAATCTTGCCGGGCAGAACTGGCGCGCGTGCAGGCGGTGGTAAAGGCGCTAGAGACCTGGCCGCTCGTGGAAGAGCCGGCCCGTCTCACCGTCCGCGTGATGACCCAGGTGAGGCAATATCCTGTCCTGCCTCCCTTCCGCCTGCGCTGGAGCGATCTGGCGATCAGTCTGGCAGGAGGCATGGGGATCCTGGTCGGGTGGGCGCTCTGGCGCTACCTGGCCGTGGCCGGCCGGTCTTTCCTCTGGCGCCCCGATGTTTATCTGTACCTGGAGATGCTGCGGCTGGAGTTTCTGCTGTTCGTGCCGCGGCTCATCAGAGCAGGCGTCTTGCCGTGGGGACTGTTGGTCGTGGGCCTCGTTATGGCGCTCGTGCTGATCCCGCTGATGTGGTCGCCGGTGGAGTGGAGAAAGCGAACGGCGTAGAGCGAATTGCCAATTCGTCCGAGACTGGCGCTGCGGGGCCGACGGTGGTACACTATGCCATCGCCGGCCCCGTGCCTTTTCTCGCGCGCCAGCGTTTGACAAGGTTAAATTCGGGCTTCTGGTTCAAAGACTATGGAGGAGGACAATGCAGCGGAACGAATTGGTATCTTATCTCGACGAGTACTTGTGTGTCAAGACGATCCAGGACAACTCACAGAACGGCCTGCAGGTGGAGGGGCCGGAAAAGGTCGTCAGGGTTGCCTTCGCCGTAGATGCCTGCCAGGAAGCCTTCGAGCAGGCGGTGGCCGCCGAGGCTCAACTCCTCGTCGTCCACCACGGGCTTTTCTGGGATAAGCCGGTGCGGTTGGTGGGGCCGCTCTTCGGCCGCGTGTGGGCGCTCATCACGGGCGAGTGCGCCCTCTACGCCGCGCATCTACCGCTGGACGTTCACCCGGAGGTGGGCAACAATGCCGAACTGGCCCGTCTGCTGGGCCTCCGGGATCCTCGGCCCTTCGGCGAGTATCACGGCAGTGCAGTCGGCATCGGGGGGACGCTCGATTCCCTTCCGTTGAGTGTGCTGGTCGAGCGGCTGGAGGAGGCTACCGGCCAGGCTGTTGTGCGCGTTCTGGCCCACAGCCCGGCGCTGGTATCGCGGGTGGCCTGCGTCTCCGGCGGTGCGGCATTCCTGGTGGATCAGGTCGCCCAGGCCGGTTTCGATACTTTCGTCACCGGCGAGACCAGTCACTCCTTCTTCCACTATACTGCCGAGTACGGCCTGAACGTCGTCTTCGGCGGCCACTATGCCACCGAGACGTTGGGGCTCAAGGCGTTGGCCCGCCATTTGAGCGACAAATTCGGGCTGGAGACGGTCTTCCTGGATATGCCCACGGGGATGTAATGGTTGCCAAAGCGCCCAGGTCGTGCTATCATCTGACGCGAAGGAGGTGATGGATATCGGCATAGCACTGTAAAGGTGTGACTAGTGGACTGAACGTCGTATAGAATTTTTCAAAGGAGGAAGCAATGTCCAAGTGTGTTTGGAGACTGATCAGTGTTCTGGTCGTTATCGCCGTGGCGTTGGCGGCCTGCAAGCCATCCGCCCCGACGCCGGCAGCGGAAGCCGCCCCTGCGATGAAAGCCTGCTTCATCTACGTGGGGCCGATCGGGGACTACGGGTGGACTCACGCCCACGACCAGGGCCGGCTATACGTGGACGAAAAGTTCGACTGGCTGGAGACGGCCTACGCCGAATCCGTGCCCGAAGCCGACGTGGAGCGCTTCCTGGACCGCTTCGTGGTGGAGGAAGGGTGCGACGTGATCTTTACCACGAGTTTCGGCTTCATGGACGGCACCCGCGCCGCTGCCCAGAAATACCCGGATACATTGTTCTTCCACTGCTCCGGGTACAAGCGCGCTCCGAACATGGGCACCTATATGGCCGACTTTTACCAGGTGTACTACCTGAACGGCCTGATGGCCGGCGCCCTGACTCAATCGGGCAAGGTCGGCTACGTGGGCGCGCACCCGATCCCCGAGGTGGTGCGGCACATCAATGCGTTCACCATCGGGGTGCGCGAGGCGAATCCTGATGCCACCGTGGATGTGCGCTGGATATTCTCGTGGTACGATCCGGCTGCGGCCCGCGAGGCTGCCGAAGCCCTCATCGCCGACGGCGCCGACGTGCTGGCCTTCACCGAGGACTCGCCCACCGTCGTCGAAGTCGGGCAAGAGTACGTGGAGCGGGGACAGCCCGTCTATACCTTCGGCCACTATAGCCCGATGGAGAGTTTCGGCGCCGATTCGGCGGTCAGCGGCCAGCTTATTGACTGGGGCATCATCTACGAGGACATCCTGATGAAGGCTTACCTGGGTGTCTACAACAATACCAACCTGAAGGACGTGGACTATTGGTGGCTGCTACGCGAAAAGGCCGTCCATCTGGGGGCTTCCTTCGAGCACGCCATCAACCCCGCGTTCGAGGATGAGTTACGGGCCTATACCATCAACGACCCATTCCTGGGCCGGATCAGCATCTACGACCTGGTCTTTAAGCGCATCGAGCAGATGAAGGACCCGGCGATGCTGTTCGATCCCTTCAGCGGGCCGATCAGAGACCAGGCGGGTAATCTGCGCATACCGGCCGGGCAGCGGGCCAGTTATGGCGAGCTCTTGTCCATAGACTGGTTCGTGGAGGGGAACGTCGGCGAGATCCCGCGCTAAGTTCGGTGAGTGAACCTTGCGAAGGCCCCCAAACCGCAGTCCCCCTTGAGCCTTCGCAAGGTTCGCTTTGGATAGTATGATGACAACCATCGTATCTATGCGTCACATCGTCAAACGCTTCCCCGGCGTGCTGGCGAACGATGGGGTTGACTTTGACGCCCGCCAGGGGGAAATCCACGCCTTGCTGGGCGAGAACGGCGCCGGCAAGACGACGCTGATGAACATCCTCTACGGCATCTACCAGCCGGACGAGGGGGAAATCTGGGTCAGGGGAAAGCCCGTGGCGATCCGTTCGCCCCGCGAAGCGATCCGACTCGGCATCGGCATGATCCATCAACAATTCCGCTTGGTTCACAATCACACCGTCGCCGAGAACATCGTCCTGGGTCTGCGTGGCCGGTTCTTCAATCCGGCGCAAGACGCGCAGCAAAGGATCGTCGAGTTCGCAGAACGCTATCGCTTGAGTGTGGACCCGCAGGCGCGCATCTGGCAACTGTCGGCTGGCGAGCAGCAGCGGGTGGAGATCGTCAAGGCGCTCTATCGCGGCGCAGATATTCTCATCATGGACGAGCCTACCTCGATGCTCACGCCGGGGGAGGTAGATGATCTGTTCGCCGTGCTGCGGCGCATGGCCGCCGAAGGCAAGACCATCATCCTCATTACCCACAAGTTGGACGAAGTGATGCGCATCAGCGAGCGGGTCACGGTGCTGCGGCGCGGCCGCGTGGAGGCGACGCTCGAAACTGCCGGCACCGACAAGCGCGAACTGGCGCGGCTGATGGTGGGACACGAAGTGCTGTTCCGCACCGAGAAGGCGCAGGTACAGACAGGCCGGGAGGTCTTGCGCGTCGAGGCCCTGCACGCGTTGAACGACAAGGGCCTGCCCGCCTTGAAGGGTGTCTCGCTCTCCGTTGCCGCAGGCGAGATTGTGGCGATCGCCGGGGTGGCCGGCAACGGGCAGCGCGAACTGGTCGAGACACTGGTCGGGTTGCGCCAGGCCACCGGCGGGCGCGTGTTGGTGAACGGCGAGGAAGTCACCCGGCAATCGCCGCGCGCTATCGCCGAGCAGGGCGTCTGCTATATCCCTGCCGAACGGCTCAGGGCGCTGATCCCGGAGATGAGCGTGGCCGAAAACCTCATCTTGAGGGAGTATCGCGCCCCCCAGTTCGGCAAGGGCCTTTTGCTAGACCGGCGCGCCATCGCCCGGTTCTCCGACAGTCTCATCGCCCAATACAGCGTGACCGCGCCTGGACGGGATACTCCGTTGAAACTGCTTTCCGGCGGCAACATCCAGCGCGTGATGCTGGCGCGGGAGACTTGCGGTTCGCCCAGACTGCTGATCGCCGCCCATCCCACCAGCGGCCTGGACGTGGCGGCCACCGAGTATATCTGGCAACGGCTGCTGCAGGAGCGCGAGCGTGGGGCGGCGGTGCTGTTGGTCTCGGAGGACCTGGACGAGATATTCGCCCTGAGCGACCGCATCGCCGTCATGTTCGGTGGTGAGATGATGGGGATCGTGCCCACCGCCGAGGCCGATCTGGAAGAGGTGGGGCTGATGATGGCAGGGGCTCACCGGCGCGCGCCCCAGGAGGTGGCGGCGTGAGACGGCGCCCGTTTCTCGAAGTCGAAAGACGGCTCGACGTCCCGCGTTGGCTGCAGGCGGTGACGCCGTTCCTTTCTCTGCTCCTGGCGTTGCTGGTCGTCGGGGTGATGTTCGTCGCCCTGGGGGTCAATCCGTTCTTCGCCTACGCGAGCATCTTGCGCGGCGCCTTTGGCAGCCTCTACTCGCTCTCGGAGACGGTGACCAAGGCGATCCCACTGATACTGACAGGGGTCGGGTTGACGCTCGCCTTCCGGGCGCGCTTTTATAACATCGGCGCGGAGGGGCAACTGCTGGTCGGCGCGGTCTGCGCGACCGGCCTGGCGTTGCTCTGTCCCACCTGGCCCAGAGAGGTCTTGCTGCCGGCGATGTTTCTCGCAGGGTTCCTGGGCGGCGCGTTATGGGCAGCCATTCCGGCACTGCTCAAGACGCGCTGGGGCGTGGACGAGGTCATCACCACGCTGATGACGGTATACATCGCCAGCAACCTGGTCAAGTACCTGGTCTATGGCCCGTGGAAGGGCGCCGACGAGATGGGCTTTCCCTATACCTCCAAGTTCTCGCTGGCGGCCCAGTTGCCACGCCTGGGCTGGTCGCGCATCCATTATCCGACCCTGCTGTTGGGGTTGTGCCTGGCAGCGGTGGTGTCCCTGTTGCTCATGCGTACCCGGCTGGGCTATGAGATTCGTGTCACGGGTGAGAATCCCGCCGCGGCGCGCTACGCCGGCATAAGCTATCTCAAAACGATCGTGCTGGTCGCCCTCGTCAGCGGCGGGCTGGCCGGCCTGGCCGGCGTGGGGGAGGTGGCGGGCATCCACTTTCGCCTGCGCTATCCCGAGGGTATCTCGCCCGGCTATGGCTTTACGGCCATCATCGTCGCCTGGCTGGCGCGCCTCAACCCGCTGGGGGCCGTGCTGACCGCGTTCCTGCTGGGCGGCTTGCTGGTGGGCGGCGACGCGATCCAGATCTCGCTGGGGCTGCCTGGGGCGACGATTGACATCTTTAACGGCACGATCTTGCTCTTCGTGCTCGCCGGCGACCTGCTGGCCCGCTATCGAATCAGATTGTGGGTCGCCGGAGCGAAAGAGGTGGGTTGATGCAAGAGTTTCTCCTGGCATTGTTCTCTCTATCCACTCTACAAGGGGCCGTCCGCGCCGGAACCCCTCTCCTGTTCGGCACCCTGGGGGAAGTCTACGCCGAACGATCAGGAGTGCTGAACCTGGGGGTGGAGGGGATGATGATCGTGGGCGCGCTCGCCGGCTTTGGCGTCGCGCACGCCACGGAGAGCGTGTGGCTGGGGCTGTTGGCGGCGGCGCTGGCAGGCGGCCTTTTGGCGCTGGTGCACGCCTGCGCCTGTATCACATTGCGGTTGAACCAGGTGGTCTCTGGCCTGGCGCTCACGATGCTGGGCCTGGGTTTGAGCGGCATCCTGGGTAAGCGCTTCATTGGCAAGCCGCTACCCGTCTCGCTCTCGCCTGTGCATATCCCTCTCCTGAGCGATCTCCCGATCCTCGGCCCCTTGCTCTTCCGCTACGATCCGCTGGTCTACGCAGGCATCATCCTGGCGCCGCTGTTATGGTTCACACTTTATCGCACCCGCTGGGGGCTTGTACTGCGCTCGGTCGGCGAAAGCCCGGAGACCGCCGACGCGCTGGGCGTCAACGTGGCATTGACGCGCTACCTGGCGGTCGCCTTCGGCGGGGTGCTGGCCGGTCTGGGTGGGGCTTATCTTTCCGTGGTCTATGCGCCCAATTGGATCGAGGGCATGACCGCCGGCGCCGGCTGGATCGTGATCGCCCTGACCATCTTTGCCATGTGGGACCCGCTGCGGGCGCTCTTGGGCGCCTACCTGTTCGGCGGCGTGCGCGTCTTGCAATACCGTCTCCAGCCACTGGGCATCTCGCCCAATCTGCTGGCCATGCTGCCCTTCTTGTTCACCATCCTCGTCCTGTGGGCGAGCGCCGGCGAGGCTGCGCGCAAGCGCATCGGCGCGCCGGCGGCGCTGATGAGGCCGTACTCGCGGGAAGAAAGGTAGAAGCGTGAAGCGTGAAACGTGATGCGTGATTCGTGACTCTCACGCATCACGTATCACGGGTCACGTTCCAATCCCCTGCGCGTACAGCAGCCACAACCCGGCGAAATAGACGACGATCAAGAGCAGCGCGTCTATCTCCACGAACAGGAAGCGTCGCTCCAGGCGGGCCAGGTTGCCGACGAGCGCCAGGTTGGTCAGGAGCAGCCCCAACAGCCCCGCCAGTGCAAAGGCCGGGTCAATCACCCCCAGGAAGCGCCCGTGAGTGTAGAACACGTCCACCAGCCCCACGGCGAACATGTTGAAGACGTTGCTGCCAAAGAGGTTGCCTACCGCCAAGTCGAACGCGCCCAGGCGGGTGGCCGCCAGCGCAGAGACCAGTTCCGGCAGTGAGGTCACCAGTGCCACGAGCAGCATGCCCACGAATCCTGTGCCCAGCCCGGTGATACGTGCGATCTCGGCGCTCGACGAGACCAGGTATGGGACAGTCAGGATCAGGATGCCCGCCGCCACGCCAAAGCCCACCAGCGCCTGCCACAACTTGATCGGCCTCCGCCCCGGTTCGATCGGCAGATCCACTGCCGCGCCCGATTGCTGGCCCTGGAGTTGGATCAGCCGGATGCCGCCGATATAGACTGCCAGGATGATGAGGCTGTCTATGCCCACCCAGCCGATCTGCCAGGGAATATCGGCCAGTATGAATAAGGTGACCAGTCCGGTGAGCGACGTTGCCAGTGCCGCGGTGAGGGCGTGGGTGAAGGCGACCTTGCGCAGGATACGCGCCCGCTGGTTGAAGATGTCCAGCACGGCCAGGAGGAACATGTTGAACATGTTGCTGCCGAAAAGATCGCCGGCGGTCAGGTTGGGCACGTTTTGGCGCAGCGAATTGAACGCCGTGACGAGTTCCGGCAGCGAGGTGGCGCTGGCAAGCAGGATCGCGCCAATGAACATGCCGCCCAGCCGCGTGCGCACGGCGATCACGTCGCCGTACTTGGCCAGTTGGATGGCGGCGATCACAATGATAGCCGCGCTAACCACAAACATAAGCCAGGCCATCGTTGCGCTCCTATTGCGTTTGGTGCTGTTTCGGCACCCCCCAGACCGCCGCTACCGGTAGCGCGAACAGGATGCCGGTGTCGGGCTCGCTGAGGTCGCCGACGATGGACTCGGTAGCAGCCGCTGCCCGCTGTACCGTCTCCAAGTCTTCCACCACCGCGAACAGCGTGTTCTGGCTGCACTCGTCGGTGTGCAGCAGGCGGCTGAAGCCGAGAAACAGCGGCACGTCCTCGCGGCAATGACGCTCGCGCACACGGTGCACGCCGGTACTTTCGAGGATGGTGATACCCTGCACTCCGGCCGCGCTCCAGCCGTCGAGCACTGCCGTCAGGTGCGCGGGATTGTCAATCACAGCGATTAGCATATACATCTTGTCCTCCTGAAAGTGGGACAGGCTTTCCAGCCTGTTCGGGCGGCGGACTGGAAATTCGTCCCACATGAGATGTGATGCTCACATTGTATCGAAAGTCCGGGAAAGGGCAAGATACCGCGATCCACCGGGTTGTGGTACAATGCGACGCGGTGTTCATGATGGCCGATCTCCCCGTCCACATCGCGGGCCTGCGATTGGCCCATCCCGTGATCCCTGCCGCCGGGCCGCCGGGCCGGGACGGCGCAGCGATGCGTACCTGCGCGGAAGGAGGCGCTGCGGCCCTCGTCTCCAAGACCGTCTCGGTGCAGCCCGCCATGGTGCCCACGCCCAACATGGCGCAGATTTCCGGCGGCTTGCTCAACACCGAACTCTGGTCCGAGTTTCCGGTCGAGCAGTTCATCGAGCGCGAATTCCCGCTGGCGCGCGAGGCTGGCGTGCCGCTGATCGTCAGCCTGGGCTACACTGCTGCCGAGATCGCCGCGCTCGCGCCCCGCGTGCGCCCCTTCGCCGACGCGCTCGAACTCTCCACCCACTACATCGGCGACGACCCCGTGCCGATGGTCGAGGCCATCCGCGCGGCCAAAGACGCGGTGGACGTGCCGGTGTTCGTCAAACTCAGCCCTTCCCGCGACATGCGGGCCGCCGCATCGGCCGCCGCCGAAGCGGGCGCCGACGGCATCGTGGCGATCAACTCCTTCGGCCCGTGCCTGGGGGTGGACGTGGAGACGGGCCGCCTGCTGATGGGCAGCCGGGAAGGATACGGCTGGCTTTCCGGTCCGGCGCTCAAGCCGCTGGCGCTGCGCTGTGTGTTCGACGTGGCACGAACGGTAGACCTGCCCGTCATCGGGGTGGGGGGCGTCAGCAGGGGGGGGGATGCCATCGAGTTCTTGATGGTCGGCGCGTCTGCGGTGGGCGTCTGCACCGCCGCCATTCTCAAAGGCCCGCAGGTCTTTGGCCGCATCGCCCGCGAGGTCGGCGAGTGGCTGGATGCGCACAGCTACGCCTCTGTGGAGGAGGTGCGCGGGCTGGCGATTCGCCGCTGGCGGGAGCGCGAGTTCCGCACCGCCCGCGTCCCGCCGTCGCTGGACGCGGAGACCTGCACCGGCTGCGGCCTGTGCGAGACCGGTTGCGTCTATGGCGCGATCCGCGTGGTGGAGAAGAAGGCCGTGCTCGCGCCGGAGCGATGCGCCGGCTGCGGGCTGTGCGTCACCCGCTGCCCGGTGCGGGCGCTGGTGTTGGATTGAGTGGTGTGGAGCAGCCTGTGGACACCACAGACAAGGTTCACCTGATGATCCGCATGGCGCGCCCGGACGATGCTGTCTGCATCGCCGATCTGTGCGGCCAACTGGGCTACCCCACGACGACGGATAGTGTGCGCGAGCGGTTGGCGGTAATCGGACGGGACAAGAGGTCTTTCGCAAAGCGTTGTGAGGGGGCAAAACGATGAGTGAGTTAGTGCAGCAGGGCATTGCCGCTGTCAAGGCGGGAAACAAAGCACAGGCGCGTCGCCTGCTTGGTCGTGCCATTCAGGAGGATCCACGGAGTGAGCAGGCCTGGCTATGGCTGTCCGCTGCTGTAGACGATGATCAAGAGCGACTGACGTGCCTGGATCAAGTTCTGGCCATCAACCCGGACAATGAGATGGCCAGGCGTGGAGCGGCTGCATTGCGGCAGAAGATCGGCCAGCCCGCCCAGGTGGGGCCGCCGGAAGCCCCGGTACTCGAGCCTGTTCCCGGCAAGTTAGACCATTCCCAGTCGCTAGAAGAACTGTCGCCGGAGAGGCAGCAAGCATTGAGGGGTTGTGCACAACTCATCGCCTACGAACTCGCACAGGGGCAGAGTAAGCGGAAAGTCATTGAACAGTTAACCAAGCGAGGATTTCCACGCAAGGCCGTGCAACAACTTGTTGCCCAGATCGCGCCGCTAGAGGCCGCCCGTCCCTCGGACCGCTTACCAATCTGGTCATTTGTGTTTGTTCTGCTGTGTGCTGCCATTCCATTTGTCGCGCTCGGCGGAGTGATTCCGGCCCTGCTTGGTACAGGAGGCGGGTTCGGTTGCATGCTCATCGCGAGGAAATCGTCCATACCGGTCGTTGTGCGCGTCGTGCTATGTGCTGGCCTGACTGTGCTGTGCTGGGTAATGTTTATCGTTGCAGTCATAGCGACAGCGAGGATTTTTAGAAATGCATGATAGCAAACCTTTGCAGGGGGAGACCGCCTCAATGAAGAAACAACCCAATTCCCGCATGTGCTTCCTCTGCGGGCGTGAGAACCCGGTCGGGCTGAGGCTGGACATTTACGAGGATCACGAGTCCAACCAGGTGTATGCCGAGATCTCCATCCCGGAGGTGTATCAGGGCTATCCCGGCGTCGTCCACGGCGGCATCGTCGCGGCGCTGTTGGACGAGGTGGCCGGACGGGCAGTGCTGATCAACGGCTCTGACGAGGATCTGATGGCGACACTGCGGCTCACCGTGCGCTACCGCCGTCCCACTCCCGTCGGTGTGCCGCTGACTGTCGTGGGTTGGGTCGAGCGGCCGGGGAAGCGTATGGCGAAGGTCGCCGGAGAAATCCGCCTCCCCGATGGCACCGTCACCGCCGAGGGCGAGATCGTTCTGGGCGAGGTGCCGGGCGAATTCCGCGCCCGCTGGGAGCCGGAGAAGCCGTACTGGAAGGTGTACGAGTAGCCACAAGGAACATTGTGTACACAATTGACACAATGTAATGGATGTGATATACTGTGCGTGTAGACGAGCAAAGGAGACGGAGAATGCCGACTTTGCGTATGGGAGCACGGGAAGCGCGCAACCATTTCGCTCACCTGCTGGGCAGCGTTCACTACGGCGAACAGACAGTCATTGTGGAACGCTCTGGCCGGCCGATGGTAGCCATCATTCCCGTTGAGATGTACCAGAGGCTCATTGCTGAACGAGAGGCGCGATTTCAGGTATTGGATCGTATTCGCAGCGCCATGCCAGAGATCCCTCAGGAGGAAGTGGAACGGGATGTGGCCGAAGCCGTCGCCGCTGTGAGGGCCAATGCTGCGCGTGGTGTTTGACACTAATGTGTTCGTCAGCAGCCTGTTGGTCAGGAAGGGCCGGCCGGCTCAGGCACTGGATGCCTGGCGAGAGCGGAGATATGTGTTGATTACTTCACCGGCCATTATTGCAGAGATCCGTGCCACGCTCCGATACCCTCGTATTCGCCGCAAATACCCCATTGCTGAAGAGGACATCAACACGCTCGTCGCTTTGTTGGAGCAAGACGCCCTTCTGATAGCCGGTGTTGCCGACGTCGCTGGCGCCGTGCCGGCCGACCCGGCAGACGAGGTCGTACTGGCCTGTGCTCTGGACGCCCAGGCCGATCTGATTGTCAGCGGAGATCACCATCTGCTAGATATGGGTGCGTATCAAGGTATTCCGATTCTTACCGTCCACGAGTTTCTGGAACGGTTGGCTATTGAAGAATAGGCGTGATCCGATTAGCCGGTCGGTAAAGAAAAAGCGCAGGGGGTATCCCTGCGCTTCTCGTTTTGCCGATCCGCTACAGCCCGGGGATGCTGCGCCGCAGGATCTCGTACTGTTCCAGCGCCTTGACCGCGCCGAGCGCCACGCAGGCCAGCGGCGCCTCGGCCACATAGGCCGGCACACCGGTTTCGCGCGCGATCAACTCGTCCACCTTGCGCAGCAACGCCCCGCCGCCGATCAGCACCATGCCGCGATCAATGATGTCCGACGATAACTCTGGTGGCGTCTTTTCCAACACGGACTTGATCACACTGATGACTGCGGCAAGCGATTCGGAGAGTGCCTCGGTCACTTCCCCCGAACTGACGGTGGTGGTGCGCGGCAATCCGGCGACCTGATCGCGGCCCTGCACTTCCATCTTCAGTTCCTCTTCCAGCGGCAGAGCGGCGCCGATGCCGATCTTGATCGCCTCTGCCGTCGGCTGACCGATCATCAGGTTATATTTGCGCCGGACATAGTTCATGATGGCCTCGTCCATCTTCAGGCCGCCGATGCGGATCGAGTTTGCCGCCACGATGCCGTTCATCGCTACGACCGCTGCTTCTGAGGCCCCGCCGCCCAGGTCCACGATCATGTTACCTGAGGGCGTCCCAATTGGCAGGCCCGCTCCCAGTGCCCCGGCCAGCGGTTCGGGGATCAGGTGTGCGCGACCAGCGCCGGCCTCAAACGCAGCCTCGCGCACGGCGCGCTGTTCCACGCTCGTCACCCCGTAGGGCACGCTGATCATCACGCGCGGCTTGAACAGACGGAACCCCCCACAGGCCTTACGGATAAAGTATTCCAGCATGCGCTGGGTTACGCGATAATCGGCGATAACGCCGTCACGCAGCGGGCGCATCACTTCGATGGCTTCCGGCGTGCGGCCGAGCATCACTCTGGCCTCCTCGCCGACGGCCACGATCTTGTATTCTTCGGCGGAAATAGCCACGACCGAGGGCTCTTGCAAGACGACCCCGCGCCCTTGGATGCATACCAACACGTTGACTGTACCCAGGTCAATGCCGAGTTGTTTTCCGAACATCGAATCTCCTCGCGACAAAGCGGCAGAATGATACACGATTTTGGAAGATTTGTCCAGTGTCTAATGATAGCCCAGCACGAAGCGGAGCAGGTTGCGCCGCCACGGATGCTTGCCGCGCAGGTGGTCGAGACAGTCGGCGAAGCGGCCCGGCTCGAAGCCGAAATAGCGCGGGATGGAACCCAGTTCCGTCGCGCTGCCTACTGCCAAAACGTCGAACCACCATGGTGGTACAGGGTTGCGAAACAGAAACATGTCACCCATAGCGCTCATGAACTGTGCCAGTGGCGTGCGCACACGTACCAGCCGCCGGCGTACCCTCAGTGCCAGGAGCACCTGGGTCACCAGTTGTTCGAGTGTAAAGTGCTCTGGCCCGCCGAGTGGAATGGTTTGCCGGGCCAGGTCGTCACGGTTCAGTGCCATCAGGATGCACCTCACCAAATCGGCGATCCACAATGGCTGGAAGCGGGCCAGCCCACCTTCGGGAATGGGGAACACGAAGGGGATCGCCTTGGCTAGCATAGCCAGCACGTTAGTGAAGGCATCTTCCGGGCCGTAAGTGACAGTTGCCTGAAAGATGGTCCAGTCCAGGTCGCTTACGCGCACGGCTGCTTCCGCCTCCCCACGGACGCGAAAGAGCGGGTAAGCGGAAGCACGGTTGGCACCCCAACGGCTCAGGTAGATGAAACGACGTACACCGACCTCGTGTGCGGCTTCGATCAGGCTGGCTGTATCCTGGGCGTGGGTTGGCAGCGCCAGTTCCTGTTCAGGGTCTTCTTCCGACATCAGATGGATGATGGCCGTCACGTCCTGCATCGCCGTGCGCAAGGCGGGCAGGTCGTTCAGGCTGGCGGCGACTGCGGAGAGGGGGATACCCTTGGGCAGCCGCTGCTCGCGTCGTGACGGTAGTAGCAGGCAGCGTACCTCGTATTGCTCGGCTGCCAACTGACGCACCACCGCTCGCCCGATGAATCCTGTGGCATGGGTGATCAGGATCATGCTCCTCCCTGGTATGTCGTCGTAGCGTGCACAGGCGTAGATTATACCATTTAAGCGGAAAAGAAAAAAACCAAGAGGTCGCCTGGCCTCTTGGTCACGTCAGAGCGGGCGACGGGACTCGAACCCGTGGCCTTCTCCTTGGCAAGGAGACGTTCTACCAACTGAACCACGCCCGCTGGAGACATTTATATTATACCATCAGGTACTGATGCGCGCAAGTGGAGAAACTGGCAAACTGGTAATCCATCCTACGGATTGACTTCCTTCCCGTTCCAGGGTAAGATAGATGGCGAGGAGGAGCGAGTTGGCGCGTCAGTCAGGCGGCCACGCGAGGTATAGATACGAGGAGACCGGCGGCGCTGTGCCCATTGCCTCGCGCCTAGTCGCCGTCCTCTCTTGTGTCGTGGGGCTTGGCGCAATGATCTACGGGTTGCAGACGTCTCATCAACCCAACACCCTTGTGTCAGGAGTCACTCCTTCTCCTGCACTTGTTGTCGCCTCGCCGGTTCCTTCGCTCATTCCATCTCCCGCTTCGCATGCTGTTCTCCCCGCGACTCCTTTGCCTTCCATATCCCTATCCCCGGCCATCCCGCGCATCGGCATCGTCGCCGGCCACTATGGGAACGATGTGGGTGCGGTGTGCCCCGATGGTCTGACCGAGGTCGAGATCAACCTCGACGTGGCCGAGCGGGTCGTCTACGTTCTGCGAGCATTGGGTTACCAGGCCGATTTGCTCGAAGAGTTCGACGCGCGGCTGGAGGGTTACCGGGCCGACGCCCTCGTTTCCATTCACACGGATTCCTGTGATGATTTTCCCAATGCTACGCCCCCTGCCAGCGGGTTCAAGGTCGCCAGCGTCGAAGATAGTATGGTACCGGAGTTGGAAAGTCGCTTGGTGGCGTGTCTGGCGCAGTGCTACGCGGCCCGCACCGGCATGTACTTTCACGCCACCAGCATCACCTACGATATGACCCGCTACCATACCTTCTACGAGATTGACGGCCGGACGCCTGCCGCTATCATTGAGATCGGCTTCATGCACAAGGATCGCGAGCTCCTCACGCAGCGGCCCGATCTGGTGGCGCGGGGGATCGTGGATGGGATCGTGTGTTTCATTGAGGGGGACTGAGGGCAGGATTGGCGCCCGTCCGCGCCTGTTCGCGGGTGTTAGTCGCGCACCGACAAGACCTCGAAGACCGGTTCAGGCTGTAAGTGCCCCTTGAACTCGATCATCCCCACGGGGCGCGCCTCAATGTGTTCGTGCACCTGCCCGTAGACCTGCTGGGAGATCAGGACTTGCCCTCCGCGGGCGCATTCCTGCAGCCGCCGGCTCACGTTCACCGCGTCACCGATCACGGTGAAACTCATCATCTGCGGCGCGCCGATGTTGCCAATCAGCACCTCACCCGTGCTCACTCCCACTCCCAATTGCAGCCGCGAGGCCGGGGGTAGTTGGGAATGGCATGCCTCGACCGAGCGACAGACCCGCCAGGCCGCTCGCACCGCCCGTAGTACGTGGTCAGGCTGTGGGAGGGGGGCGTTGAAGTAGGCCATCACGCCGTCGCCTAGGAACTTGTCCAAGGTGCCCGCCTCGGCCAGGATGGCCTCGACAGCCACGGTGATGTGGTGGTTGAGGATGCTGACCAATGTCTCGGGCGGACAACGGGTGCTGAGATCGCTAAAGCCACGAATATCGGCGAAGAGAATGGTCGCCTGCTGGCGCACGCCGCCCAGCGCGACAGCCTCCGGTTGGGCCACGAGCCTCTCCACCACGCTTGGGGCGACATAACGCTCGAAAAGCCCTCGCAATTGCCTCTTTTCCCACTCCTTGGCCTGTTCGACCTGTTCTAGCAAGCGGGCATTTTCCATCGCAATGGCCGCATAATCGGCCAGTGCCATCAGCAAGCGTTGATCGTGTTTGGTGAAGAAGCGGGCCGTGGTTTTGTTGCTCACGCTCAACACGCCGATGGCCCTTTCGCCGATTGTCAGCGGCGCGCACAGCAGCGCGCCGGTCATCGTGGCTTCGCGCTTGCGCAGAGCGTCGGCGGCCAATTGTTCTTCTGTGCGCTGTGAAACCTGTCGCTCTTCTCCGCGGGTGCGCTGTCTGCGAATGCATTCCCGTAGCCTGCCTGTCCCGTCGTCATCCAGCAGAATGGCGCTCGCCTCGGCGCCGGTGATTTGGAGCGTGGCATCCAGGATGCGTTCCAACAATTGATCGCGTTCCATCAGCGCCGTCACGGACTTGCCGATCTGGTAAAGAGCGTTTAACTCGCGCAATCGCTCTTCGAGTTGTTGGTTGGCCTGCATCAGCTGTTGGGTGAGGACCTCCTTCTCGCGCTGCAATTGCACCTCCTTGAGTGCCCGTTGAACCGCTGCCAGCATCTCTTCGGGGGTGAAGGGCTTGATGACGTAATCGCGCACGCCCTTGCGGAACATCTCGACGGCGATCTCCTCGGAGCCGTGCGAGGTCATCAGGATCACCGGCACCTCGTAGTGCTGAACGCGCAGGACATTGAGCATCTCAAAGCCGGTCATCCGGGGCATTTCGAGGTCGAGCAGCACCAGGTCAACGTTCCCCTGAAGGACTTGACGTAGCCCCTCTACGCCATCGGCGGCTTCCAGCGCTTCAAAGCCGTTGGGCTTCAGAACATACTTGACGACAAACTCGCGCATGTCGCGGCTGTCGTCCACGACGAGCACGCGGATGTTAGGCAAATGTACTACCTCAAGCGTCGAAACGTGATGCGTAAAACGTAAACTTACGTTTCACGTCTTACGGTTCACTACCGAATCTCGTACCTGTATGATGCCATCTCCGTCGTCACCGGGGCCAGGGCGGAGACGGTCACGATGGCACGGCGGGTATCGTTGTTGAGTGGGATCGTCCATTCACCGGTCTGGTCCTCATTGAGCGTCAGGCGTTGGACGGTCGTCTCGCGGCCCTGCAGGATCAACTGCACCAGCCAGCGTTGCGGCAGCACGTTGGCGTGGCGGATAAAGCCTGCCGCCTCCCAGCCGTCGTCGCCTGTTTCAAAGTCGCCAAAGTAGCCAATCTCGGGAATGGCGACGTCGTCTACGATGAAGCCGGGCTTGTTGACTGCTTCGTCGGTGATGTACTCGAAGCGCACGAGTACCGGCTGTCCAGCATACGGGGAGAGGTCTGCGCTTTCTTGGATCCACTGTGGTGCACTTTTCCCGCTGCCGCTCTTGCCGGTGTAGCCCCAGCCATAGGAGTTGTTGTTGGGGTTGCTGTCGGTGCCAGAAGGGGTCCGGAGGATCGTCCAGGTCTGGCCGCCATCGGTGCTCACTTCCACGTAGGCGTAATCCCAGTCCTCTTCGATGTCGTACCAGGTCCAATACTCCAGTGTTGCGTTGCTTACGCCGGAGAGGTCGAAGCCGCGGGTAAGGGTCATATCGGAGTCGTCGGCGCGGTTGGACCACCAGAAGTAGCGCCCGCTGTGGGCGGTGGTATCTACCAGACCGATCTGGGTGGAGCCGGTGAAGCGGAAAGTGAGAGACTGATTGCCATTCACTTCGATGTAATCGGTACCGTATTGGTGTACCGTGCTGTTGGTAAAGACGGGATAGTCGTCTGCGGAATAGGACGTGTCGGTGTCGAGAGAAGGGGCATCAATCTCGCGGTAGCAATAGCGTCCGTCGGCGACGGAGCAGTCGTTCAGGATGTTGGCGGCTACCCAGTCGGCGAAGAAATCCACATGGGTCATCTCGGTATCGAGTTCGGCCAGGACAGCATCTACAGAGGCCAGGCCGTTTTCGGGATCGGCGACCAGCGCCTGGGTGGCCTCGGAGCCGAAACGATCAAGGAAGTAAGCGGTGAACAGGTAAGCAGCGCCGTAACTGGCGCTATAGTCCGGAGCGTCGTAGTCAATGTCGTTCAGTTGGTTGTCGGGCTGCCAGGCGAAGGAGTATTCGTGACCGCTAGTGTCGAAGCCGTTGAGTGGCGCGGCCAGTTCGGAGAATCCCTCGTTCAACCACGTGTCTTCGTTGCGGTCGTTGTACCAATGGATCATATGCTGGAACTCGTGGGCCAGCACGCTGTGGTATTCTTCGCTGTTGATCGTCATGTTGTCCATGCTGATGTAGAACATCTCCATCTCATTGGAGTCAGGACGCACGGCGGAGACGAACCCATCAGGGCCGGAGAAATAGCCCAGGGTGTTGTCGCCCAGATTGCGAGCGTGAAGGATGGAAAGGCGCGGATCGTTATCTATGCCGGGGGTCCATTCGGAACTGAAGAACTCACGATTGGTGGGGTAGGTGTGCTCCTCGAACAACTCTGCTGCAGCGACCACGTCTTCCTGGTCGAACTGTACCCCGTCCTCGATCCACATATATACGTGCTCGGTCTTGTACACCAGCGTGGCGTACAGATCGAACTCCTCGTCGGTATCCATATTGGAGGCGTGGAACAACCGCCTGGTGCCTATGGGATAATCCGGGGCACCCGTTGGGTTTATGCTGCGCGGTGTATCGGGAGGCAGCCCTTGCAACCGCACTGCCAGGTCGTACAGGTCGCGCACCGGCACTTCGGTCGTTGCCAGCAGCCGTTCTGTTTCGGCTCCGGCATCGCCGGCAGGCTCGCGCGTGATGGCGGGAGTGGCTTCGGGAGTGGGCGTGAAGAGTTGGAAGAACTTTTCCCAGTCGGCATCTCCACAGCAACAACAGGAGGCTGCGATCAGCAGGGTCAACGCAGTGATGATTGCAGCGATCGTTCGGTTCATTTTTGCTCCCCCAGTCTCTTTGTCACTTCTTGCACCGCCTGTGCAAGCGGTGAAGCGGGGCTTTGAAGGACGAGCGGCATCCCACGGACCAGCGCCTGGGCCTGCGCCGGGTCGAACGGGATGGTCGCCCACACCGGGCGTTTCAGCGCGCGTTCGAGCGCGGCGGCTGGCGGCTGTTCACCCGGCACCACCTGGTTGAGGGCGATCTGGAAAGCGGCTGCTCCCTGGAGCGCGCGCAGTGTGCCGACGGCGGTCTGGATCGAGGGGGCTTCGGCAGTGACTACCAGCAAGGCGAGTGTGGCTACCTCGAGTGCGGCGATCGCCGCATCATCCAGCATGGACGGCATATCCACGACGACGATGGGGAAGCGCTGTTGGAGGCTCTTGAGCGTTGCCTGCGTGGTCGCGCGCGACAATCCCGCTCCCACGACGGGAAGAACCGGCGATGCCAGCACGCGCAGTCCACAGCCGTGTTGCAGCAGATGGGCCTCGACGGTCTCTACGTTCAGGTTGTCGGCCCGGACGAGACCCAGCCAGTTGGGCTCAGGACGCAAGCCCAGTTGTAGCGCCACGTGTCCTGACGACCGGCAGAGATCCACCAGGCAGGCTTCTCCACCGGCCTGAGCCAGTGCCGCTGCCAGGTTGACCGCCAGCGTGGTGACGCCGCTGCCGCCGCGCAGGCTCATGAGGGCGATCACGCCTTTGAACAGCGGTTGTTTCCTGACCGGTGCACGTCTGGCAAGCAGTTCGTTGATGCGGTCGCGCAAGTCCATCATCGTCACCGGCTTGGTGATGAACTCGTTGGCGCCGGCATCCAACGCGGCCTGGCGGTCAACGGGTTGGCCACGTGCCGTGAGGATGATGATCGGGATGGAGGCCGTCGGCGGGCTGGTACGCAGTTGCCGACAGATTTCGTAGCCAGTGACGCCAGGCATCATCACGTCAATGATCGCCAAATCCGGCGGCTCGATCAGAGCCTTGGACAGTCCATCCAGGGCGTCGGCGCTGAGCAGGGGTTGATGTCCGCTGCGTTCCAGCAGCAGGCGCATCATCTCCAGGAACTCGGCATCGTCGTCAATGACCAGTATCTTTGCCACGTCTCACTGTCCCTCCTCTTCCTGCACCCAGAAGACGCCAATGTGCTCCTTTCTGACCAGTACTGCACCGCCGGTAAAGGTGATCTCTGGGCGGATGGCCGATCTCATCTGGCCGTCCAGGATGGTGATAAAATCATCTGTCCCGGTCGTGAGCACTGTACGCAAATCCAACTTGCCCGACAATCGCAGATAGCCTTCGATCTCGAAGAATGGGATGGTGAGAAAGACCTTGCACAAGTAGACGCCGAAGTAACTACCGTAGGTGTGCTCTCGCGGCAACCCATCTTCCTGGCGCGGGACAATGGCGGCAACGATGTTGCGCTTGTAGAGGATCGCGCTGGCGTGGCTGGCGGCGATGTCCGCAGGATGCTGGCTATTGGATACGTAGGCGTCGTCAATCAGCACGAAGGACGTAGTATGGTCATTGAGTTGATCGGCCAGTTTCTTGGAGCGCACGTTGATGCGACCGGAGATGCGGTAACTATGGGTAAAAAAGTCGGCGACCAACCATTTGGCGGAAATTGGCTGCTCCTGCATGGGACTCCTTTCAGGCAAGCGGCTGTCTCACCCGTTTTTGCGCTAATCTCCCTGTTCCCCGCTTTCCGGGAATCGGTGGTGCTTCACCAGCCCCCACTTCTCCGGCGGCCAGTAGCACAGCCAGGCCTTACCGATGATGTCTTCCTGTGGGAGTATGCCCCAACTGCGCGAATCGCTGGAATTGGCGCGATTGTCACCCAGGACGAAGTATTGCCCTTCCCCCAGCGTCCGCGGGCCAGAACTGCCCCCCGAAGAGACCATGTATGGCTCTTCGAGCGGAACGCCGTCAATCCAGGTCGCTCCATCGCGGACCTCTACCGTCTCCCCCGGCAGCCCGACGACGCGCTTGATGTAGTCGTCGCTGTCGCCGTTGGGTGGGTGGAAGACGATGATGTCTCCTCGTTCCGGCGGGTGAATGCGGTAGATCACTTTGCTGACGATCAGATACTGCCCGTCGTACAGCGTCGGCTCCATGCTGTAGCCGCGCACTTCGAAGCGCCCCGTGGTGAAGTTGACGATCAGGAAGAGGATGACCGCAAGGAGGACAGTTTCCACGATCTCGCGCAGCAAGGAGTGGCCGCCAAAGGCTTGGGCGAGAGAGACGTGTTCCTCTGTGGGATGGATAGGCTCGGGTTGCAGTTCCGGTTCTTCCAAGTTTTCCTCTCGTGGTCGAACGAGTCACACTGCATTATAGTACATGTACGGGAGAGAGGCAAGGAACGTGGGATTGGGGGGCATTTCAATTCTGAGGCAGGTTTGTCCGAGTCGAACAATATTGCCCGGCAGCCGCCGGGCGAAAGCGCACGGCGAGGGTGCTTCAAAATCTCAGGCGCGATAGTTTTTCGCGGGCAATCTATACTCGAGTAGTGCCGTCCATAGTGCAAGCCGATTGACTTTTCCACCCGTCCCCGGTAGAATGTAGCAGGCTGTCGCTCTGCGTGTCAAAGAGGCAGCAGATACCCCGATCAGTTGAACTGGAGAGACGAATCCTATCCCTTTACCGGAGAGAGCGATATGTCCAAGCCCAGACTTGTCCTCATTGACGGCCATGCGTTGGCTCACCGTGCCTTTCACGCCCTGCCTGCCGACATGAAGACGACGCACGGCGAGTTGACCAACGCCGTCTATGGCTTTACCTCGATGCTCTTGAACGTCCTCCGCGACGAGAAGCCGACCCACATCGCCGTGACCTTCGACAAGGGGTATACCTTCCGCGAGGAGGTCTACCCCGACTATAAGGCGAACCGCGCCGAGATGGCCGACGAGATGCGCGTGCAGATGGACCGCATCCGCCGGGTGGTCGAGGCACTCAGTATTCCCGTCTTCGAGCGGGAGGGCTACGAGGCCGATGATCTTCTGGGGACGCTCGCTCGCCAGGCAGAAGAGCAGGGCGTCGAGACGCTCATCGTCACCGGCGATACAGACATTCTGCAACTGGTGGACGAGCACACCCGCGTGCTCACTTCGCGCTGGCGCTTTTCCGACACCGTGACCTACGACCCGGCGGGCGTGCGCGAGCGGTATGGCCTCGATCCGGCGCAGTTGGTGGATTACAAGGCGCTGGTCGGCGACAAGTCGGATAACATCCCCGGCGTGCCCGGCGTCGGTGAAAAGACCGCCGTCAGCCTCTTGCAGCAATACAGTTCGCTCGAGGGCATCTACGAGCACCTGGATGAAATCCCGCTGCGCTTCCGCGACAAACTCGTCGCCGGGCGTGAGTCGGCCTTCCTGAGCAAGCGGCTGGCGACTATCGTGCGCGATGCTCCGGTGCGCCTCGACCTCGAGGCCTGCCGCGTGCGCCCCTACGACCGCGCACGGGTAATGGACCTCTTCCGCGAGTTAGAGTTCCGCTCGCTGGTCGAGAAGCTGCCGGGGCAGGAGGGCATCCCGCCCTACGGACCCCAGCAACTCAGCCTGTTCGAGGCCGCTCCGGCTGCCATACCCTCTCCCCCCACGCCTGCCGCCGATTATCAAACCATCGGCGACGAACAGGCGCTACGCGAGTTGATCGCGCGGCTGGAACGCGCCCCGGCTTTCACGCTCGACACCGAGACCACCCACACCGACCCGATGCAGGCGGAACTCGTGGGCCTGGCCTTCACCGACGAGGCCGGACGCGGGTACTATATCCCGCTTGCCGCTCCTCCTGGCGATCCCCACTTGGTGCCTGAGCGTGTGCTCGAGGCCCTGGCGTCGCTCCTGGGCGATCCAGCCAAACCCAAGTACGGTCATAACCTCAAGTATGATCTGGCAGTGCTGGAACGGGCTGGTGCACGTGTCACAGGGTTGGCTTTCGACACGATGATCGCCGAATGGCTCGCCAATCCCGCCTCGAAAAACCTGGGCCTGAAGGCGTTGGCCTGGGCGCGGTTGAAACAAGATATGACCCCAATCGCCAGCCTGATCGGCCAGGGCAAACAGCAGATCACCATGCGTCAGGTGCCGGTGGCGCAGGTGACCCCCTATGCCTGTGCGGACGTGGATATGACGCACCGGCTGGTCACTGTACTGGAAGCGGAATTGCGAGAGAAGCAATTGTGGCCTCTGTTTACCGAGATCGAGATGCCACTGGTGCCGGTGCTGGCCGCGATGGAGATGGCCGGCGTGCGTCTGGACGTCCCGTTTCTGGAGCAGATGTCGAAGGAACTGGCCGAGCGCCTGAGGGAACTCGAAGCGCGCATCCAGGAGATGGTGGGTTATCCCTTCAACGTCAACTCGACCCAGCAGCTTTCGGATGCATTGTTCAAAAAGTTGGGCCTGCCTGTGCAGGGCTTGCGCAAGACGCAGTCGGGCCATTTCTCGACGTCGGCGGACGTGCTGGAACGGCTGCGCGGCAAGCATCCGGTGATTGAGGTGATCCTGGAGCAGCGTGAACTGGCGAAGTTGAAATCCACCTATGTGGACGCGCTGCCCAAACTGGTCAATCCGCGCACCGGGCGGTTGCACACCTCGTATAACCAGACCGGCACGGTCACTGGCAGACTGAGTTCGTCAGAGCCAAATCTACAAAACATCCCCATCCGCACGGAATTGGGGCGACAGGTGCGGAGGGCGTTCGTGGCCGAACCGGGGTGGCAGTTGATCTCTGCCGACTATTCGCAGGTCGAACTCCGCATTATGGCCCATGTCTCCGGCGACGAAGGGCTGCTGGGAGCGTTTGCGCGCGGCGAGGACATTCACGCCACTACCGCTGCCGCCATCTTTGGCGTGCCCCTGGCGCAGGTCACGCCCGAAATGCGCCGCGTGGCAAAGGCCGTGAATTTCGGACTGGCTTATGGCCAGACCGCCTACGGACTGGCGCAGACCACCGGGCTGACGCAGGGCGAGGCCGAGAACTTTATCAAGACCTACTTTGAACGTTTCCCTCGTGTGCGTGAGTACATTGACACGACCAAGGCACTCGCCACGCGGCAGGGTTACGTGGAGACGCTGTTGGGGCGGCGGCGCTACTTCCCCGAACTCTTGCCGGGTAGCCACGCCGACCACAACGTGCGCCTGGCCGCCGAACGGATGGCAATCAATGCCCCCATTCAGGGCAGCGCCGCCGACATTATCAAGATCGCCATGATCCGCCTGCACCGGATGCTTGGCGAGCAGGGTTCCCGGGCGCGGATGATCCTGCAAGTGCACGACGAACTGGTGGTGGAAGCGCCGGATGAGGAGGTGGATGCGGTGGCGCCCTTGATGCGCCAGGTGATGGAGCACGCCTTCGACCTCAAGGCGCCGCTCAAAGCCGATCTCACGGTAGGGCCGACGTGGGAAAAAGATTGATCGGCGTCAGAGACGCCTCGTACAGGAGGGCTCTCCAGAGCCCGAAATCGGTGTCAGAGACGCCCTCCTGAGAACCGGGCGAACGGCGACAAGGGGCGATTTGGAAGAAACATCGGGTTTCACGCTCAAACAAGACGTGGAGGTCGCGCAGGCGGCCGGCATCATCGCGCTGGGCAATGTCGCCAGCCGCGTGCTGGGGCTGGCCCGCGAGATGGTCAAGTCCGGCCTTTTCGGGGCAGGCGGGCACGTGAGCGCGCTGAACGCCGCGATGCGTATCCCCATCATGATCTACGATCTGTTGGTGGGGGGCATCGTCAGTTCGGCCCTGGTGCCGGTCCTGTCCGATTACACGGCTCCCGAACGCCGGGCCGAGTTGTGCCGCTTGCTCAGCGTCCTTGTCAGCGTCACCCTGCTGGTCCTGTGCGGGTTCGTCCTGGTAGGAGAGTCCCTGGCGCCGCTGGTGATCCGCCTAATCGCCGGGGGGCTTTCGCCCTCGTACCAGGCGTTGGCGAACAATCTCTTGCGGCTGGTCCTGCCGGCGATCGTCTTTCTCAGCCTGTCCAGCGTCCTTTCTGGCGCGCTCTACGCGCTCAAGCGATTCACCTTTCCTGCCTTCACCGCTGCCGTGTTCAACGCTACGATGGTCGTCATGGCGCTCGCTCTTGGGCACCGCTGGGGGGTGCACAGCATGGCTGCCGGCATGCTGTTGGGGACCATGCTCCAGGTCGCGCTTCAGGCGCCGGGGCTGCGGGACGTTCGGTTGCGTGTCGCCTTCAACCTCAACCATCCCGCGCTGCGTCACATCGGCAGGCTCTACCTGCCGATCCTGCTCGGTTTGGTGGTGGATAAACTGGCCGAGTTGCTCAGTTACCGTCTGGCTTCCCACATCAGCGATCCGGCTATCTCCTGGATGGATTACGCGGCCCAGATCATCCAATTCCCCCTCGGACTGGTCGTCACTGCCGTCTCCATCGCCATTCTGCCGACGCTTTCACGGCAGGCCGCCGGAGAGAACCTGGCATCTTTTCGGGCAACCCTGGCCCAGGGGCTGCGGCTGGCGCTGGCGCTGATTATTCCGGCGACTGCCGGCCTCTACGTGTTAGCCCATCCCATCGTCGCCCTGATCCTGGAACACGGGCAGTTTTCGGCGGCGGATACGTTGGCGACGGCGGAGACCCTGCGCTGCGCTCTCCTGGGCCTGCTGTTCACCGCCGTGGATCAACCACTCATTTTCGCGTTCTATGCTCGCAAGGACACACTGACCCCCGCCCTGGTCGGCGTGGGGACGACACTTCTGTACGTCGTGATGGCACTCGTTCCCTGGTGGCTGGGGGTGTTAACCCTGCCGCTGTTGGTGCTGGTCAACTCTCTCAAACTGACCGCCCACGCGCTGGCGATGCTGGTGCTGGCGCGGCGACGGTTGGGCGGGTTGAGCGGCCACGGGGTGCTCTGGCTCATCCTCAAGGCGACGCTCGCCTCGCTGGTGATGGCGGCGGTGGTGTGGGGTGTGAGCCGGGCGCTGGCGACTGTGGTGTCGGGAGGGCTGGGGGGAGAACTCGTACTCGTCGGCGGGGCCGGGGGGGTCGGAGTCCTGGTCTATGGACTTTTAGCGTTGGTACTACGGGTCGAAGAGGTGCATTTGCTCCGTTCCGCTGCCCGCGATGGCCTGAGCCGCTTGACGGGGGGTAAGCGGTAGGTTATAATCCTGCAGGAGGCGCACTTGAGCGTTCGCAGCCAGCAACCGGTTTGTTCCACGCGATACGACGAAGCGTATTTCCTGGGCGCCTGCGAGGGGTACGAAGAGTTCGCCGCCAGCGAAGGCGCGCTTCTCTCGCGCCGTCTGAGCCAGGCCCTCGAGGTGGCCGGCATTGCGCCGGGGATGCAGGTGCTTGACGTTGGCTGTGGGCGTGGGGAGATCCTGCGCTGCTGCGCGGGCCTGGGGGCGCGGGCCTACGGCGTGGATTATGCACCTGTGGCAGTGCGGATGGCGCGCAGGCTGGTGGTGGCGGGCGAAGGGACAGGGGGGGCGGCAGGTATCTATATGGCCGATGCCAAGCGGTTACCCTTTACCTCGGCCTCTTTCGACCGTGTGCTGATGTTCGACCTGGTCGAGCATCTCCAGCCGTGGGAACTGGCCCAGGCACTGGCGGAGGCGCGGCGTGTGCTGCGCCGCGATGGCCGGCTGATCATCCACACCGCCCCCAACGCCTGGTACGATCGCTTCGCCTACCCGCTGGTGCGGCTGGTGCGCATCCTGATGGGGCAGGGGGCATGCTATCCCAGGGACCCGCGCGCGATCATTTCTGCCAACCTCGACGTGCATGTCAACGAGCAAAGCCTGTTGAGCCTGTGGCGGGTGTTGCGGCGGGCGGGCTTTCGCGCCCGCGTGTGGCTGGATACCCCGCCGCAGAATCGCCGGGAGGGGCGGGTGTTCAAGATTGCCCGTCACATCCTGTTCAACTGGCCGCCCTTCTGCTGGTTCTTCGAGCGCGAGGTGTTTGCGGTGGCAAGGGTGGATGTTTCTTGAAGGAGACATACCCGGCTTGCCGAGACCAGCCCTGAAAATATGGGAGTCGGAGATGAGAGAGCAATTGATGGGTGAACTACTTGCATTTGATGCTGCTCACGCTTGGATCAGCGAGAATATGGAGATGCTCTTAGACCAATGGATCGCGGTCAAGAATGATCAGGTGATCGCCAGCGATCCAGATCTGGCTGGCCTGCTATCCAAGTTGCCAGACCCGGCTCACGCCTGCGTAGAGTTTATCACCCGCGAGCCATTGGAGATGGTGCTGTGATCGTTCGAGGTCGCTCTATCGGAGACGCGCCCTATCTTGCTGCTCACCTGCATGGCGCACACTTTGAAGGGCTGGTTTGGTTCCTGGCAGACACCAGCGCCTCCCGTACAACGCTCCTTGACCGCGACGTGAGACTCTTGGGTATTCCAACTGAGACTTTAGAGCCAGCCTTGTTGCCCATCGTCGGTATCGGAGGAAGCGTGCGCTCATTCCTGGTGCGGGACGTTGAGATCGTTCTGGCGTCAGATGAGGGGGATGTAGCACTGAAGCGAGACCTATGGGTAGTACAGCACGATTGGGAGCAATTACCGGTATCTCAGTGCCAGGGAAGTAGAAGAGGTGGATGGCCATCGGGTTTCCATTGAACCTGTGTGAAGGATGGACGGCATGCAGCACACCCTGTTGCTGACCAACGAGGAAGAGCGAGTGGGGCTTTATCACGCTGCACAGCCCACGGATCCTCGCTTGGTGACGCCAGCAATACGCCTGGACGAATTGAATCTGAACTGGCGCGAGAAGGATCTGCCAGAACGGGAACGGACCAAGCATGTTCACCGTCTGCATCCGTACCTGGGCAAGTTCATCCCACAACTGGCCGAGATTTTCCTGCGCAAATTCCGCCCTCGTTTGGTGTGTGACCCGTTTTGCGGTTCTGGGACTACCCTGGTGGAAGCCAAGGCTCTCGGCATTGATTCAGTGGGTTGTGACCTCTCAGAGTTCAATTGCCTCCTCACGCGTGTCAAGACGGCCCAGTACGATGTGCGTCTCCTGGAGCACGAAATTCGGGATATCCTGACAAGGTTGAACCTGCAACTGAGCGGCGGGTTGTTCTCTGACGATGCCTTGCATTTTGAACCGGATAGCGACTATTTGAGGACGTGGTTTCACCCTCAAGCCCTACAACAGATCTTGTGTTACCGTTCGCTCATCTCCGATTATCAGTACCAGGATTTGCTCAAAGTGATCTTGTCCCGCGCGGCCAGATCGGCGCGGCTGACCACGCATTATGAACTGGACTGGCCCAAGAAGCCACAGACCGAGCCATACTATTGCTTCAAGCATGGCCGTATTTGCCAGCCGACGGACGACGCACTGCAGTTTCTGAATCGTTACAGTCTCGACGCGCTCAAACGGATCAAAGAGTTTCAATCCATCGCAAGTGAAGCGCAAGTAGAGGTATTATGTGGTGATGCCAGGTGCGTGGGTTTCCCTGATGGGATTGATCTCGTGCTCACCTCACCGCCTTATGTGGGCATCATTGACTATCATGAGCAGCACCGCTATGCGTATGAACTGCTCCATTTGAATTGGCGGGCAGAGGAGGAGATCGGCCCTGCTTTCAAGGGCAGTTCGAAGATGGCTCAGCGAGAATACATCGAGCAGATTGCTGCTGTCTTTGCCAATCTGCAGCCCCATTTGATGCCGGAAGCGACTGTAGTGATCGTCGTCAATGATAAACTTGGGCTATATGATAACCTGCCTGCCCAACTGGGCTTTGTCCTGGAAGAGCGGATAGAGCGCCACGTCAACCGTAGAACAGGAATGCGCAACAATGATTTTTACGAATCCATACTGGTATGGAAACGGCAAAGGAGCGGGCGGTGAAGGATGAGACGCGACAGAAAGTGACAGAATTGCTCAAGGGTTTCGTCGGGCGACTAACCCAGGTGGACTATGACGCGGAGGAACTGCAGAAGGCATATCCCTTTCACTCCTTGTTCTTCCGTGATGAAGCGATTATTGCGTTCAAGAAGCAGCGTTCGATTGTGACGAGCCTGGGACAAAGTCTCTACCCTCGTCTCGCTCGCCTCATTGCTCAGGAGCGCTATCACGACGTGCACCTGGAACGCGAGTTCCGCGCCACCGTAGATGGTGCCGTCGCTGACGCGATTGACCAGATCGTGACCCAGTTGCGTGTGAAGCAGCGCAAACCCGACCACGCGCAGGAAATCGCCGAGGTCTTGGGCGCGCGTGGGGGCGAGCCCCGCGAACTGGTCGTGACCGCCGACCTGTTCATCGGCGATTTCGCTGCCGGCCCCTTCTTCGCCGAAATCAAAACACCGGTGCCCAATCTGGACATCGCCGCCGAATCCAAACGCAAGATTCTGACCTTCATCGCCTTGCATCCCGATCAAAACCCCCAGGCGTTCCTGGCCTTCCCCTACAATCCATACCTCACCCGTCAGGCCTATGCCCATCCATTTACCCGCCAGGTGATGGATCTAGAGGCAGAAGTGCTGATCGCCGGAGAATTCTGGGACGCGATCGGAGGAAAGGGCACCTACACACAATTGCTCAACATCATCCACGCGATCAGACAAACGCCGCTGCGAGCCGTTGGGTGACATGAAAGACCGCCGTCCGGTTGACGAACTCACGATAGAGGAACTGGAAGAGGTGCTGCGCATCCGCAAGGCGGAGGCGCGGGTGGAGCGGTTGCGCCGGTTGGGCAGACAGGCCCCAGGCGGCCCCTTCGACTCGCTGGCCCCGCTGTCCCTGCCGACAGATTACCGGCGTTTCGGAGACGGAGCCGCGGCGCAGTACCGGCCTCACGCGCTGGACGAGGCTCCTGTCGCAGAGGAACGGCCCAGGCGAGAGCGGCGTCCGCTCCGTTGGGATTGGCTGCGCGATAAGAGCCTGTTGGTGATCGAATTGGGCGTGCTTGCTGCGCTCGTCTTGGTGTTGCTTGGCACACTGGAGACACTGCACGAGATCAATCGGGAGTCCAGCCAGGCCCAGCGGGCTGCATTGCCCACACTCACCCCAACGCCCCTGATTGCCGTCGTGCTGCCCGGCGGTCACACGCCGCCCGATTCGCTGGGGGGCGCCCGGCCGGCAGAGATCCCCGCCCACCTGCGCGGGCTAGTGGAGGCGATCACGCCGTTGCCGCTGCCTACACGGGGACCGGAGCAGGCCGTGCGCATCCGTATTCCCGCCATTGGTGTGGACGCCCCGGTGGTCGAAGGGGACGACTGGGAGGCGCTCAAACAGGGGGCCGGCCATCATATCGGCAGCGCCAATCCGGGCGAGAGGGGCAACTGCATCATCTCGGCGCACAACGACATCTACGGCGAAATATTCCGCGAATTGCCGGAACTCGATCTAGGTGAGGAGGTGTTTGTCTACACAGCCAGCCAGGTCTACCGCTACGTCGTCACCCAGAAACGCATCGTCGAGCCTACGGAGGTGAGCGTGATGTATCCCACCTCCAGCCCGGTGCTGACGCTCATTTCTTGCTATCCGTATGGGATTAACACCCATCGGATCGTTGTCATTGCTGAATTGAAACCATAACCATAAGGAGAAGGAATTGTGGCGAAGAAATCACGTCGCGTAAGGAGACGACAACAGGCGCGGCTTTCGCAGGCCCAGATGGTGCAACCGGGGACAAGCGAAGCGACCGGCTTCTCTCCTGCCGTGACCTCGATCCCGGCTCGTCCTGCACCAGCGACAACCGACCTGCGCGAGGAGTATCGCTACGTCATCGCCGATCTCAAGCGCATCGGCGTTCTTGCCGTGATGATGCTGGCAGTGTTGGTTGTGCTGGCGCTGTTGCTGACGTGAGATGTGAAACGTAATGCGTGAAGCGCAATGCGTAAAACGTAAATCACGCGTTACGTTTTACGCCTTACGTTTGCCAGCGCCGCCAGCCCCCACGATACTCCCCAGTGAACGGCGATCGCCAGCCACAGATTCTGCGTCAGCAGGAACAGTACCCCGCTGACGACCGCCAGCGCCCCGCGCATTGACTGAACGGGAGCCTTTTGCGGATCAGCCAACCCTGCGCGCCAGGCCGGGTTGAGCGCGGCTTCCAGTCCCACCAATGCCAGCCCGCTCCAAATGCCCCAGTATTCGCCCCACACGACGATGAAGGCATTGCGGTAGAAGGCCCAGTGGATTTCGTGGTAGAGAGCCTCGCGCAGGAGCACCCAGCCCAAAGCAGAGTGACTGGCGACCATATTGCTTGCGCCGACCACGGCCAACGCCCGGCGGTACGCCCACCAGCTCAGTGCCAGCAGCGCCCAGGCACCTATGCCCAACGTCGCAGCCCAGCCCAGGCCACGTGCCCAATCGAGCCACTTGGCGGCCGTTGCACCCCCTGTCTCTATAGAGAACCCAGGTCTGAACTTGAGCCCCAGGAACTGTTCGACGATCGCGTCGTGGCCTAATAGCAGCGCGGCGATGGGGAGACCAACGTAGTACAGCAGGCGAAGAATCTGAAGCAGCCAGGGAGAAAAGCGCCAGGCGGTCAGGCGGCTGATGCCGGCCCTAAACCGGGTCGGGAAGGACTTGGGCTCAGCGGAGATGGGCTGGCCGAAGAACCACGTCAGGTTGGCCCAGAGGACCCCTGCGAGTAGCGACCCACCCAGCCAGAGCCAGCGCTCGTGCCACTCCACGGCCGGTTATTTCCCTCGCAGCGGCACGGTCAGCGTGACCCGCGTTCCTTTGCCGGGGGACGAGACGATGGCCAGTTTGCCGCCGACCAACTCGGCCCGCTCGTGCATATTGATCATCCCGAGGCTGCCGCGTTCTTCGTAGCGTGCCTGCACCTCGTCCACGTTGAACCCGCAGCCATCGTCCTCCACCTCGGCGACGAACGTGCGGCCCTGGACGTTCAGCCGCACCCAAATATTCTGCGGGCGTGCATGCTTGCGGGCATTGCCAATGGCCTCCTCGACGATGTAAAAGATCACTCCCTGGGCGTTTTGGTCGAGCGCCTGTTCTACTGCGGGTGGCGCTTCCAGGTGGATCGGGGTGGGGTCCGTCTCGGCCAGTTTAGTGATGTATTGCTCCAACGCGGCCCGCAGTCCCTGGGTCTCGAGGATCAGCGGACGGAGCGTGAAGAGCATGTGGCGGATCTCTTTCGTGGTCTTGCGGGCCAGTTCCTCGATCCGGCCCAGTTCCTCGACCATCTGCCGGGCGTCGCCGCCCTTTTCCAGTAGCATCCGCGCGTAATTCAACCGCATGGCGATGGCGGCGATGCTCTGAGTAGGGCCATCGTGCAGGTCGCGGGCCAGTTTCTTGCGCGCATCCTCCTCGACCGTCACGATGCGCTCTTTTTCTTCCCTCAAGCTTTGATAGAGTCGAGCGTTCTGCAGTGCAACGATAGCCTGGTTGCAGATAGCGGTGAGCAAGTTCTCGTGATCGTGCGTATAGGTGTGGGGATGAGGACTGCCAAAGACCACCGCGCCGAAACTCTCAAAGCCGGCTCGCAGCGGTACGACAATGGCTTGCCTGCAATTGTGCATCATAATGAGGTGTCTCAATTCCGGGTCCGCCGGTGGATCGCTAGTGATCACGGGCTCCGCTGTCATCAGCGCCCGGGCCAGAGCGCCGCTTTTGCCCTCGAAGGCGGTGTTCTGATCGCGGTGCGGCAGGTGGCGCGAAGCCACGATGCGCAGGTCGTTGTGCCTGCTGAAGAGCAGCACCATCCCCACGTGGGCAGGGTCGGGTCGGCCCAATTCACGCATCCCCGCCTCGCCGACCTCGAGCACGGTTTCCAACACCTTATTGTAGTTCAACGTCGCGCTCAAGGTGCTTGCCAGTTCAAAGATCACTCGCGAGTGCTCCTGTGCAGCGCGCAGCCCGCGCAATTCGTCTTCCTCTTGGAGCCGGCGGGCGCGGGCGATGGTCTGCTTGACCCGATCTCCAACCAGGCCGCTGATCAGAGCGGCCAGCAGCAGGACCAGGGAACGGGCCGCGAAGGGTAGCAACGCCGACGCCAATATCTCGGCTGGCGCCAGGAGGTAGCCGAAGAAGCCACAGATGACTACGATGACGGCGGCGATCAGTAGGCTGATTGTCCAGGGAAAACGCAGCGCCGCGGTGATGATGGGGAACAAGGTGAAGAACAAGAGCGGGCTCGTCAGTCCGCCGGAAAAGATCACAAAACTGACGGTCAGGATCGTGTCAATCAGCAGCGTCATCACCGGCATAATGCGCGGGGGGGTACCGTAATACAGCAGCATCATCACGGCGATGTTGTACAGGGCGGCAATGCCCAGGAGGACGATCGCGGGCAGGAGTGACACAGCGTCGAAAGCGCCATCGCGACCGAGCAGGGCGTCCAAGAAACTGACCAGAGCCACGCTGACCAGAAGCAGCCAGCGCAAGTTGCCGATCAGCCAATCCACCTGGAGGCGCTCTTTGACACTGTGGAGTGTGAGCATAGTCACGCTTGGCACCAAAAGGGCCGCGGACGGTGGGGGACCTGCTCACGTATGGCCGCGGCCCGGAATCGGCATAGTGGGCGCGAGGGGGCTCGAACCCGTGACCTCCACAATGTGAGTGTGGCGCTCTAACCGACTGAGCTACGCGCCCGTGTATCAAAAATTATAGCACCGAACTCTACAAACCGCAAGTCTTGACAGTTGCTCCCCTTCGTAGTATCATCGCCCCAAAATCGAATACCCGGCGACACTCTTATCCAGAGAGGCGGAGGGACCGGCCCTGTGAAGCCTCGGCAACCGGGTGTCGGTAGTTGGTA
>DAOUBA010000054.1:0-51958 GCA_034432855.1 Anaerolineae bacterium | reverse complement strand
ACGCCGGGGCGGCCCACCAGGAGGATGCTCTTGCCGCTCTCCACGATGTCCTGGATGATGGCGATGGTGCCATAGACGGCGCGGCCCACGCGACAGGTGAGCCCGACGATATCGCCCTTGCGGTTGCGGATGGCGGAGATGCGGTGGAGCGTGCGGGCGATGCCGGCGCGGTTGTCGGCGTCGAACTCGCCTACGCGGTCATCCACGTACTGAATCTCCTCGCGGCTCACCTCCGTGTTGCGTAGCACCACCTCGCCGTCGGTGTAGCGGGCGGTGGGCACACGGCCCAGATCGAGGATCACCTCCAGGAGGTCATCCCGCCGCCCGATCTTTTGTACGGCAGCGCGGATATCCTCCGGCAAGACGGCCATGATGGCGTCGAGATCGTCGGTAATGTGGTTGGTATAGTTCACTTTACCCCGCACACATTTTCATAAAATACCGGTGAAACCGGGTATCATCCGTCAGTTCGGGATGGAAAGCGGTCGCCAAGAGGTTCCCTTGCCGGGCAGCCACGACGGTGACATCCTCCAAACGCGCCAATACTTCGACGCCATCACCCACGCGCTCGATCCACGGCGCACGGATAAAAACGGCGTGGAAGGGCCGTGCCCCCAGCGCGGGTACGGCCAGGTCGGCCTCGAAACTGTCTACCTGCCGGCCAAAGGCGTTGCGGCGCACGGTCACGTCCATCAGCCCCAACGTGGGTTGATCCACCGTGCCGTCGGTGACTTCCCTGGCCATCAGGATCATCCCTGCGCAGGTGCCCCACAGCGGGCGGCCCGAGCGGGCGAAGGCGGCAAGCGGCTCGAGCAACTCCCAGCGGGCCGCGACCTTGCCGATGGTGGTGGATTCGCCGCCGGGGATGATCAGCCCATCCAGCCCCTCCAGGTGCTGCGGCAGGCGCACCTCGACCGGTTCTGCGCCGAGACGCTCCAGGACCTTTTCGTGTTCGATGAACGCTCCCTGTAAAGCCAGGACGCCGATTCTCATTGCTCCAACCCTTGCACCGAGTTCTCGATTTGAGCCAATACCTCTACCAACGTCGGCGGCCGGGCGACACCTTCGACACTTTCACCGGACATGTGAACGTGATGCGGCGCGTAGGGCAACTGGGGATGGCACGCGCTGGCCCCTTCACCCAGCAATTCTATTGTACGACGCAGGTTCCTGGCCATTTCGATTGTAGCCGACCACTCGATAAAATCCAGGTTATCTCCCAATTCACCGCGCTCGAAGCGCGGGTAGAACTCGTCGGAGGCCCAGCCATAGCGTGCCTCAAAATCGGCAATCTGTGATTCGAGACGCGCCTGTTGGAGGAGGAGGCGCTGGCGTTCCCGCTCTAGCATCTTGTCAATGGTGTTCTCCAATACTTGATCTACCTGCCCATTGACGAGTTCGACGTATTGCTCCAGGCTTCTTACTTTTTCTAGCGTCGCTGTCATTCACACCTCCAACTTCAACCGCATCGCCTGGCTCTCTATGAAGCCGAGTTTCTCGTACAGCCGTTCACCAGCCGCGCACCGCCAGCCGCCCGGATTCCGGGATGTCGCTGACGTGGATGCCGACCATCGGCTCGCCCAGGCCACGGCTCACCTCGGCCAGGATTTCGGGGTTGTCGTAGTGGGTGACCGCCTGGACGATGGCGCGGGCGCGTTTGACGGGGTCGCCCGACTTGAAGATGCCGCTGCCCACAAAGACGCCGTCCATCCCCAGTTGCATCATCAGTGCCGCGTCGGCCGGGGTGGCGATGCCGCCAGCGGCAAAGTTGACCACCGGCAGGCGGCCCGACTGCGCCGTCTCGAGCACCAGATGATAGGGCGCGCCGATCTCTTTGGCGTAGGCCATCATCTCCTCGGGGGCCATCGTCGTCAAGCGGCGGATTTCGCCCAGCACGGCGCGGGCGTGGCGCACGGCCTCGACCACGTCGCCGGTGCCGGCCTCGCCCTTGGTGCGGATCATCGCTGCCCCCTCGCCGATGCGCCGCAGCGCCTCGCCCAGATTGCGGCAGCCGCAGACGAAAGGCACCTTGAACTTCCACTTGTCAATGTGGTGCGCTTCGTCGGCGGGGGTGAGCACCTCGCTCTCGTCAATGAAATCAACCCCCAGCGCCTCCAGGATTTGCGCCTCGACAAGGTGGCCGATGCGGCACTTGGCCATCACCGGGATAGAGACGGCCTCCATAATCTCCAGAATCTTTTCCGGGTCGGACATACGGGCCACGCCGCCCTGGGCGCGGATGTCGGCGGGCACGCGCTCCAAGGCCATCACCGCGCAGGCGCCGGCCTCCTCGGCGATGCGGGCGTGCTCGGCGCTGACCACATCCATAATGACGCCGCCCTTGAGCATCTGCGCCAGACCGCGCTTGACCGTATCCGTACCGAGTTGCTTCTCCATCACCAACCTCCGCTCACAGATTCAAAAGATGGGTCTCGCTGGCCCATCTTCAATTGTACCGCCGTTCGCGCAAAGCGTCAACGCTCTAGCCACGCGCGGACTTGATCCGGCATGCTGCTTCGGTTCTCGGTGGTTACTTCCCACCCCTCGACCTGCGGGAGCGCCTTGAGCGCGTCCACCCAGGGATTGGGTTTTGCCATCACCGTCGCCAGCACCGTGCCCGGCCCGCCGATGGCCTGCAGCACCGCGTCCTTGAACGGCCCGCAATAGAGTTCCATCTTGCCGATCTCGTCTATCACCACAATCTGGCCCTTCTGCATTGCCCGGCGCAGCGCCGCAACGCCGACTCGCTCCATGGCGGCCACGTCCACCCCGTAGCGCCCCACTTGAGGGCGACCGCCGCCCCGCAGGTTCACGTGGGCCATCACCGCTTCCTGCCCATCCAGCGTGATCAGGCGAAAGCCCTTGCGCCCGCCGGGGCCGCGCATCTCTTCGGTGTAAAAGCCGCCGGCGCGCTCGCCCAGCGCCTCGGCCACCGCCTTGATGACGGTGGTTTTGCCTACGCCGGGCCGGCCGGTCAACAGCAGCGCGCGTCCCATGCCATCCTCCCGCCCTGATTATACCACACTGCGCGAATTGGCGATTTGCCCTGCCCTGAAGTATAATCGTAATCCAACCCGGTTAGCGAGGTGAAAAGCGATGGCGGACGGCGTGCGCATTCATCCCACAGCGGAGGTCTCGCCCAGGGCCGAGATCGGCGAGGGCACCAGCATCTGGCACCACGCGCAGGTGCGAGAGCGCGCCCGGATCGGGCGCAACTGCATCCTGGGCAAGGGAGTCTATGTGGATTTCGATGTGACCATCGGTGACAATTGCAAGTTGCAGAACGGCGTTTACGTCTACCACCCGGCGGTGATCGAAGATGGCGTCTTTCTGGGGCCGGGCGTCATCCTCACCAACGACAAATTTCCGCGCGCCATCAACCCCGACGGCAGCCTCAAGACGGACGCCGACTGGGAGGTTGGGCCGGTGCGCGTTTGCTACGGCGCGTCGCTGGGGGCCGGCGCCATTGTCCTCCCCAACGTGACGGTGGGGCGCTTTGCAATGGTCGGTTCGGGCGCGGTGGTGTGCCGCGACGTGCCCGAGCACGCCATGGTCGTCGGCGTGCCGGCCCGCCTGGCCGGGTACGTGTGCCGTTGCGGGCGGCCGCTGGAGCAACGTGGCCGGGGCAGAGTGTGGGTCTGTCCGGTGTGCCAGGAACGCTACCGCCTCGGTGGGAAATCATGGTAGGGTAAGCAGCAGGATTCCCTGTAGATGCTCGTAGGGTTATGCCCCTATTTGCTCATTAACAATTTACCCCTTCGAAGTTGACTGGTAGCCAAATTGTGGCATCCTACTATACACAGTGATGGAGGAGGTAACAATGGCTAACCAGACAACACCTTTAACTACAGGAAAGCCTGTTCTACACGAGTCCAGGAAACGAGGTGTGAAGATGGATAAACGGCGATATGGTAAGACGGACATCATGCTCTCTGTGGTCGGCTTTGGCGGGATCGCGGTGATGGACGAAGAGCCACCTGTGGCTGCCCGTCTGGTGGCCCAGGCGGTCGAGCGCGGCATCAATTACTTCGATGTGGCTCCTTCCTACGGCAACGCCGAGGAGCGGTTGGGCCCGGCACTCGAACCCTACCGTGACTCGGTTTTCCTGGCATGCAAGACGGAAAAGCGCACCGCCCAGGAGGCCGCTACCGCCCTCGACGAGTCGCTCGAGCGCATGCGCACGGATTACTTCGACCTCTATCAACTCCACGCCGTGACGACACTGGAGGAGGTCGAGCAGATCACGGGGCGCGGCGGCGCGTTGGAGACGCTGGTGAAAGCGCGCGAGCAGGGGCGAGTGCGCTACCTGGGCTTTTCTGCCCACTCCGAGGAAGCAGCCCTCGCGCTTTTGGACCATTTCCCCTTCGATTCGATCCTCTTCCCGGTCAACTGGGTGTGCTGGCACCAGGGCGGGTTTGGCCCGCGCGTGCTGGCGAAGGCGCAAGAGAAAGGCGCGGCCATTCTGGCGCTCAAGGCGCTGCACAAGCGTCGCCTGGGCAAGGACGAGCCGCGCCCGTGGGCCAAGTGCTGGTACGCGCCGGTCGAGACGTTCGAGGAGGCGGCACTGGCCCTGCGCTTCACACTCTCTCGGCCGGTCACCGCGGCGGTCAGCCCCGGCCATGCCGAGTTCCTGGAGTGGATGTGCGCTGCCGCCGATCGGTTCGCGCCCTTCTCGGAGGCAGAGGCCGCAGAGGTCGCCCGGCGCAGTGAAGGGCTCGACCCGATCTTTCCATTGCGCGAGGGTGACTGATGGCGCGGATCATCCTCTTCGACTTCGAGCCGGGGACGCTGACAGAAGCGCAACTGGCCCAGGTGCGGGCACTGGCGCCGGAGATGCGGGTGCTGGTCACACGCGACCGCGCCGAGATCGAAGCGGCGTTAGACGAGATCGAGATCGCCGTCGGCGGGTTTCCCCACGACCTGCTCCCGCGGGCGCACAACCTGCGCTGGTATCAGCAATGGGCCGCCGGCGCCGACTGGCTGCTGCGCCATCCCGAGGCCGCCGACCTGGATTTCGTACTGACCAGCGCTTCCGGCGTGCACCCGATCCAGATCACCGAGCACATCTTTGCCATGCTGCTGGCTTTTGCCCGGCGGCTCTGCCGGGCGGTGCGCGCCCAGGAGCGCCACGAGTGGATTCGCCACAACCGATGGGGAGACATCTTTGAGTTGTACGGCAAGACGATGGTGCTCGTCGGCGTGGGCGCCATCGGCGCGCGCGTGGCCGAGGTCGCCACGGCGTTCGGGATGCACGTCTTGGGTGTGCGGCGTAACCCGCAGCAAAGCGCACCGGAGGTGGCGGCGATGTTCGCCCCGCACCAACTGCTCGAGGTCCTCCCCGAAGCCGACTTTGTCGTGCTCACCATCCCCCTGACCCACGAGACACGCGGGATGATCGGGGAGCGGGAACTGCGGGCGATGAAGCCGACGGCGTACCTGATCAACATCGGACGGGGTGGCCTGGTGGACGAAGGCGCACTGATCCGCGCGCTCCGGGAGGGATGGATCGCCGGGGCCGGGCTGGATGTTTTCGAGACGGAGCCGCTGCCGCAGGACTCGCCGCTGTGGGACATGGAGAACGTCATCATCACGCCTCACTATGCCGGCCTCACGCCGCACTATCACGAGCGCGCGATGGCGATCTTTCTGGATAACCTGCGGCGCTACATGGCGGGCGAACCGCTGCGCAACGTCGTGGACAAGCGGCTGGGATACTGAACAAACGCCGTTGCCGCTCAGACCGGTGAAATTTGTGTTCTTTGTGGTGAAAGGAGTCGTGATGAGAGTACTCGGCATCAACGGCAGTCCGCACGAAAACGGCAATACCGCCTACGCGCTGCGCTACGCTCTGGCGCTCTTGGAGGAGGCGGGCGTCGAGACGGAGACCATCGCGCTGGCCGGCAAGACGATCCACGGCTGCGAGGGATGCTTTTCGTGCAGGAGCGGCAGGTGTAAACACGACGATGACATGCCTGCTATCCTCGAGGCGTTACGCCGTTGCGACGGCCTGATCCTGGCCTCGCCGGTGTACATGGGCCTGGTGACCGGGCAGATGAAGACGATGATGGACCGCACGGTGATCCTGCGGGTTAACGGGCGGTTCGAATTGAGCGGCAAGGTCGGCGCGGGGATCGCCTGCGGTGGCTTTCGCAACGGCGGGCAGGAACTTACGCTCCAATGCATGCATACGTTCTTCTTGCAACAGGACATGTGCGTCATTGCCGATGGCCCGCCCTTCAGTCACTCCGGTGCGGCAATCGTCGGCAAGGCCGAGGAAGACGAGATCGGTTTGCAGACGGTGGGGAATCTGGTCGCCAAGATGGTCAAAACGCTGAGGAGGAGGTCGGGATGAAATACCGTAAGTTCGGAAGACTGGACTGGCAGGTCTCGGCGCTGGGGTTCGGCTGTATGCGCCTGCCCACCGTTGGCGGCGATAGCGCCAACATTGACGAAGCCGAAGCGACCCGTATGATCCACTATGCGATTGACCACGGCGTGAACTATTTCGACACCGCCTACCCCTACCACGGCGGCAACAGCGAGCGGCTGCTGGGACGGGCGCTCAAGGGCGGCTACCGCGAAAAGGTGCGCGTGGCAACCAAATTGCCGTGCTGGAAGGTTGAGACCGCCGCCGACTTTGACACCATCCTCAACGAGCAACTCGAAAAATTGCAGACGGATCACGTTGACTTTTACCTTCTGCACGGGCTGGGGAAGAGCCGCTGGGAAAAGATGTATGGTCTCGGTGTGTTGGACTGGGCCGAAGAGATCGTGGATGCCTACGACTGGACGTTCTGCCAGATTCAGCACAATTACATGGACGTCGAATACCAGGCCGGCACCAGGGGCCTGCGGTATGCCGCGGCGAAGGGGATGGCCGTGGTGATTATGGAGCCGCTTCTGGGAGGTCAACTCGTCAACCCACCCCCGCAGATTCAGGCGCTGTGGGACACGGCAGCGAAAAAGCGTTCGGCAGCCGACTGGGCCTTGCAATGGCTATGGAACCAGCCGGAGGTCTCGGTCGTGCTCAGCGGCATGAGCACGATGCAGCAGGTCGAGGAGAACGTCGCCAGCGCCTCCGTCTCCGGCGTGGGGACGCTGACCGCCGAGGAACTGGCGCTCGTCGAGCGGGTGCGCGCCCGGCTCAAGGAACTCTGTCCCATCCCCTGCACCCAATGTGCCTATTGCATGCCCTGCCCCAACGGCGTGGACATCCCGCGCAACCTGCGCATCTACAACGATGGCCTGGTCTACAACAAGGTGGAGCAGGCGCGTGGCATCTACCGCTGGCTCTCGCAGGATGTGCATGCCGGAGCCGATGCGTGTATCCAGTGCCGCGAGTGCGAGGACAAGTGCCCGCAGTCCATCCCCATCAGTGAGTGGATGCCGGTCGTCCGTCAGGTGCTCGGCGAGGGCAGGCCGTACGAGGAGTGTCCGACGCCGCGATAGGAAATCCATCCATGAGAGTCGAGTCGCTCTTTGCTCCCTTTAACATCCGTGGCAAACTGCCGCTGCGCAACCGCATCGTTCTCGCCCCGCTCTACCTGGCCTGGGACGGGCGCAGCGCCGAGTTCCACGCTTTTTACGTGCGGCGCGCCAGAGGCGGAGTGGGGCTGGTCATCGCGCCACAGTCCACCCCAGGCGGGCTGGACGACTGGGCCGATCCCGATTTCGGCGCCGCCTTCCGCCCGCTGATTGAAGAGTGCCATGCGGCTGGTGCCAAGATCGCCCTCCAGGTCTTTTCCGGTTCGGGCGTCGTGGACGAACTCGCGACCGAGGAATTGGCTGCGATCCCCGCACGGTTCGCACGGGCGGCGGTGGGCGTGCGCGAGGCGGGGTTCGACGCGCTGGACATCCACGGCGCGCATCACTCGCTCTTCATGCGCCTGCTCTCCCCGCTCCAGAACCATCGCACGGATGAGTATGGCGGCTCCCCGGAGAACCGCTGGCGGGTGCAGGTGGAGACGGTGCGGGCGATCCGCGCCGCCGTGGGTGAGGATTTCCCCATCCTCTTCCGCTTCAGCGCGACGGATTTCGTCGAGGGTGGGGTGGACCTGTGGCTGACCGTGCCGTATGCCCAGGCGCTCGAAGCGGCGGGCGTGGATTGTATGGACGTCTCGGCCGGCACCTCCGATTCGCCGCCGGGCACGACACATCCGGGTCCCAAAGAGCCACTGGGCTGCTTTGCTGACCTGGCGATGACCATCCGCGCTGCCGTCAAGGTGCCCGTCATCGCCGTCGGCAAGATCGCCACCCGTGAGGTCGCCGAGTCCATCCTCTGGGAGGGCAAGGCCGACCTGGTGGCGCTGGGCCGTCCCCTCATCGCCGACCCCGATTGGCCGCGCAAGTTGGCCGAGGGGCGTGACGAGGAGATCGTGCCCTGCCTGTGGGACAACGTCGGTTGCCTGCGCGACTCGATCCATCGCGGACTGCCCATCCGCTGCGTCCAGAATCCCGCAGTGGGGTTCGAGCATGAGGAAGGTAAACCTTAAAATTCGCGCCGGGTCCTTGACTTAGAGCGCACTCTAAGATGTATAATAGTACCAGAGCGAGGCGACCGATGGAAACAGGACTGACGGTTCACGAGGTTGCGAACGAGACGGGACTCTGCGCACACACCATACGCTACTATGAGCGCATTGGGTTGATCCCTCCCGTTGAACGGGCCTCCAATGGGCATCGCCGTTACTCGGAAGAGGACGTCAGGTGGATCGAGTTCCTGAAATGCCTCCGCGCGACCGGGATGCCGATCTCGGAGATGCAGCGCTACGTCACATTGCAGCGGCAGGGCGACCGGACGCTGCGTGATCGGCTGGCGCTGCTTGAGGCGCACAAGCGCAGGATCGAGGCCAGACTCCGGGAACTCAATCTCTTCCTCGATAGAATAGAGCAAAAGATCGCCTGGTACCAGAGCCGGGAGGTCCAGGACAACTGAACGCCGGAGGGACAACGGAGGTGTTCGAAACGGGTCGCAAACAAGCATTGGGAATCGTAGGCAGCCCGCGCCGCGGTGGAAACACCGAGATTCTGGTGGACGAGGTGTTGCGCGGCGCAGAGGAGGCCGGCGCGCTGACCGAGAAGGTCATTCTGAGCGAACTGAACATCGGCCCTTGCCGCGGCTGCGACGCCTGCGGCAAGACGGGCAGGTGTGTGCAGCAGGACGATCTGCCGGCGTTGTTGGAGCGGATGGAGCAGAGTCAGGTGTGGGTGCTGGGCACACCGGTCTACTACTGGGGGCCCACCGCGCAGTTCAAGGCGTTCGTTGACCGCTGGTATGGCGCAGGGAAAATCGTCGAGTTCGAGGGCAAGCGCGTGGTCCTCGTCATCCCCCTGGGATCAAGCGATGTGCACGACGCACGCCACACGCTTGGGATGCTCGAGGATGCTCTGGCCTGGCAAAAGTCGGATCTTGTTGCGACCGTGGTCGCCCGCGGGGTGTTCGAGCGCGGGGCGGTGCGTGAACATCCTGAATTGCTGGCGGCAGCCTACCGCGCCGGTCGGGAAGCAACCGAGCGATGAGAACGTAGGGTTGGTTGAGGAGGGGGTCGGAAATGCAAAAGCGTAAATTGGGAAACAATCTGGAGGTTTCGGCTCTCGGGCTGGGTTGTATGCGCATGAGTTTCGGCGACACCCCGGTTGACCGACAGGAGATGATCGCGCTGATTCGGCAGGCCGTCGAGCGCGGTATCACTTTCTTCGACACGGCCGAGGTCTATGGGCCGTTCACCAACGAAGAACTCGTGGGTGAAGCGCTGGAGCCCTTTCGCGGACAGGTGGTGATCGCCACCAAATTCGGGTTCAAACACGATCCCGACAGAGGGCCGACTCCCACGGCCGGCCTGGATAGCCGGCCGGAGCAGATCAAGCGGGTCGCCGAGGCCTCGCTCAAACGGCTCAGAGTGGAGGCTATTGACCTGTTCTATCAACACCGCGTTGACCCGAACGTGCCCATCGAAGACGTGGCAGGAGCGGTAAAGGATTTGATCCAGGAGGGCAAGGTCAAGAACTTTGGGCTTTCTGAAGCAAGCGCAGAGACCATCCGGCGCGCCCACGCCGTCCAGCCGGTCGCCGCGGTCCAAAGCGAGTACTCGCTCTGGTGGCGGGCCCCGGAGGAGGAAGTATTGCCGACGTGCGAGGAACTCGGCATCGGCTTCGTGCCTTACAGCCCTCTGGGGAAGGGTTTCCTCACGGGAAAGATTGACGAAAAGACGACTTTCGCTCCCTCCGACCTGCGCAGCCGGATCCCCCGCTTTGCGCCGGAGGTGCGGAAAGCGAATCTCGCCCTGGTAGAGCGGATCGCCGAAATCGGCGCAAGGAAAGGAGCGACGCCGGCGCAGATCGCGCTCGCCTGGTTGCTCGCACAAAAGCCGTGGATCGTGCCGATCCCGGGCACCCGCAGGCTGGAGCGGTTGGAAGAGAACATTGGGGCGGTGGAGGTCGAACTCACGCCCGACGATCTGGGGGAGATCGCAGGCGTGCTCTCGGAGATCGCGATCCAGGGGGCGCGCTACCCCGAGGATATGGAGCGGCTGAGCGGCAGGTAGCGCGTGTAGCCCAGCGATTATGTGCCCTGTTGCCATTTTCGGCAGTTCAGATTTTCGATGTAGGAGAGTTGAAATGCAATACCGCAAGTTCGGTAAATTGGATTGGCAGGTTTCGGCGCTCGGCTTTGGCTGCATGCGCCTTCCGACCGTCGAAGGCAAGTCCGAGAACATTGACGAGCCGGAAGCGACCCGTATGCTGCGTTATGCCATTGACCATGGCGTGAATTACGTGGACACGGCGTATGGCTACCACGGCGGCAACAGCGAGCGGGTCGTTGGGCGGGCGCTCAAGGACGGTTACCGCGAGAAGGTGCGGTTGGCGACCAAGTTGCCTTGCTGGCTGGTCAAGACCGCCGAGGATTTCGACCGGCTGCTCGATGAGCAACTGGGCAAGTTGCAGACCGATCACATTGACTTTTACTTGCTGCATGCCCTGAACAGGGAGAGTTGGCACAAGATGCGCGACCTGGGCGTGCGCGAGTGGGCCCAAAAGCCGCTGGGCGATGGTCGCGTCCGTTATCTGGGGTTCTCGTTCCACGACGATTTCGACGCCTTCAAGGAGATCGTGGACGCCTACGACTGGACCTTCTGTCAGATTCAGTACAACTACATGGACGTCGAGAACCAGGCCGGCACGAAGGGCCTGCAATATGCGGCGGCCAAGGGGATGGCGGTGGTGATCATGGAGCCGCTGCTGGGTGGGCGGCTGGTGAACCCGCCCCAGCCGATCCAGGCGCTGTGGGATGGCGCCCCGGTCAGGCGCTCTCCCGCCGACTGGGCGCTGCAATGGCTGTGGAGCCAGCCGGAGGTCTCGGTCGTGCTCAGCGGGATGAGCACGATGCAGCAGGTGGAGGAGAACCTTGCCAGCGCCTCTGCCTCGGGCGTGGGCACGCTAAGCGAAGCCGACCTGGCGCTGATCGCGCAGGTGCGGGAGAGATACAAGGCGCTCTGCCCCATCCCCTGCACCGGGTGTGGCTACTGCATGCCCTGTCCCAACGGCGTGGATATCCCGCGCAACTTTGAGGTGTACAACCAGGGTGTAATGTACGACAAGGCCGAACACTCGCGTGAAGAGTATAACCACTGGATTCCCCAAGAGGCGCGCGCCAGCGCGTGCATCCAGTGCCGCGAGTGCGAGGACAAGTGCCCGCAGCACATCCTCATCAGCGAGTGGATGCCCATCGTCCACGAGGTGTTGGGCGAGGGCAAGCCCTTCGTGTGCACGCTCCCATGACGGTTGCCTCTCAATGGGCCCGCAATGATGCAGCCGCCGATCCGCCAGCCCGGCGGCTGTGTCTGTTTCTGTTTGAGGCTTCCATGCGAGGAGCCCTCGAAATGGAAAACAGCCTCCGAATAAACCGGCAGCCAGAATCGTTTAAGAGATGGAAAGGACGGACAGCAAGTTGAATAGCCGGCCGGCGCTGTCGTTGGAAACAGAACGCGAGTTGATTACCCAGGCGCAGCATGGGGATAGACAGGCCTTTGGCGAACTGGTCCGCCTGCACCACAACGGGGTCGTCAACGTGGTGTACCGGATGTGCGGAGATGCCAATCTGGCCGAGGATGCAGCACAAGAGGCTTTCGTCCGCGCCTGGCAGCACCTTCCCAAGTACAAGCCGCAGTCGCCGTTTCGCAACTGGGTGTACCGGATTGCCACCAACGTCGCGCTGGATACGTTGCGGCGTGAGCGAGAGACCGAGGACGTGGACGAACTGCCGCTGGCCGTCCCGGAGGATGGGCCGGAGGTCGCAGTGGAAAGGGCGGAGCGTGGCGAGCGGGTATTGCAGGCGGTGGCGGCGTTGCCGCCGGCCAGCCGCGCCGTGTTGGTGCTCCGGGAGTACGAAGGGCTCTCGTACCAGGAGATCGCCGAAACGCTCGGCATCCCGATCGGCACCGTGATGTCGCGGCTGAACTATGCCCGCAGCCAGCTGCGCAAGACGCTATCTTCTTATCTGGAGGCTGTATGAACCAGCACGTGACGAGTTGGTTGGAAGCATATCACGACGGCGAGTTGCACGGGCTGCGCCTGCGACAGGTGGAAGCGCACCTGGCAGAGTGCGCGGCCTGCCGCACGGAACTGGAGCAATTGCAGGCGCTGAGCGCGCTTTTGCAAAGCCCGGCCGCCGCACGGTGCACCTCGCCCGATCGCTTTGTGGCGCAGGTGAAATTGCGACTGGCGCGCCGGCCGGAGCAGCCCGCCGGCAAACGAGCGCTCGAGGCTGGCTGGCGCCTGATACCGGCGGGCTTGCTCGGCGCGTGGGCCTTCGCCCAGACCGTATTCGTCATCGTCGGCATAGTTTTCATCGCGTCGAACATGGGCGGCGACACGGCGGCCGGCCTGCTGTCCGTCCCTGGCGGATCATGGCTGTTGGAAGCGTTCCGCTGGACAGGGATGCACTTGGGTCGCGTCGAGCGAATGGTACTGCAATGGTTGAGCACATTGGGTGGACTTGCGTTACTGAACCTTACCTTGTTAATCGTGTTTGCTCTACTGTACTGGAGTTGGCTGGCCAGTTGGTGGGTGCGCCGACGGCGGAGCGGCGTGGTGGATCGGGCTACCTGAGCGATAGGATACCCGCCGCGCTTTCCTGTGGCGGGGGAAGAATTCACGAAAGAGAGGTCGAAAATGGATCACATCAAAGTGTTGAAGCGGGCGTTCGAAATCACCTGGCGCTACCGGGCACTGTGGATCTTTGGCATCATCCTCGCCATGACTGCTGGTGGGGGTGGCAGCGTCAACACCGGCTACCAGTTTGGGGGTGGTGATGGCAACGGCGGGAACGGCGGCAACCTGCCCCCCGGGCAGATCCCTATGCCGCATATCTCGCCAGAGGTCTTGTGGACGATTGTCGCCATCATCGCGGCGCTGGTGTGCGTCATCCTCATCCTGGTCGTTGTCGGCACCATCGCACGCTACGTGTCGGAGACGGCGCTCATTCGCCTGGTGGACGATCACGAGGAGACGGGTGAAAAGCGCAGCATCCGTCAGGGCTTCCGCCTGGGCTGGGCACGCGCGGCCTGGCGGCTCTTCTTGATGGACCTGCTGATCGGCCTGGGAGCCCTTGTGGGGATCGTGGTCTTGGTTACGCCGCCTGTACTCTTGCTCACCGCGTTGGCGTTGCCTGTAGCCTTGCTGGTCTCGCCTGCCGTCCTCATCGTTGTCGCCGTCGCCGGAGCCGTGTTCTTGGGCATCTTTATCGCTATCCTCGTTGCGCTCGTGCTCTCGCTGTTGACTCCCTTCTTCCGGCGGGTGTGCGTGCTAGAGAAGGTCGGGGTGATCGAAGCGATTCGTCAGGGCTTCCAATTCGTGAGGCGGCACTTTAAGGATGCGGCAATCATGTGGCTGCTGATGATCGGACTGGGCTTTGCCTGGCTCATCGCGATGATCCCTGTCACCTTCCTGCTGGTACTCGCGGGAGTCGTGTTGGGCGGCGTGCCGCTGTTGATCATCGCCGGACTGACCGGCCTGGTTCTCGAAGGTGTGTGGCCGTGGGTCATAGGCGGCGTAGTGGGCGGATTGATCTTTATCGTGGTGATCGCTGTGCCATCGCTGTTCCTGGGCGGGCTGGCGGAGGTGTTCAAGTCGAGTGTGTGGACGCTCACCTACCGCGAACTGTGTGCGCTGGAGGGGCTGGAAAGGAAGCCGGAACCGCTGCCGGAGATATGACATAGAGGCGGAATCGGGTCTGCTCGCACAAAGAGACGGCCCCCGTTGATGGGGGCCGTCTCTGTTACACCAGGTTGACCGTCGCCTTCGCCCGGATGTCCCGCGACGAACTCCCGACCAGGATCTCGAACTCGCCCGGCTCCACGACCCACCGTTTCTCGTAGGGATCATAGAAGGCAAAAGCGCGCTCATCCAGGACGAATTCCACGACCTTGCTCTCGCCGGGCCGCAGGGCGACCTTGGCAAAGCCTTTCAACTCCTTCGGCGGGCGCGGCAGCGACGAGGCCCTATCGCTCACGTACACCTGCACTACCTCCTTGCCCGCCCGCTCGCCGGTGTTCTTGACCCGCACCGCGACCCTGACCGGCTTGCCGATGGCCGCTGTCCTGGGGACGCGCAGGGCGCTGTAGGCGAACGTGGTGTACGAAAGCCCAAAGCCGAACGGCAACAGCGGCTCGATGCCCTTGTGGTCATAATAGCGATAGCCCACAAAGATGCCCTCTCCGTAATGAACCTGCCTCGCGCCCGGATAATTGCCGTAGGTCGGGTTGTCTTCGTAGCGCCTGGGGAAAGTCACCGGCAGTCTCCCGGAGGGGTTCACCTCGCCCAGAAGGATACGAGCAATGGCATTGCCGCCCTCCATGCCGGGGTAGTACGCGTCCAGCACTGCCGGAACGCGATCGAACCAGGGCATCGTGACGGGAGCGCCTGCATTCAGCACGACGATGGTCTTGGGATTGGCCTGCGCCACTGCCTCGATCAGTTCGGCCTGCGGGCCGGGCAGGTCCATATTGGGCCTATCCCGGCCCTCGCTCTCGTAGCCGGTCGGCATCCCGGCAAAGACGATGGCGACGTCCGATTGGCTCGCCAATGCGACGGCGCGGGCCATGCGGTCGTCATCCTCCGGCCTGGGGGCATAGCCGAGCCTCAGGGAGATCATATTAAAGTCCACCTCGGCATGCTTGACGTACTCGACCCGCAGGTCATACTGCTTTCCGGCGGTCAGTTCCACGTATGTCTCCGCCTCGCTGACCGGCCAGTCAGATGAAGAGGGCCTGGTCTCGGCCAAGAGTCGGCCATCCAGGTAGAGCCGCGCAGCGCCGGAACTGACCAGCCGCAGAATGTGACGTCCACTGCCGGGCGCGGTCAGCCAACCGGTCCAACGCACGGAAAACCGGTCTGGCGAGACCTTTTCGCCTGGCCGCAGCCACCAGAAATCTATCTTCTCATCCACCCGCGTCGCAGCAGGCTCGGCGGAGAGAGCGATGTTGTCAAAGTACTCGCCCCATAGGCCGTGGCCTTCGCCTTTGGCGGGCGTCAGGTACTCGGATTTCAGAACCGGCGGCTCCACATGGTTATCGCAGCCCGGCTCGTAGCGCACCTGTACCCGTTCACCCAGCCTTGCCTTCAGGCCATCCAGTGGGCTGACGCCGTAGGGGGGCGTGACGAAAGAACTGCCGCCGCCGCTGATCCACGGCTCGGCAGCATTGGGGCCGAGCACGGCGACCGACTTGAGGCGGCGTTTGTTCAGCGGCAGGATGCCGCCCTCGTTCTTGAGCAGGGTGATGGCCTCTTCTGCCAATTCGCGGGCCAGTGCCTGATGCTCCGGCGTGTTCACCGATCCCGCCGGGATAGCAGCGGGATCGTCCATCTTGCCGGACTTGACGATCATACGCAGGACGCGGCGGGCCGCATCGTCTACGGCGGACTCTTCGATCTGCCAGTTAAGCACCGCCTCGACCAGCAACCGGCCGTAGTACTTGGCCGGGCCGGGCATTTCGAGGTCCAGACCACCCGCGACGGACTCGAAGATCGTGTGGTTCGCGCCCCAATCGGAGACCACCACGCCCTCATAGCCCCACTCGCCCTTGAGGATCTCTTTCAACAGGTGGTGGTGCTGGCTGGCGTAGACCCCGTTGATGCGGTTGTAGGCGCACATCACCGTCCAGGGGTTGGCCTCCTTGACGATAGCCTCGAACTGCGCCAGGTGGATCTCGCGCAGCGTGCGCTCGTCCACCTCGGAACTGCCCCGGTGACGCTCGAACTCTTGGTCATTACAGGCATAGTGTTTGAGCGAAGCGCCCACCCCTTTGCTCTGCAAGCCTTTGACCCAGGCGACGCCGATCCGACCGGCCAGGTAGGGGTCTTCGGAGTAACTCTCGAAATTGCGGCCGGCCAGCGGCGTGCGCACGATGTTGACACAGGGGCCCAAGAGGATGTCGCAACCCATAGCGCGCGTCTCCTCCGCCAACGCCGCGCCCACCCGCTCGATCAGGTCGGGATTCCAACTTGCGGCCATCGAGACGCCGCTGGGGAAATACGTCGCCGGCCCTGCGATGCGTCCCTCTGCCGGCTCGGAGCGCACGCCGTGGGGGCCATCGGTCATCACCAGCGAGGGGATGCCCAGGCGCTCGATGGCCGCCGTGCGCCAGGGGTCCCTGCCGGAGAGCAAAGAGACCTTTTCCTTCAAGGTCAGTTGGCTCAAGAGTTCCTGTACTCGCTGCTCGACGTTCTGTAAACTCTTCCTCGGTGTCATTCGACCTCCAACTCGTTAACTTTCATCAATCGCCGACCATTTCCGCCAGTTCGGTCTCCGTATATGGTTTGAGCAACACATCGCGGGCGCCAAAGCGCATCAGCTCCATCGTGCGCTCCACGCGCAGGCTGGAAGCGAGGACCAACGTCTTGCCGCCGGCGCCGGCCGCGCGCAGCCGGTCCAGCACGACCAGGGTGTCGGCTGTTTCCAGCACGTCGTCCAGCAGGATGAGGTCGAACGACTGCAGATCGGCCTGGCCGTCTGCGGAGCGGGAAACGACGTTACCTGCCTTTTTGAGTACCTGTCTGGCACAGTGACTCCAGGGGTCGTCGTCGTCCACGAGCAAGATGGACTTGCCTGCCGAAAACCGGGGGGCTGGCAGAACGCCATCAAACACGGGGATCAGCATCTCGATCACCGCGCCGCCGCCTGGCTGGTTGGCCGCCGAGACTTTGCCCTCGATCTGCCTGATGATCTGCAGGCAGGCCGAAAGCCCCAGGCCGGCGTGTTGTCGTCCCTTGGTGGTATAGAACGTAGCCCAAATTTTGTCCTCGTCTGGGATGCCGGGGCCACTGTCGGCGATGCGGATGGCGACATAGCGCCCTTCTTCGGCGGGGGCGATCTCGACCGTGATGCGCTGCTCCTGGGCATCTGCGATGGCCTCCAATGCGTTCTGCAGGACGTAACGGACGGCGCGGCTGAGTTGGGTCGTATCGGCGCGTCCCAGCGGCAGGTTGGGCCAGACGGTGGTGTGAATCACGTCGGGCGGAATGGACATCGCCACGGCGGTGTCTTTCACCACGTCGTCCAGCATCGCTGCGCGGGGTTTCTCCTCACGCGCCGGGCCGATCAGGTGCTCTTTCACGGAGAGGATCAGCCGGGCGCTCTCGTCAATCAGCGCCAGGTCCTCGTGCATAGAACGCAGGAGATCGGGATCGGTCCTGGCGATCCGTTGCAGGTCTTCCTTCAGCCGGCCGACGCTGACCGAGATGGGCAATGCCTTGTTGCCGATCCAGTGAATCGCCTCGTTCGTGGTGGTGGCGATAGCCTCGAAGGTCTTGGTGCGCACCAGTTCGGCGTGGGCCGCCTCCAGTTCCTTGAGCAGGCGGGCGTTCTGGATCGCGATGGCCAGTTGGTCGGCCATTGCCTGGAGCGAGGTAATGTCCTCGTCGCTGAAGGCGGCCTCCTCGGTGCTCTGCACCGTCAGCGCGCCGATCACCTCGTTGCCCACGATAAGCGGCAGGGCCATTTCCGAGCGGGTAAGCGGCAGGTGTGGGTTCTTGAAGTGTACCGGTTCTTCACCCACGTCCAACGCGATGAGGGCGCGGCGCTGTCCGGTAGCCGTTCCGATCATCGAGTGCCCGCCCACTTCCAGCCTGTGGCCCTCGGCGATCATGGCCGCCCCCGCGTCACCGCGCCCGGCGCGAAGTACTGCCCATTTACCGGTCTCGTCAATCAGGAACACGCCCGCATAGTAGAAACCATAGGCGTCACAGATGATGTCCACCGCCTTGCGCAACAACTCGTCCAGGTCGAGGATCGAGGTGATGTTGCGCCCGACCTCGGCAGCAGCGGCGAGCAACGTGGCATGCCGTTTGGCTTGCGCGCCCATCCGGGTCACTTCCTGGTGGAAGCGGGCGTTCTGGATCGCGATGGCCAGTTGGTCGGCCATTGCCTGCAAGGCGGTGATGTCGTCCGAACTGAAGGCGGCCTCCTCGGTGCTCTGCACCGTCAGCGCGCCGATGACTTTGCCGCCGACGATGAGCGGCAGGGCCATCTCCGAGCGGGTAAGCGGCAGGTGCGGATTCTTGAGATGCACCGGCTCCTTGCCCACATCCAGAGCGATCATCGCGTTGCCCATGCTGGTGGCCGCGCCGACCATCGAGCGACCACCGACTTCAAGTTTATAGCCTTCGGCGAGCATCGCGGCGCCTGGTGCGCCATATCCGGCGCGAAGTACTGCCCATTTACCGGTCTCGTCAATCAGGAACACGCCCGCGTAGTAAAAGCCATAGGCTTCGCAGATAATGTCTACGGCTCGCTCCAAAAGTTCATCGGGATCGAGGATCGAGGTGATCGCGCGGCCCACCTGGGCTGCCGCCTGGAGCAGGGTGGCACGCCGTTCGGCCAGAGAGGTGTTGTTCGGCATGATGTCTCCTTCAACTGCACAAGATGCTCTTCACCAGTTCGACCAGTCCGGCCTCGCGGCCCTTGACGAAATAGGCCCGCGCGCCGCGGGCGACGGCCTCCTTGGCACGGGCGACCTCGTCGTAGGCGGTGAGGACGATGACCGGGAAGTCAGCGTCCAGTTCGCGCAGTTTGCCGACCAACTCCAGGCCGGCATTCGGCGACTTTTGGCCGCTCAGGTCCGGCATGTTCAGGTCGAGGACGGCGATGTGGAACGGTTGACCGCCCTCGCGTGCGGTCTGGAACAGAGCAAGGCCGCCGCTGGCGTCGTCGGCCGTCTCCACGTCAAAGCCCGCGCGCAGCAGGGTCTTTTCCATGCTGCGCAGCACGAGCGGTTCGTCGTCTACCAGGAGGATGCGGATGTTTTGGGTCATAAGGTGCCCTTTTTCACGTTTCATTCCTTGCCGCCGGCAGGAACACGCTAAAGGTGCTGCCCTGGCCGGGCTCGCTCTCGACGGTGATTTTGCCGCCCAGTTGCCCGACGATCTGGGCACAGGCGGGGAGTCCCAGCCCGGTGCCGCCGCGTTCACCCTTCGTAGTGTAGAACGCCATCCAGATTTTGTCAATCTGATCGGGAGGGATGCCCACGCCATTATCAATGACATCCACCACGACAAAGTCGGGGTTATCGGCCAGCCGCGCCCACACCAGCAGCCGCTTGTCTTCCACGTCGGCCATTGCCTCGACGGCATTCTTGATCAGGTTGATAAAGACGCGCCCCAGTTGGATCGGGTCGGCGCGGACGGGTGGAAGGTTGTCGGCGAAGAGCGTCTGTACGCACTCGGCCATCCAACCCATCGAGGCGATGGTCTCGGTAAGCAGGTCCGGCAGCGCCACGAGTTGATCCTGGCGCTGGCGCGCCGGGCCGATCAGGTCCTCCTTGATGGCGAGGATGGCACAGGCGCTCTCCTCGATGATCGCCAGGTCCTCGAAAATGGACTGCACACTGAGGGTGCGGAGCAGATGCTGAGGCGACCGGGCCTCAAGGTCGGCGCGCACAGCGTCGAGGTTCGTGCCCTGCGCGGCCAGTTCTTCGGCGGCCTGTGCCAGCAACCGGGCGTATTTGTGTTCACGCAATTCGGGCGGCAGTTCCGCCAGCAACGCCTGGGCCGCGACTAGGTAACGAATCACGTCCTCGCCAATACGCGCCACGCTGCCGGGGATCGGCGCGGCCTTGTTGCCCACCCAGTGGATCGCCTCGCCTGTGGCGGTGGCAATGACCTCGTAGGCCCGCGCGCGCATCAGTTCCTGGTGCGTCTTTTCCAGGTCTTTGAGCAGGCGGGCGTTGTGGATCGCCACAGCCAGTTGGTCAGCCATCGCCTGCAGGGCAGTGATGTCGTCAGCGCCAAAAGCGGCCTCCTCGGTACTCTGCACCGTGAGGGCACCCAGGACGCGGTTGCCCACGATCAACGGCAACGCCATCTCTGAGCGGGCGTCGGGCAGGCGGGAGCCGCTGACCGACGGCATCTCCGTATCGGCCGGCGCGATCAGCGGCTTGCGCTGGGCTGCCGCGATGCCTACCAGCGAATCGCCGCCCAACGAGAGGCTGTATCCCTTGGCGACTAGCCCTGTGCCGGCCTCACCCCGTCCCGCACGCAGCACCAGCCAGCGCCCTCCCATCTCGTCCTGCGAATCGGCCTCGTCCAGGAGGAACACGCCTGCGTAGTAGAGGCCGAACTCGTCGCAGATCGCGTCTACAGTGGTGTGCAAGAGCGCATCGAGGTCGAGGATCGAGGTGATGCTGCGGCTGACGCGGGCGCCGGCCTCCAGCAGCCTGGCTCGACGCCGCGCGGCCTCGAGCAACTGGAGGTTCTGCTGGATGATTTCCTCGCTGCGATACAGCGCCTCGGTGAGCCGGTTGACCTCTTTCTCCAGCAAGCCAGCCGGAGAATGCAGAAGCGCTGAGTTGTTTGCCTCTCCGCCCATCGTCATCCTGGTTGCGCCGCCTGCTCGCGCGCCGGCAGATCAAGCCGCCGGCCGTCCTCCAACGTCACCTGCCAGACCGGCACCCAGGCCAAGCCGCAGAACGAGACCGCTACGTCGGTGCGGCGCGGAATGACCTTGACCTCCTCGATCTGCTCTAGCGTCTCGGCCCAGCGGTCATTGATTGCAGCGACCTGGTCTTCCCATTCCGCTTTCAGGTCTGCTAACTGCTGCTCCAGCGATTTGATCTCTCCTTGTGACTCCTCGACATCGGCTCTGGCGCGCTGCTTGAGGCGGTGTTTGGTGCTGGCGCGGGAGACGAGGGTGGACGAGCGCCGTCCGGTGAGCAGGTTGAAGGCGGATTCGCCCAGGCCGAGCAGTTCCTCGCGCTTGCGCGCTTCCAGTTCCTGCTGGTCCTCGGCCAGTTCGCGCTGCTCGCGGCGCAGTTTCTCTTGTACGCGCGCCATCTGCCGGTCCATTGTGACACGTGCCTTTTCGATTTCGGCGTCGCGCAAACGGCGGGCCTCCTCCTCGCAGCGCAGGCGAAAGTCGTGGCGGCTCTCACCCACCTTGCCGTACAACTTGAGCGCGGGGTTACGCCAGATTGTGGCCGAGACGCTGTGGTAGACATAGTCGGCGAAATCCTTCTGCCAGCGTTGCAGGTCGCGCGGACGTGCCAGCATCGCAGGCACTGCGGCATACCATCCTTCGCCGGTTGGGCGCGGCGAGAGGTCCTCCTGATTTATGGTGGCCTGGCCGCTATCCCAATCTATGGCTACCAGGCCCTCGCCGGGTTGCACCAGGCGCGCAACCGCTTGCTGATGATCCAGGCCACGCTCCCGATCGAGGAAGCGCACCACTCCCAATGCCAGCAGATGTGGCACGTACACCAGTCGCCGTTCGCGCGCCAACACCGGTTGCCCACTCCGCTGTTCATAGTCGCGTAACGCCCACTCGATGGTAACCGTCGGCGCGAGAAAGACCTGGGGGAGTTCCGGCGGCAGCGCCGGCGGCGTAGGCCCGAGACCCGCGGGCGCCGTGACTCGCGCTTCCATGGGCTCTTGGTGCTCCCGTCTCTCCCTTTCCCCTTGCTCTTGCATCACCTCCTGTACTTGCTTGCGCGTGAGCGGGCCGCGCAGGTACGCCATCGCCCAACGGGTGTGGAAGAAGAGCGGCGTGCCGGCGCGGATGTCGTGAAGCAGAAAGACACGCGGTTTCAGGGCCCCCAGGGACTGATCGAGCGCGCGCCGGTCCAACGCGGCGCCGGCCTCGGCAGCGGCTCCTTCCAGCCCTTCCAGCACGCGCTCCTTATCGCGCGCGGCGCGCAGCGCGCCGATGGCCCAGGTGCCGGCGTTGGTTAGCCCCTTGTAGTCCAGGTCAGCCGGGTTCTGCGTAGAGAGCAACACACCCAGGCCCGCTGCACGACCCTGCTTGATCAGCGCCATCAGCGGTCTCTTGGTGGGCGGGTTGGCCGGATACGGCGGAAAGAAGCCGAATACCTCGTCGAAGTAGATGAGCGCACGCAGATTGGTGGTACCGGATTGCTGGCGCAGCCACTCGCGCGCGGCCTCCAGGAATAAGGTGATGAAGAAGGCACGTTGCGCGTCGTCGAGGTGCGCCAGATAAAAGATGCTGGCCCGCGGACGACCATCAGTACCGGTGAGCAACTGCCCAAAATCGAGCGGCGTCCCCTCCTGCCACTTCTCGAAGCCGGGGGCGGCGATCAAGTTGTTGAGCGAACGGGCGAGCGCGAATCGCTCCTGTTCGGGGAAGAAGGTCTCCAGTTCAAAGGCGCCCACCTGGTTGAAGGGTGGCCTTTGCAGCAGGCGGATCAGCATGGACAGGTCGAGTTTTTCGCCTGCACGCCAGACGTGCTCAATGATGCGCGCGAGCAGGATGTACGGCGGACTTTGCAGCGGATCGGCCTCGATGCCTACCAGCCCCAAGAGCGCCGAGACGATCCCGCCGATACGCTCGTGCAGTGCCTCCTCGTCGGTGTCCCAATCCAAATCGGGAGTTTCGAAAAAGTGCAGCACGTCCACTGGCTGCCCGGCCGCCGAGCCGGGGGTGAAGATGGTGAACCGGGCCGCCTCACGTAGTTGGGCGATGCGCTCACCGGTGATGCCCCAGCCGGCCAGCCCCTCCTGCCAGCGGCGGGCCTCCTGCGCGGCGTACTCTGCGACGCCCAGCCCGGCGCGCCGGGCGCCTTCGACATCCACCCAGGGCGCGAAATCCTGCGGCGAGAGGTCAGGAAAGGTCAACAGCAGGTTGGCAATATCGCCCTTGGGGTCGAGGGCGAGGACGGGAATACCTTGCAAGAGCGCCTCCTCCAGCAACACGATGCCCAACCCGGTCTTGCCGGAGCCGGTCATGCCGAGGATGACGCCGTGGGTGGTGAGGTGGCGTACATCATAGAGAATGGGCTGCTCGGTAATCTTGTTGCTCTTAACGTCGTACTCGCGGCCCAGGTAGAGTTTGCCTTGTGCGTTCGCGCTCATAGGCACCTCCTGCCGGTGATGCATTACTATTGTACTCGGGCGGGAGGAAGGTGCAAGTTGAGAGCAGTCCGAAAATCGGGAACGAGTAGGGGCGGGGTTACCCCGCCCCTACTTCGTGCCTTTGGCGGTTTTGGGTTCCGGCTCGTCCGGGTTAGGTACCCGCCGCGTGACTACTCAGCCTGACCTCCCCGACCCCTCTTCCTGCTGGCGGAAGAGGGGAGAGATATAGGTGGGGGTTGGGCGGGCGGCGAAGCCGCTCGCCCAACCCCCGTCCTTACACTCCCCTTTCCCCCCGCTCGGCGGGGGGAAAGGGGCAGGGGGATAGGGGGGCTGAGCAGTTACCCCGCCGCAAAAAAGGCCGGAGCGGCCCCAGGCCGCCCCGGCTACGTGCTCATTGTTCGGCTGCCAGGTAAAAAGGCTACTCCAGAGTGATCAACACACTGGTTTTCCCTTCCTCACCGGCGCTGATCATCAGATTGAGCGTTCGGTCGTCCTTCGTCCACGTCTGATTGACCATTCCCTCGAGCGATGCGTCTTCCGCCTTCGTCCATCCTTGCGCGGAGAGTTCGCTATCGTAGAAATCGGCCACCGTCGCCACATCATCGGTGGTGGAGAAGGAGATAAAGCCCTCCATCATCATCAGTTCGCTCGCGCCAGGGTAGGCCGGCACGTCTTCCGGCAGGCCGGCAGCGCCCTCAGGCGGCTCGATGGTGAACGGCTGGTTCACGTCGTAGACCTCGAAGGAGAACTCGGTAGCGCCCTCTGTGCTGTCCCGTGTCTCTTTCCAGCTCATCTGATAGCGCACGACGAATTCGGGCAGGCCGGACTGGGCGGCAATGCAGGCGTTAGCCTGGACGTCGGTGACCGAGCCCTGCGCCAGGGCGGCGATCTCGGCCGCACTCAGGTTCAGGTCATAGCAGCGTGCGCGAATGCCGTTCACCGTCTCTTCGCCCTTGTAGGTGTAATCGGTGCCCGAGGTGAAATCGGCCGGATCGAAGGTCGCTACGCCCATATCGGCAAGTATGTCTTCCCCTTCCTGCGCGGATTGCACGCATTGTCCGTTCGTGCAGAACCATCCCGTGTCGCCGATCTGGACGATCTCGACCGTCCCCTCGGTGCCTTCCAACATGATGCGATGGGCCGCGGGGTCGCGCGTGTACTCCTCGACCAGCGTCATGCCTTCCGGCGTCCCGCCCGTCGGCGTCCACTGCGAGATCATGCGCGCGCGATAACTATCGAGACCCGCCAGGGCGTCCTCGGCAACCTGGGGAGCAGGGACCTCACCGCCGGATTCGGGCGTAGGAACGGCTGTGGGTTGTTCCGCAGATGAGGCTTGTGTAGGTTCGGTCTGCGGGGCTGGCGTAGCGTTTCCACCACCCCCTGGCAGTGAGCAGGCCAGCGCAGCCAACACCAACATAACCACAGGTATCCAAATTTTCTTCACATTTCCTCCATTCTTTTCGATTGACTTGTATTTTCCGAACAAGGCGGCAGTATACCACGCTTGGCGATAAACACAAGCCGTCATGATCCGGCGAGAACTCGTCTCATACCGACGGGCAAGGAGCGCAGATACGCCCACATGGGCCACGCACCGTTATCCGCGCAGTACAGGCAGGCCGAATCGTCACTGCACAGCGACTTCCCGCCTGTGCCACTCGCGGGCCGACGCCCACTGGGGTTCGGCGTGCATCTGCACCTCGTTCAGGTGCCGGTAAAGCCCGCCGCGGGCCATCAATTCCTCGTGCGTGCCCCTCTCGGCGATGTGCTTCCCTTCCAGGACGACGATGGTATCGGCGTTGCGCACCGTGGAGAGGCGGTGGGCGATGACGATGGTCGTGCGGCCCACCATTAACCGCTCCAACGCCTGCTGGATCAAGAGTTCGGTTTCGGTATCCACCGACGATGTGGCCTCGTCCAGGATCAGGATCGGCGCGTCCTTGAGCACGGCGCGGGCGATGGCAATACGTTGTTTCTGCCCGCCGGATAGTTTGACGCCGCGCTCGCCGATCAGTGTGTCGTAACCCTCGGGCAGGCGGACGATGAACTCGTGCGCATTGGCGATCTGGGCCGCTTCGATCATCTCCCGTTCGGTGGCGTCGGGCCGGCCGAAGAGGATATTCTGGCGCACGGTGCCGTGGAAGAGGAACACGTCCTGCAGCACGATGCTGATCTGTTGGCGCAGGCTCTTGAGCGTCAGGTCGCGGATGTCGTATCCGTCGAGCGTGATGGCCCCCTCGCACACGTCGTAGAAGCGTGGGATGAGGCTGACAAGCGTCGTCTTGCCCACGCCGGTGGGGCCGACCAGCGCAGTGACGGTGTTGGCGGGGATGTCGAGGTTGATGTGTTCGAGCACCGTGTCTCCCTGGGAATAACGAAACGTCACATCGTGGAAGGCGAGGTGCCCGCGCGCCCGTCCGGGGAAGACGATGGCATTCGGGCGGTCGCGCACGTCGGGCTCTTCGTTCAACAGTTCCGCCACACGGTCCGCCCCGGCCAGCGCCTCCTGGATCGCCTCCCAGGCCCCGCTCAGGGCGCGCACCGGCTGGTAGAACATGTCCAGGTAAAGGAAAAAGGCCACCAGGTCGGCGACGGGTAAAGGGCCTTGCAGCGCCATCCGCCCGCCAAAGTAGACGAGCCCCAGTGTGCCCAGAGATGAAGAGAATTCGATGAACGGCTCGAATGTCGCCATCAGTCGCAGCGCCCGCAGCAGCGAATCGCGGTAACGCTCGATGTGTTGGCCGATGCGCAGCGCCTCGCTCTCCTCGCGGGTGAACGCCTTGATTTCACGAATACCGGAAATGTTGTCGTTGAGCGTGGCGTTGAGTTCGGCCAGTTGTCGCTGGCGTTCGCGGAAGGCGGGACGCACGTAGCGGGCGAATGCCTGCATCGAAAGGATGATCAACGGGATCGGAATGAGGCTCAACAGCATGAGACGCCAGTTCAGGCTGATCAGCACGGCACTGACGCCGATGAGCGTGAGCGCGTTCACCGCAAGATCAGGGATGGCATGTGCGATCAATCGCTCGAACATGTCCGAGTCGTTGACCGTGCGCGACATCAACTGGCCCGTCTGCTTGTCCTCATAGAAGCGCAGCGAGAGACGCTGCAGGTGCTCGTAGATGTGGCGGCGGGCATCGGCGACGACGCCCCAGCCGGCCACATGCGCCATGTAACTGCGCACGAAGGTCAGGCCGCCGCGCACCACATAAGCCACCAACAGCAGCAGCGCCAATCGGGTAACGAGATCCATCGAGGCCAACCCGGCCCGGCTTTCGATGGCCGTGATCATCAACTTGACAACCCAGGGCGCGAGCAACTGTACGCCGACCAACAGGATCATGCTCACGACGGTCGCGAGCAAGTGACCGACATAGTTTCTGGCATATCTTAACAGGAATCTTAACATTGGCGTTACACTGTCCAAGGTCTATGGCCGAAAGAAGTCATCGGCTCAGCAGATGGAATCTCCAGATCGGGCCTGGGCGATAGCCGGCAAGCGACTGGCGGCTACACCCGGCGGGTAAGAGCGTGACGGTCTAACTCCGCAACCGCCGACGCTTCCACAAGCCCAGTCCCGCCGCCAACCCCAACGGCGCCAGGGCAGGGTAGGCGGGACAACACACTGCCCTGTGCCGGTAGATCGTGCGACGGTAGGGTGTATCATCGGACGCCTGGTCGAAGTAGAGATCGCTCTCTGTAGAGACATCGTGATACCAGTTGCGGAACTTGGTGACGTAGTAGGGGCGGCCGGCCAAGAGGTTTCCCAGAGCACCCGTCTCCGATGGCTCGGGCTGTAGCGTCAACTCCCCGGCAAACTCGACGTCGAGGCCGGCATACGACGCGAGCGCCATGCGATGATCCGCCAAGACGTAGATCAGCACGTCTATGGGGGTGGTGACCAGCGAGGTCAGCCGCATCGGATAGACGGGCCGCGCGGTCTGGAAGGAGAGCCACAGGGGTTGCATGTCCACGTCCAGGTTGGCGTTTGCGCCGGGGCGCACGCGGGTCGCCATAAAGTACCAGCCCTCGGAGATATAGTCGTCCAGGATCGGCTCGCCACGCTTGGGGAAGGCGTAGCCGTTTTCGTTGAGCCAGCGCAGCAAGGCCGTGGGGTCATCGGAGGCGAGGATGCTGACGTCGTAGGCGCCCACCTTCTCGCGGCTCAACACGGTGACTTTGCCGGGTGCTGCACCCGGGGGCGCTACCCCACCGCACGTGGGCAGGAACCTGGTCTCGGTCACGATCTCCGGCTGGGTCAGGTCGCTCAATTGCACGAACCACTCAGCGCTGGCGGTGTGGACCTCGGGCTGGGAAGGCACCGGCACCACCCAGGCGGCCTCGGGGCTTTCGCCCAGCAACTGGACGGAGAGAACGAGGTCCTCGCGCCCGGTCTGTTCGTCGTAGACGATGATGGCCTTTTGGCCGGGCATCTGGATGTCGGCCTCCGTGCCGTAGGGCGGGATGGGGACGCCATCGGCGTGGACGGTGTGCGCGGTCAGCGCCAGCCAGAGCGTCGCGCCTGCCGACAGGCCAAGCATAAACGGAAGCCAATAGCGTATGCGGGTCATAGCCACCTCCGGGCGTTTCTCTTCGACATCCAGTATAACCCAACCCTGCAGGAAGTCAAAGGTATGTTTCATGGCCTGGCTTCTTGCCGCAACCGAATCTCGTCGGACACGGATCAACACGGATTTTCCAAAATCCCCATCCGTGTTTATCCGTGAAATCCGTGTCCCAAAAATCTTTGCGGTCGTAGCGCGATCCATTTGAAAAGATGCGCCACCTGATGTATCCTATAGGCACAATGAATGCAGACCTGACTACCGTAGGTCACTGGCACCGTTACGTCGTCGGCGCGGGCGCGCTGGAGGCGGAGGGTGCTCTCTTGCGCTTCGTCGTCGCCGGCGCTACGCATCGCAAATACTCGGACGCTCAGATTGACGACTATCAGGGATTGCCGCGCCGCCGCTTCTTGTGGCGCCCGCCTTTGCGCTTGCGCGTGCGCGCCCGCTTCTCGCATCCGGCAGGGGTCTTGCGCGGCACCGCCGGCTTTGGCTTCTGGAACGATCCGTTCCTGATGACCGGCGCACGGATGCCGGCGCTCCCGCGCGCGATCTGGTTCTTCTACGGCTCGCCGCCTTCGAATATGAAACTGGACTTTAGGACACCAGGCCACGGCTGGAAGGCGGCGACGATTGACGCGTTGCGCCCTGCCGCTGTTCTGCTGGCCCCGCTCGCCCCTGTGCTCGTACCGCTGATGAATATCCGTCCTGTTTACCGCGCGCTGTGGCCGTTGATCCAGCAGGCGCTCGGCGTGCGCGAGGCTATGGTCGAGGCGGATATGAGAGAATGGCACGATTATGAGATCGAATGGGGGATCGAGTACGCGCGCTTTTGCGTAGATGGCAAGGCGCTACTGGAGGACGCCCCCTCGCCACGTGGCCCGCTGGGTCTTGTGATATGGCTTGACAATCAGTACATGATCGCCACGCCGCAGGGCCGGCTGGGATGGGGACTGTTGGAGGTGCCAGGGCGCCAATGGATGGAGGTGGATACCCTCGGAATTGAGACGGCAGGCGATTGAACACCGGGTCACAGCAGTCCTTCCACAGTCAGGATCCGCTGCACCTCGTCGAGGAATTCGGCCAGCGAGACGGAGCGAGTGCCCTCGGCGCTAAAATCGTGGCTTTCAGGAGCAGAGTGGGGATGACAGTGCCAACCTGCACCATCATTGTCCCTACCGTAGATGCGAATCTGGTGAAGAATCAGGGAGTAACTCAACAGGCCCTTATGCAAGTTGGTGTACACCTGGACGAAACAATCCGGTGTGATGAACAATCGCAACTTGACGGTATTGGCGGTCCGATCCAACGTGACGACGCTGCGAATGAAAGCAAAACGACGGGCTTCGTCGCGCACGTGCTGTTCAAAGGTTAGGGGATTCATCACGCGGAGAGCATGGCTACGGAGCCATCATTGTGCTCCAGAGTGCGGAGTATATCGCGTAGAGTCTTTATGCCATCCACTGCCTGATCCCATTCCTGGTGATCGTTCTCGACCTCGAAAGAATAGTTCTCTCTAGTTACAACTCCCGCTGCTTCAAACTCTGCCAGTGTCATTCCGTATTTGCGCTGGAAGATACGGTCAGTCAACTCGTAAGCAGCCAGGCGGCGACGGATCTCATTCTCCAGTACCCGCCGCAGGGCCGACTCTACGTTTTCACGAGGTTCCAAGCGCTGGATCACCTGCAAGGTATCGGCCGTGATCGCTGTGCTCATCGCTCCCTCCGTGGAAAAGCGTGAATGCTTATCACTGGGAGTATTGTAGCATTGTCCCCTGATCCTGTCAAAGTTCGTTGGCGCACCAAACCGCTGGGGCAGGGGCGGGGTTACCCCGCCCCTACTCCTCGGCACTTGACAAGTCCAGAAATCGGAGCACAATAGAGCGCAGCGATGGAGAAGTGAGATGGAAGAACCCGTGATCCACATCGCGGGCCTGACCAAGTTCTACGGCAGGCAACGGGGCATCGTCGAGGTCAGCCTCGACGTGCGCCCTGGTGAGGTGTTCGGCTACCTGGGGCCCAACGGCGCCGGCAAGACGACGACGATTCGCACGCTGTTGGACTTTATTCGCCCCACCCGCGGCTGTGCCGCCATCTTTGGCCTGGATACGCGCCGCCATAGCCGGGGCATCCGCCAGCACACCGGCTACCTGCCCGGCGAGTTGGCACTGTACGGCAACCTCAGCGGCGCGGAATTGCTCCGGTACATGGCGAATCTACGCAGCGGCGTGGAATGGCGCTACGTCGAGGAACTGGCGAAGCGGTTCGAGTGCGACCTCTCGCGCCCCATCCGCTCCCTCTCCCATGGCAACCGGCAAAAGATCGGGCTGATTCAGGCCTTTATGCACAAGCCGGAACTGTTGATCCTCGACGAGCCGACCACGGGGCTCGACCCGCTGATGCAGCAAGCGTTTTACCGTCTGATCGCCGAAGTCAAGGCTGCGGGGCGCACAGTATTTCTCTCGTCGCACATCCTGCCGGAGGTGGAGCGTGTCTGTGACCGCGTGGGCATCATCCGCGAGGGGCGTCTGGTCGCCGTGGAGACGGTCGAGGCGCTCAAGGCCCGCGCGCTGCGCCGGCTGGAAATCCACTTTGCCGCGCCGGTGCCGAAAGAGACGTTCGCCGAGGTGATGGGTGTACGCGATCTCACCGTGGAGGGTCCCATGCTGCGTTGTGCCGTCGCCGGCCCGCTGGACGCGCTGATCAAGGCCGCCGCCCGCTTCGAAGTACGCGACGTCATCAGCCACGAGCCGACGTTGGAGGAGGTCTTTTTGGCGTATTATGGCGGAGGTGACGAGCAAGCGGGGTAGTGATGTCGGATTGCGCAAAGTGACCCCAAATAGTATAATGTAGCCACAAGGGAGAGCGGAGGCTGCGATGGAACACGTGGGCGTTCGGGAACTGAAGAACCATCTGGGCCACTACCTGCGTGCCGTCCGCCAGGGACAGACGATCATCGTCACGGCACGGGGGAAACCGTTAGCGCGTCTGGTGCCCATCCCTCCACGGGGCAAGGTAACCCTGCCGGCAGAACTGGAAGAGCGCATGTGGGGACTGGTCGCTGCAGGCCGATTGACGTGGAGTGGTAGGGCGTTCCAGGTGCCCGAACCGGTGGCTGTCAACAAAGGGCCGGCGCTGCTCGGCGACTTGGTCGTGGAGGATCGCGAGTGATCGTCTACGCCGATACCAGTGCTCTGGTCAAGTTATTCGTCGCGGAGGAAGGATCGGAGGCCGTCAGCGCGATGCTGCGGCAAGCCTGGATGATGGGCACCGGGTTGTTGGCGCGGGCGGAACTGGGGGCGGCACTGGCGCGAGGCACCCGCAGAGGATTGCTGTCTGAAGCGAGGGCGCTGGAGGCCAGACGACTGGTAGAAGCAACCTGGCCTACCTGGGTGCATATTGACGTGGACGAACGATTGGTCGCGCGCGCCGAAGTGCTGGCGTGGGAATACGGCCTGCGAGGATATGACGCCATTCATCTTGCTTCGGCGCTTATCTGGCAGGAGGGGCTCAATTATCCCGTAATGTTGGCGACGTTTGACCGGGAGTTGTGGGAGGCGGCCCGGCAAGCCGGACTAGCAGTCTGGCCGGAGGAATGGCCGCCAGGGCCGTAGTTCGTTACAAGAAAATGCACCACGCCAGAGACCTATGAGCCCTCATCCCCCTGCCCTCCTTCCCCCAGGGAGGAGGAGAAAGGGGCCGGGAGGATAAGGGGGCAATCCGGCTATTTGGTTCCGGTTTGTCCGGGTGAGGGAAGATCGAGGCGATGCGTATCAAACGGTCTACGATATTCCTCCAGACCCTGCGTGAGCAATATCGCCCCATCCTGTGGTGGGGGAGCAGCCTGATTGCGCTCGCACTGATGGTCACGCTGTTCTATCCCAGCGTCCAGGCGATGCCGGGCTTTAACGCCATGATCGAGAGCGCACCGGAGGCGCTGATGCGCGCTTTCATCGGCGATGTGACGGACATTACCAGCCCGGCGGGGTATCTCAACAGCCAGTTGTTCTTCCTTCTCGTCCCCTTGCTCTTGTTGGTCTATGCCATCGGCTTGGGTAGCGCAGCGGTTGCCGGTGAAGAGGAACGGGGCACGCTCGATCTCTTGCTTGCCAACCCACTGCCGCGCTGGCGGGTGGTGATAGACAAGTTCTACGCGATGGTTGTGACCACGTTCGCTCTGGCGCTGTGTTTCTGGCTGGGGCTGGTGGGTGGCGCGCTGGCTGTCGGGATGGAGATCGGCGTTGGGCGCATGGCGGCGGCCACGTTGGGTGCGGCGCTCCTGGCGCTGGTCTTTGGGACGCTCGCGCTGGCGTTGGGCTGCGCCACCGGCAGCCGGGGGTTGAGCGCAGGGATGGCCGGCGGCTTGGCAGTGGCTGCCTATTTCCTTAACGCCTTCGCGCCCCTGGTAGAAGGGCTGGCGCCCTATCGCAAACTCTCACCGTTCTACGCCTACATCGGCAACGATCCCCTATCCAATGGACTGCACTGGGGGCACGCGGGCGTGCTGGTCGGGTTGACGTTGGTGCTGCTCGTGACGGCTCGCGTCACTTTCGACCGGCGCGATTTGGGCGTGTGACGCTTATCTGACCCCACGTTCCGCCGACACGATGCCGGTCGCCCGCAGCCAACTGCTGCCCTCCTCGCCGAACCCCTCGTCGGCGAAGCGATAGTCGTGCTTGCGGATCAGTTCCGACAACTCGTCGCACAGCCCCTGCAGCACCTCGCGCTCGAAGCGCAGCAGCCGTCGGAGTTGCTCCGCGTCCGTGACCAGTTCCAGCGCCCGTGAGAAGTGCGGCAGGCACAGGCCGTCGGTCCTGGCCAGGGCCGCTGCCAACTGCGGGTCGTCCAGGTATTTTAGCAACGTCTGGATGGCAATGTCCTCCATCCTCCGGCGGTGTGTGCAGGCCGGGCATTCGGCGGTGGGGCGCAATCGCCGCAGAATCTCCTGAGCGTACTGGCGGGCGCCTCGCCTTAGCCTGGGGACGTCGGTCGCTTCCAGCACGGCATTGAGCACGTCGCGCTGGATGATGGCGGTGCCCAGCACCACGCCATATCCCTCGGTCAGCATCCAGGCGTGGGCATTGCAATAGCCGCGCGCGTCGCGCAAGGCGGCTCGCACCCCTCCATCGGTAACGCGCTCGTACATCGTGCTCTCCAGGTAACTGCGCACGAAGGCAAGCGATACCCGGCACAGGGGACACCCCGGCCTACTGCATGCTTCGAGCAGGTCGGAATACAGCCTGTCCTTGGTCGTTTCCATCGTTCCCATACTGAAACCTCAAATGACGAAGCCCTACGGTTCGTCATCGTGCAATCTCTCGCGTTCCACGATTCGCTCCACCAGCGCCAATGCCTCCTCTCGCGTCCGCACCTCCCCGGCGGCCTGGGCCTCCCGCAGCGATTCCAGCAGCCGCCCGATCTGCGGCCCCGGCTGCAATCCCAGAGCGGCCATCACGTCGCCGCCGCTGAGCAGCGGCGGCGGCGCCACCGTCGCCTCGTAGTGCTCGAACCAGTGGGCCAGCAGCGTCTCCGCCACGTCGAGCAGCCGCGCCCAACGCGCCTCCTCCAGACGTGCCCCCCAGATCGCCAAATGGTCGGCCAGCGCGAGGAGCACCACGTCTACCCCCGCACAGGCCGTGGCGCGGAAGTAGCGGTACACGGCGCGACGGGTGAGCGGCTCGCCCTGGGCCAGAAACATCGGGCGCAGGTGCTGCCCGACGAGCACGCGCACACGCTCCACCTCGTCGTGGCTGAAGCGCAATCGCTCCATCCGGGCGGCTGCTAGCGGTGCTCCCACCAATTCGTGGTTGTAGAAATGAACACGACCCTCTTCGCTCTGCGAACGGGTCTGGGGCTTGCCCACGTCGTGCAGGAGCGCCGCCAGTTTGAGCAAGAGCGCCCGATCGCGCCCGCCGCCGACCTCGACCGCCAGATGCGCACAGAGGTCGCCCGCGAACTGGCCCAGCGCCCGCGCCACATCGTAGGACAGCCTTTCCAGGCTGTCGGTATGCTGGACGGTTACGTTACTACATACAGCGGCGATGATGCCTTCCAGCGCGTCTATTGTCGCCAGCGTGTGCTGCCACACATCGAGGGTGTGCGGCGGCGACTGCTCGACCCCCTTGAGCGCCTCCAGTTCCGGGATCACGTGGACGAGCAGGCCGAACTCGTCCAGCCGTTGCATCGAGGCGGCTGCGCCCGGCAGCGCGAGCAGACGCACGAACTCGTCGCGCACCCGCTCGGCGGACGGCTGCGCCAGCAAGGGGGCGTCGCGGAGGATCCAGGCTGCCGTCTGCGGCTCAATCTCGAAGCCCAGTTCGGCCTCGACCCGCACGGCACGCAGGAGACGCAGCGGGTCGTCGCGGAAGGCGTGCTCGCTCACCGCGCGGACCCGCCGGGCTGCCAGATCGGCCAGGCTGCCGGTCGGGTCCACCGGCACGTTGTCCTCATCCACGGCGAGCGCATTGATGGTGAAATCGCGCGCCGCCAGATCGGCCTCCAGGGTATCGCCGCGCAGCGCCGCAAAGTCGAGTTCCAGCCGCGCGCCGCTCTCCGTCTTGAGGATGACCCGCCCGGTATCGCGTTCGGCGTCGAGCGGATAAAAGTCGCCGCCCAGCGCGTCGGCCACGGCGCGCGCCAGCCCCAGCGCGTCCCGCTCGACGGCAAAGTCCCAGTCGTGGATAGGGCACCCCAGCAGCGCGTCGCGCACTGCGCCGCCCACCGGCCAGAGGCGCACACCACGCTCACGGGCCAGGCGGTGTATGGCCTGCCAGGGCCATTCAGGCAATGGGACTTGCGGCATCAGAGTTCTCCACGGCGGGGACGAAGAGCACCTGTGGCTCCTCCTTGGGGCGGCTGCGCTTGGCCGAGCGGCGGGCCTCTTCGGCGGTCCAGCCCACCCCGGCCACACGTCCGCGCACCAGCGCTACCCAGCGGCCGGCATAGGGCGCGAGGTCAATCTTGACGGGCTGTTCGGGCTTGTTCATCGCGCTCGCCCGGCCAACCCCCACAACACCTGCTCCGGCGTCAGTGGCAACTCGTCGAACCAGACCCCCGTGGCATCGTGGACGGCGGCGACGAGCGCCGGGGCCAGCGGCAGGAACGGCATCTCGCCCAGACCCCGCGCCCCCCACGGGCCGCGCGGGTCGGCGTGCTCGACGATGATCGAGTCCACCCGCTCCGGCACGTCGGCGATGGTGGGGATCAGATAGGTGCTCAGGTGTGGCGTGAGGATGCGACCCTCCTCGACGATGAAATTCTCGCAGGTGGCCCAGCCGATCGCCTGCACGATGCCCCCTTCGATCTGCCCCTCGACCTGCTGCGGGTTGATGGCCTTGCCCGCATCGTCGGCGCAGACGACGCGCAGGACGCACAGTTGGCCGGTCTCGGTGTCCACTTCGACCTCGACGGCCTGCGCCACGTAGCCGTAAGCGAAATTGGGCATGCCGTAACCGGTCTGCGGGTCGAACGGTGTGGTCGGAGGCGCCAGGTAGGTGTGTTCGGCAACGGCGGGGCGCTCCCCGGCCCGCCAGTGCTCCAGCGCCGCCGCTGCTGCACCACGGACGGCGTTGCCGGCCATAAAGGTCATGCGCGAGGCGGAGGCGGAGCCGGAACTGCCGGGACTCGTGGCCGTGTCGGCAGCGACCAGGCGCACGCGCTTCAGCGGCACGTCCAGCGCCTCGGCGGCCATCTGGCAGATCGCGGTGTGGCTGCCCTGCCCCACGTCGGCGCTGCCGATGTAGACCGTTGCCTCCTCGATCTCTTTCCCACCCTCCAGCGCGATTTTGGCCCAACAGTTCTCCTGATAGCCGAAGGAAAAGCCCACATTCTTGAAGCCGACAGCGAAGCCAATGCCTCTGCGGATGGCGGACTGGGGATACGTGAGGCGTGATGCGTGATGCGTGAGGCGTGACCAGCCCTGCTCCGTTTGCTGCCATCCTGCTGCCCGCGCACATTGTTCCGTCACTTCGACCAGGCCGACGCCGTCGGGAAGGGGGGTGCCCATCGCGGTGAGGCTGCCCTCGCGCAGCAGGTTCTTCAGGCGCAGTGCGACCGGGTTCATCCCCAGCGCCTGGGCCAGTTTGTTCATCTGCATTTCGGCGGCGAACGCTCCCTGCGGCGCGCCGAAACCGCGCATCGCGCCGCTGGGCGGGTTGTTGGTGTAGACGCCATCCACGTCCACCCAGACGTTGGGGATTTCGTAGGGGCCGGTGCAGGTGATGGTGGTATTGCCCAGCACCTTGTTCGTGGTATAGCAGTAGGCGCCGCCGTCGGCGACGATGTGCACCTCGGCGGCGACGAGTTTGCCCTGGCGGGTGGCGCCCCACTTGCAGCGCATCCACATCGGATGGCGCTTGCAGTGGCCCATGATGGACTCCTCGCGGCTCCACACGATCTTGACCGGGCGACGCAGTTTGTAGGCCGCCAATGCCAGGACGATCTGGATGGACATGTCCTCCCGCCCGCCAAAGGCCCCGCCGATGGCCGGATAGATCACGCGCACCTGCTCCGGCGGGAGGGCGAGCGCGTGGGCGATCTGGTTGCGATCCTCCCACGCCCACTGTCCGGCGACGACGACCGTCACCCGTCCCTCTTCGTCAATGTAGCCCAGCCCTGCCTCGGGTTGGAGATACGCGTGTTCCTGGGCCGGCGTGTGGTACTCACCCTCGACGACCACCTCGGCGGCAGCCCAACCGACGGCCATATCCCCCTTGCGGATCTGGTGATGGCAGACGAGGTTGCCCTCGGTGACCAATTCGGGGTGAGCGGGATTGGGCGGCCGGGGTGGATGGAGTTGAGGGGCATCGGGCTTGAGCGCCTCGAAGGGATCGCTGACCACAGGCAGGTCCTGGTATTCGACGCGCACCAGGTTGCGGGCGCGGTCGGCGGCGCGCTCGGTTTCCGCCACGATCACGGCCACCTGATCGCCCACGAAGCGCACCACATCGGCGCCGGGTTTGGACGAGCCCGGGCCGCACAACACGGGCTGATCGGGCGTCTGGAGGCCGTACTCGTTCAGCGGCACGTCCCGGGCCGTGAGGATGGCGACGACGCCGGGGACGGCCTCGGCCTCTGACGTATCCATGCTCAAGATGCGCGCGTGCGGCCGTCCGGCGAAGAGAATCTTGCCGTAGAGCATCCCCGGCATTCCGAAATCGCCGGGATACCTGGCCTCCCCGGTGACCTTGGCGCGGGCATCTATGCGCACAACCGACTTGCCAACATAACCCTCTGTCATACCTGCCTCCCCGTTCCGTGCCGCAGCATGCCTTCGTCCACGCGATAAACGCGCTCTTTCCAGTCAATGCCCCGGAAAACGGATTGCCAGATGGAATCCACCATAATCAGGATTGTGAGCAGGACGGTGATGGGGTAAAAGATGACGACACGTCGCGGCAGGCGGAAGTGCGCGGCGACGGCGTACCACAGCCCGCCGTTCAGGGAAACCTGGAAGAGCGCCAATCGCAGCGCCGGTTCGCCCATCCGCCCCTGCCAGAGCCCGGCGAACAAGAGCATCACCGGCCAGAGGAACAGGAAGCCGTAGAGGCCGAGCATCAGCAGGCATGGCAGCAGCCGGTATCCAAAGACGGCAAAGACGCTCTTGGCCAGACCACGCCATGCTTCGCGGAAGCCGTGGTAGAAGTGGACGTCCACCTGCTCCGAGCCGTCCAGCAAGACCACACGGCCTCCGGCCCGCCGCACCTGCCGCGCCAGCATGACGTCCTCGGCGATCTCGCCCTGCACGGCCTCGTGGCCGCCGATGCGCTGGTAGGTCTCGCGGCGGAAGAGCATGAACGGCCCTACGGCCATCGCCAGGAACGGGATACGCAGCCGCTCGCCCAGAGCCAACGGGAGGCAGGCGATCAGGCCGAACGGAATGACGGGGAGGAGCAGCCGTTCCCCCAGGGTGTGGGTCACGGTGTGGGGGATCAGGCTGATCAGGTCGGCCCGGTTTTGCTCGGCGGCCTCGACTGCCCAGGCCAGGGTATCCGGTCGGTGGTCGGTATCGGCATCGGTGAACAAGAGCCAATCCCCCTGCGCCAGCCCGGCCAGTTGGTGGCAGGCAAAGTTCTTGCCCATCCAGCCCTGGGGCAGGGGCTGGCCGTGCACGAGCCGGAGTCGCGGGTCTTGCTGCGCCATTTCTGCCACGATCTCGGCCGTCGCGTCGCTCGAGCCATCGTCCAACACCACGACCTCGATCGGTGAATAATCCTGGGCCAGGAGCGATTGCAGGCAGCGGCGGATGTTGCGGGCCTCGTTGCGCGCCGGAATCAGCACCGAGATCGGTCTGATCTCGGCCGGCCCCTTGCCGCGTGGGGCCGTGCGTCCCAACATATGCAGGTTGGCGATCAGGTTGAGGCCCACCAGCACCAGGATGACCGTGAGGGCGACCTGGTAGTGGATCAGGGATGAGGTTTCGCCGCTCATAGGCTCATCACCGGCTTGCCGTTGGTCTCTTCCGTCGGCGCGGAGTAAAAGCCCGGTTGTCCCGTCTTCCAGGGATCGCGCGCCCAGGTTGCCCGTTCGTGAGGCCGGTCTATGATCTTCTTCACCGCCAGAGCCAGGAGGAGGCAGAGGACGTAGGGCACCGTCCAGAGCGGCGCGCCAAAGACGGGCGGCAGGAGGACGACGGCGGGCATGCCGAAGTTGAGGGCCTTGTTCATGTCGCGGGTGAGCAGATAGACGAGCGCGACCCAGACGCCGCCGGCCAGTGTGGAGAGTGGCAGGAAGCCCAGGAGGAAGCCCAGGGTCACCGAGACTCCCTTGCCACCGCGCAGGCGCAGAAAGGGGGAGAAATTGTGCCCCAAGGGGGCGGCCAAGCCGCAGGTCAGGAACGCTGCCTGCGAGAGCGTCAGGCGGTGGGCGACGAAGAAGGCAGCCGTGCCTTTGGCAACGTCCAGGACGCCGGCGAGCACGCCCCAGGCCGGCCCAACCACGTGGTAGACGTTGCGTGCACCGACGTTGCCCTCCCCGTGCTCGTAGATGTCAATCCCCGCCCGCCAGCGGGCAATCAGGTAAGAGAAAGGAATGGCGCCGATGAGATAAGCGATGATGACGACCGGAATATCGTGAGAAATGATACTGTTCATGACAACCTCCTCGTACACTTTTGTGGCGCGACAGTTATCGCGCCTGTATTACTGTCCTGGCGATCTCCGATATAGATGATCCACCTCCGTCCGCCGGGTGAACGGCGCGCCCAGCGCGTCGCCGGCGCGGCTCGCCAGGGTGAGGATGATCACTTCGTTGCGCTGTCGGCTCAGCGTGATGAAGTACAGCCGCCCGGGGTTCCACTCGACGGTGGCGAACACCATGTCACCGACCGGGGTCTCCAGCGGCGGATCGCCGACGTACTGCCAGAAGAGCCGCCCCGGGATCTCTTGGGTGAGGCGCAATTCGAGCGCGGCCTTGAGCAGGCGCACGGCGGCCTCGTCGTCGCGGACGGGGAAGGTGGTCTCGTAGGCCGCGATCTCGCTATAGGTCTCGGCGCCGATGTCCCGGCAGAGGATCGGCACGCGCTTGGGGTTGCGGTGGCACCGGCCGAAGGGCTTCCCGCTGCCACAGGGGCAGGGCTCATCGGGCCCCAGGGTATGGAACAGGAGCAATTGGGCGGCATGCCCGCGCAATGTCGGCGGTGCATCGGGCATGTTGAGCGCAACCATGGCCACTTCCTCAAAGCCCGCGCCGGGGTCGGGCCGTTCCTTCTCCTCAAAGTGCCACATACCGGGGATGATCAGCGTGCTTTGGGATTTTCGCGGTCTCCGACGTTGAGACATGTGCCTCCTGTACTTGTGTGTTCATCACATGAACGGAATCTGCATCACTCCTGTGTGTCAGGCGGCTTCGGCGGCTCTGCCTCGTAGTCAGGATGGGGCTCGTGGATAGAAAGGGCCATCTGACGTGGATGTTTTCCCATCTGCAGCCATAGCCTCCGCAGGCGGACCATCCGCGAGCGGTTCATCTGTAGGGCTTCGACCGTGGCACGTCCTGTGGGCGTCAGACCGACGATGCGCGTTCCGTCTTCGCTCCAGGCGAAGTGCGTGGCCCAATCCTGACAGCGGGGATGGAACAACGGGACATTTTGGCCGGTTTCCGGGTCAGGCGCGGATTGGCGCACTGCCTTATGGCGGTTACACGCGGGACAGGATAGACACAGATTCTCCAAACAGTTGCACCACCGGCGTCAAGCGGAACGATGTGGTCAACCTCGAAGGTTGTAACGGTAAGCGCCTCCGGTGTGTGACAGTAGGCGCAACGCTCCCGGTCTATCTGGTGCACCTGGCGCCGTAAAGCAGTCGAGATACGCACCCTCATTCTCCGGCCATTCCCCGTCGGCGACGCAGAGTATACAGAGCGCGCGCTTTGAGAACATTCATCTGGTCAACCTGCTCGAGCAACCGGTCGAGTTCCTGTTTTGTATCGCTATCCAGGGCGTCTTCTCGATTCAACTGCAGCAGGTGACTCAGACGTTTTTGCAGACGCGGCGCCAACATGCTGTCGGCCAGGACTTTCAATTCCGCGTCGCTCAGCCCAACCAGGAGCTCTGGATCGTGGGATTGGGAAAGTTCCTGATAGTCTGCCCAACTCAACACGACACCAATGCGCTTGCCGTCTTCTTCGATCAGATATTGAACAGGAAATCGCGTCACAGTCGTTTCCATAGGGCTACCTCTTTGTCGTCATTGTTCACTATACCATCCCCTGTGCCGCCCTCTCCACCGCCCGTACGATCTTGTAGTACCCCGTGCAGCGGCACAGGTTGCCGGTCAGCGCGGCGACGATCTGCTCGCGGGTGGGATGCGGGATCTCTTCCAGCAGGCTGGCCCCGGCCATCAGGAATCCCGGCGTGCAGTAGCCGCATTGTACCGCGCCCTCGTCTATGAACGCCTGCTGCAAGAGGTGGAGGCCCTCACCCCACCCCCCCTGCGCCCCCCTTCCCCTCTCCCAATTTTGGGAGAGGGGAAGGGGGGATGGGGGGGAAGGAGTGAGGGCAAGCCCTTCGACGGTAACGATGTGCGCGCCATGCGCGCGGGGGGCAGGCACCAGACAGGCCAGCACCGCGATGCCGTCCAGCCACACCGTACAGGCGCCGCATTCGCCCTCGGCGCAGCCTTCCTTGACGCCGATCAGTCCCACGTCTTCGCGCAACATCTCCAGCAGCGTCTTGCCGCCAGCCCCTTGTACGACGACGTTCTCGCCGTTGACGGTGCACTCGATGGGTTCCGGGCCGCTGTCGCGGTGCAGCACCGTCTTGCCGGCCAGGCGCGGGAAGCGGCCTTTGGTACCGCCCCACAGCATCGGTGGATCGGCGGGCAAGTCGGCCCGCTCGCGGCCTTCGCGCAGAGCGGTGAGTGCGCGGCGCACAAGCACGCGCACGATCTCACGGCGATAGTCCGCGCTGGCACGGATGTCGTCAATGCACCGGGTGACCTTGGCGGCCAAATCGGCGGCCTCGGCGATGCGCGCTTCGCTCAACGCCGCGCCAACCAGCGCCCCTTCCGCTTCCGACGCGCGGATCACCGTAGGGGCGACGCTTCCCAGCGCGATGCGCGCGCGGCTGACCACCTCGCCGTCGAAGGTGAGTACAACGGCGGCGTTGGCGATGGCAATGGCGTGAGCGCGCCGCAGTGCCAGTTTCACAAACGTGCCGCGCTGATGATCGTTCAGCGCCGGAAAGGCAATGTCCGTCACCATCTCATCGGGGGCCAGCGCCGTCTGGCGCACGCCGTGGTAGAACTCGTTGAAGGAGAGCGTGCGTTCGCCGCGCACGCTGCGCAGGGTCAGGCGCGCGTCCAGCGCCCACAATGCGGCGATGGTGTCGTTGGCCGGGGAGGCGGTGACCAGATTGCCGGCGATGGTGCCACGGTTGCGCAGTTGTGGCGTGCCCACCCGCCAGCAGGCCAGCGCCAGAGGGAAGCCGCGCCCGGCCAGCAGGCTCGAGGCGATGGCCTGGTTATGCGTGACCGTAGGGCCGATGTGGACGAAGCCAGCGTTATCCAGGCGAATGCGGTCGAGGCCGCGAATGCGGGTGACGTCAATCAGCGCGTTGACCTGCCGGTCGCCACGGCGCAACTCGACCAGCAGGTCGCTGCCGCCAGCAATGACGCGCGCTTCTGGGCCGTGTTGCGCCAGCAAACGCAAGGCTTTATCAACTGAGGTGGGGGTGTAGTAGGTCTGCCACATGGCAACACCCTCCCGGAGATGTATGTCTGATGCTGAGTATACTCGCTTTTGTAGCACAAGGCAACCACACATCGGACGCGGCGTTGCACAAGATTTCGGACTTGCCGGGAATCGAGCCTTCAGGCGGTCCAGTTCGGCTGAAACCTCGATTCCCGCTATGTGGGACGGTCTTTCGGGGACGAGCGCGGGCCGGAAGGCCTATGCCACGTGCCCCTAACCAACTTGTACCGGGCTTTTCTGGGAAAACTTTATGAGGGGGCATCCGTCGTCGCGTTCTGTACCGGAGACCGGCATAGGGCCTTGTGCCCACTCCTACGGTGTTCCAGGTGCGGCCTATCGTCCCCCTGTCTCCTTGTCCCCGTGTCTCCTTGTCTCCACTACGGGCTGCGGCAGGTCTGGTAGTCGGCGCCAATGATGAGGCGATACGAGGCCGGCGCATTGGGATCGGGGGCGGAGATGACGTTTTCTGGCGCGACGTTGAACATCCACTGCAGGTAAGAGCGTGCTCCCCCCTTGGGTGTGGAAGTGAAGTCAATCAACTGGGTCTGGGCGTAATCCCGCCGGTCGGGCTGTCCGACGATGGCGGTAAAGCCCTCACGGAGGAGGCGGTCGGCGGCCAGTTGATCCCAGTCGGCATTGGGCGTTCCATTCCAAACCTCGACGTTCTGAAGTCTGCGCCACAGTCGCCCTTCTGGTACCGGCCCCAACGCCTCGCTCACCACCGGTTCGATCTTTTCCCAATTGGGCAAAAAGACCCAGGCGCCGTTCGGCGTCATCCAGGGGGTGATCTCGGCATAGCCGATGTTGCGGAAGCGCACATTCTGCTCGTCGAGCCGGAAGGCCACGTTGGCCAGCATCAACACGTCGTTCAGACCCATGTCGGTCACGACCATGCCGCGCAACTGTTCCCACAGTTCGGGGACACGCGGCAATACGTTGAGGCTGCGCGCCCTGCGCCAGATGGCCTGCAGGACCTGCTGCTGACGTTGTTCGCGGGAAAAGGTGCCAGACGCTTGGCCGGAGACGCCCCCTCGTAGTGGTGTGACCAGGTCCGGCCCCTTGCGCGCACGGGCATACCACAGGGCCGTCTCCCCATCCATGTGGTGTACTCCCGCTTCCAACGTCTTGGTCACATACTCGCCGTTCTCGTTGGGATAGGGCCAAAGCGCCTCCAGCCGGCAATGCACCGGTACGTCTATGCCGCCCAGCGCATCCACGATGCCGATAAAGCCGTCGAAGTCGGTGCGCACGTAGTGCTGGACGGGAATGCCCAGATTGTAAAGGAGCGTCTGCTGAACCAGCGCTGGGCCGCCGCCGGCGTAGCGGTACACTTCGCCGTACATATCGGCAGCGTTGATGCGGTTCATCTGGAAACTAGGAATGTAGACGTAGAGATCGCGTGGGATGGAGAGCACCGTCACCGCCGGAATCAGCGGCTGGATGGAGACGATCTGGATGACATCGGTGTTCCAGTGGTTCCACTCCGGACGGCGGTCGCTGCCCAGGACGACGATGTTGATGGCACCACGGGCCACGGTGATCGGCTGCACGGGCGTCGGCACGGCGGTCGTGTCGGAAAAGATGGGGGTCACCGCGATCAGCCCAGGCGTTGCCAGCGAAAAGGGTGTCGGCGTGGGCAAGGGTGTGAGTGTGGGGACATCGGTAGGTGTTGCAGAGGGGGTAGGAATGTGGGTGGGTGTGGGAGTCGCCGTCGGAACAGGCGTTGGCGTCGCTGTCCAGGTGGGGGGAAACAGAGGTGAAGGGACGAGCGTCGGGATCCGGATGGTGGGTACCAGCGTCGGCAACACGAACATGGATGCGATATCCACGTTGACAAGCAGCGCGCCCGCCAATACCACGAGCACCGCACATGCCAGGACAAAGGCGATCCATCTACTACTACTGCGGGCCACGACGGTTTCTCTCTGCCGATCAGTAGGAGGGCTCTCCGGAGCCCAAAATCGGCGTCAGAGAACGCCTCCTGCCGTAGTTTTGTACCCAGAACCAGCCTAATTCTAATCCCATCGCGGAGTTGATGCAACTTTCGACTCACACGCTGGCGCTGCTGGCTCTGCAGACAAATGCCCCCTAAGGCGATGTGGAACTCTGCCCCATGTGCGGCGTCTCTAAACCGGATGCAGGGCAGGTTGCCAACCTGCTCTACCGGTTGAATGTAACCACCTATTGAACGTTTCGTCCCCTGTCCGCATGTAATCCAGCAGAAACCATCCATAGTCTTGTTCACAAGGAGGAAGCACTATGTCCGCACAATCCATCGTCACAATCCCGTCCGCCCGCGCCATCAGATACTAGCTTGCGGGTGCGCTACAACTGCTGATCGTCCTCGTTGTCGTCGCCGGCTTTGCGCTGTGGTGGGTAGATACGCTGCCGCAGCGCATAGACGAGCAGCAGACCATCGTCGTCGGGCCGACCCGCTTTGCGCCCGACAGCGACGGCGCCGTGCGCGTCGTCGTGCAAGACCTGGCTGCTGGGCGCCCCATCGCCGGCGCGCGGGTGCGGGTCAGCCTCAAGCCCACACGATCAACTTTCTCGTCGAAGACGCGCGCGGCAACAAGGTCTTTCGCCGGTCCGTCGTCGCCTCCGACTATGGCATCGCCGCTGCCGACTTTACCCTGGCCGACATGGTGAACCAGGGCGATTACCGCATCAGCGCCGCCATCGGCGAGACGGAGTCGGAAAAAACAGTCGAGGTGCGGCCCTACGTCTGGCCCAAGTTCGCCGTGAACGTCACCACCGAGCGCGCGTTCTATCTGCCTGGCCAGCGCGTCGGGCGCATGTAAATCTTGGGGGGCGAACGTTGGTTGAGCGCCGCCGTGTGCTCAAAGCACACGGCTGAGCCAAACGAAAGCCCGGCAGGGCTTATTTTCAGCCCCCGAAGGGGGCCTTTGCCTGTTCAGCCCGGTGCTTTAGCGCCGGGCACGAGACAGTCAGCACTTCCCCCCCAAGTGCTACATGCGCCCCTCGGCCTGGGGGCGCTCGTGCTGCTCGGCTACGCCTGGGCCGGGCGCGACACCGCCGCGCAACTGCTTGCTCTGCTGACCCTTGCCTGGGGCGCGCTCTTCTTCCTGATGGTGCGAGCCTCCGGGATTCACCGTGCTGACTGAGGACTTGAGCCGGCTGGTCGAACGGGGGCTTATCGCCCGCTACGAACTGACCGGGCGACAGATCATCATCTACCTGGAAGGTAACTGCTCAGGCAGGCGGTTGAAACCGCGCCTGGGAGGGCGCTGCGCGCCGGGCGACCGCCTACGCGGTCGCTGCGGCAGCGTCCACGCAGGTGGACGCCCGGCTAGGAGCCTTCAAGAGGCGATTTCAATCGCTGAACGCCAGCAGCCTGAGCAGTTACCCGTGCGCTTGCGTAAAGCGCCGGGCGAATATACAATAGCCCTGCCGCTGATGGTGCCCCGCAGCGTCCAAGCGGATGTGACGCCGGAACGCCCCAATGGAAGGAGGTCAGGATGGTCAAGCTTGAGATATATTTCGATGGCGAATTCTGGTGTGCTCGCGGGCTAGATGTGGACATCTTTACGCAGGGGGAAACACTGGACGAATTGATGGATAATCTCCGCGAGGCTACGGCACTTCACTTCGAAGAGCCGTTGGAACGTGGCGAATCCCTGCACCTGCTCCTCTTGTCCGAAATGGAGGTCAGCCGTGTCCCCGCGGCTGCCGCAGGTTAGTGGAAGGACACTGATTGCGTTCCTCGAGCACCAGGGGTACACGGTGCTCCGGCAACGCGGTAGTCACGTCCGTTTAGTGTTCCGGCGAGGAGACGAAACACACTTCATTACTGTGCCCAATCACGAGGTAATTGCCAAAGGCACATTGGGTGACATCCTCACGGCCGTATCTCGCGCCACCGGGGTACCCAAGAGTGACCTCATCGAACGGTTGCGGAGGGTCTGATGGAATACGAACCCGTCATCGGCCTGGAAGTCCACGCCCAGATTCACACTAAATCCAAGATGTTCTGCTCCTGCCCGGTGATGGCCGATACCGGCGATCTCCCGCCTAACACTTACGTCTGCCCGGTCTGTACGGCGATGCCGGGAGTGCTGCCGGTCATCAACCGGCGCGCCGTCGAGATCGCCATCATGACCGGGCTGGCGCTCAACTGTGAAATCCCACCCTTCAGCCGCTTCGCCCGCAAATCCTACTTTTACCCCGACCTGCCCAAGGGCTATCAGATCTCGCAATACAACCCGGTCTTTCCGCCGCTCTCGGTGAACGGCTACCTGGAGATCGAGACCCTGGCAGGCAAGAAACGCATCCGCATCAACCGCGCACATCTGGAGGAAGACACCGGCAAACTCTATCACCTCGGCGGCGGGGCCAGCCTGGTGGACCTCAATCGGGCCGGGGTGCCGCTGCTGGAGATCGTCACCGAGCCGGATATGCGCTCTGCCGACGAAGTACTGGCCTTCGCCACTAAACTGCACGCCATCCTGGTCTACCTGGGCGTCAACACGGGCGATATGGAGAAGGGCATGATGCGCTTCGAGGCCAACGTCAGCGTGCGGCCTGCGGGCGCAGACCAGATGAACCCACGCCACGAGATCAAGAACCTCAACTCCTTCCGCGCGCTGCACCGCTCGGTGGCCTACGAGATCGAAAGCCAGATCGCCACGCTGGAATCCGGCGGTGAGGTGGTGCAGCAGACGATGGGCTGGGATGAGGCGCGCGGGGTGACGGTGCCGCAGCGCGGCAAAGAGTACGCCGACGACTATCGCTACTTCCCCGAGCCCGACCTGCCGCTGCTGGAGATCAGCCGCGAGTGGGTGGAGGAACTGCGCGCGGCTCTACCGGAATTGCCCGACGTCCGCCGCGCCCGCCTCATCGCCGACTATGGTCTCCCTGAGTACGATGCGAGCCTTCTGGTCGAAGACAAGGCGGTGGCCGATTACTACGAGGCTACCATTGCCGCCGGCAGGGTCGAACCGAAAACCGTCGCCAACTGGGTCACCGGCGAACTCTTTCGGCTGATGAAAGAGAGCGGGAAAGGAATCGGCGACATCGCGGTCACGCCCCAGGCGCTTGCAGAACTGGTCGGGCTGGTCAAGGACGGCGTGATCAACCAGAACACCGGCAAGGCCGTGCTGGAGGAGATGTTCGCCGGCGGGCGCGGTGCCCGCGAGATTGTCGAGGAGCGCGGCCTAGCGCAGGTCTCCGACACGGCGGAACTGGACAGGATCATTGCGCAGGTGCTCGCGGATAACTCCCAGCAGGTGAGCGAGTACCTGGCCGGCAAAGAGCAACTGTTCGGCTGGCTGATGGGGCAGGTAATGCGCGCGACAAAAGGCAAGGCCAACCCGCAAATGGTGCGGGAGTTGCTGGAGAGGCGGCTCCGAAACTAGAAATCCATCTCTCCCCCAAGATCGGCGCCGCCCTCGCCCATCAATTCCGGCATAGATTTTTCGATGGACTCGGGGCTTTCGCCGGCCTCCAACCGCCCGACCACTTCGTCGAACTCTGGCCCCAGGTCTTCGCCCAATTCGGCGCTCATCTTGCGCATCCAGCGCCCCAGGCTCTTGGGGTCATTCTCGTCGGGCAGATCGCTCATGTCGGCCTTGTCGTCCAGGCGACTCTCTTCGGAGCGGACGAGGCGCACGCGGGAGACGAGCCGCGTCAGGTTCTTGCCACCGCAGCGGGGGCAGGTTGGCGATTCGTCCCGTACATCCGAGAAACTGCGCCAGTACACCGACACGCGACGCCGGCAATCCTGACAACGATACTCGTAAATCGGCACGGTCATCCTCCGGTGTTGGTAGATTGGTAGTGGGTAGGTTGGTAGTTGGTAGCTCGGTGTTCCCAAGTTACCATGTACCAACTACCAGTATACCAAGTTACCGTCATCTCGCAAGTAGGAGCCTCTCGTGGGAGCCTCATACACCCCTCAACCGTTGTTAGTAGTGATCTCCGGCCCGGCAGGCGTCGGTAAGGATGCGGTGGTGCGCCGCTTGAAGGAGCGCGGCTATCCGTTCCACTTTGTCGTCACCGCCACCGACCGTCCCCCGCGTCCCGGCGAAGTGCATGGCGTGCACTACTTTTTCGTCAGCACGGCCGAGTTCGAGGGAATGATCGCACGAGATGAACTCTTGGAACACGCGCGGGTTTATGGACAGTACAAGGGTATCCCTAAGCAGCAGGTGCGCGAGGCGCTTGCCAGCGGGAAGGACGTGGTGATGCGGATTGACGTGCAGGGTGCAGCCACCGTGCGCCGCCTGGCGCCCGAGGCGGTATTGGTCTTCCTGGTTGCCGGGTCGGATGAGGAACTGGAACATCGCTTGCGCAAGCGCAAGGGCGACTCGCCCGAACAAATCCGCGAGCGGCTCGCCACGGCCCGCGCCGAGATGGAGCGCCTGCCGGAGTTCGACTATATCGTCGTCAACCGCGAAGGGGAACTGGAGCGCGCGGTGGACGACATACTCGCCATCATTCGCGCCGAGCACTGTCGCACCAGGCCGCGGGTGGTGAATCTGTAGCGGATCGAGCGCCGTCGGTCGGCCCCACGGGGTGCATTTCAATTCTGGAGCAGGCTTTACATAAGAGACTGGGGCAGCGGGGAAGCCGCTTTCTGGCCGCCGGAGGGCTGGAGCGTGCTCAAGCCGGAGAATGGTTGCCCCAAGTCCTGCAAGCGCGGCGACGCACCCTCCCAGAGGCCCTGGCCCAGATCGAGCGCCAGCAAGCCCGCTTGAGCCTTATACTGCAGGAATCCGACAAGCGCCTTGGATAACAACAAGCCTGATGGTCTACGGTTCATCGAAATCCTCCTGTTTTTGGGGATCCCACGAACCGAAGATCGTCAGGCTTGCTCAAAACGGGTGGCCTTACGGTCTGCGATTGCTCTCAGGTAGCGGGGGTTGGATTCGAACCAACGACCTCCGGGTTATGAGCCCGACGAGCTGCCACTGCTCTACCCCGCAATGCGTTTTGCATTATACATCATCTGAGCGATTGCGTCAAGGTTGTTCCGGCGAGCCGAACACGAGTTCCCATAACTCGGCCCAGAGGGATTGCGCCTCGGGTTCGGGCGACGGTGTGGGTTGTGCACCATCCGCCGGTTCCGCAGTCGCATCTATGAGCGGTATCACGGCCACTTCGCCCGACCGCGCCATCTTGGCCTCCGTCCGTGCCCAGTGCTCCACATACTCATCGGACTTGACGTACTCCAACTGCGCGCTCAGGGCATCGTTGCGAGCCTGCTCCGTGGCCACTGCCTGCTCCAGCCGCCTCTCCTCCGCCCGCATCTCCCGTGCCAATACCAGTTGTTGACCGAATCCCCACGCCGTGCTAGCCACGATAGCAAGCATACCGATCACGATGACGCCAATGGCCAGATGGCCGCGGTCAGGTTTGAAGAGCGGCATACAGCACCTCCTGGAGACTGCGGAGCCGTAGTGCAGTATTCATCATGACCAATCTTACCCCAATCCCTGAACGGGGTCAAGCCTGGTGCCTGGGCGGCATACAAAAACCCTGAGACGAGTCCCCGCCCCAGGGTTGAGTGCCGAAGGTGGGATTTGAACCCACATGGGCGTACACCCACTGCGCCCTGAACGCAGCGCGTCTGCCAATTCCGCCACTTCGGCAGCGCTCTTTCGGAGCAAGGATTATTTTACATCAAACACTCGCGTTGTCAAGGTAGCCGCGCCTCGGATGCACTGACGAAGACACGGCGCGGGACGATCCACCAGGCAGCGACGGTACGGAAACGGTCTGAGGGATGCGTCAAGGGGCCGATCTGCACGCTGTGGATACGCTCGCCTACTCCGTAGGTATAGACCGGCACGTAGAGCAGCAACGCCGGCACCTCCTGAGCAAAGACATCCTGGAACTCGTAATACAGTTGTAGCCGCTGTTCGCGGTCGAGTGTGATCCGCGCCTGTTCGACGATCTCGCTGATGCGGCGATGCTTGAACCCGGCATAGTTCTGTCCCCCCTCGACTTGCGTCTCGTGCCAGAAGGGGTAAGGGTCGGGATCGCCGGGCAGAGACAGATGGATGAGGATGGCCTCGAAACGGCGGTTCTCCAACGCCTCAAATGCCTCCGCCGGCGAGACTGTCGCCACCGTCACGGTGATCCCGACTGCAGCCCACTGCTCGGCGAGCATCTGGGCCACGGCGACGCGTGCCGGTTCGCTGGAGGTGAGCAGTGTGAAGGCCAAAGGGCGATCTCCCTTGTGCCGTATCCCATCGTCACGCCTCGGCAATATCCAGCCGGCCTCGTCGAGGAGCGCCTGGGCCTGGGCAGGGTCATATTCGTAGTGTTGCACGTCTGCCTTGTACGCCCAGGTGCCGGGGATCAAGGGACTATGGGCAATCAGCGCCTGTCCACTCAGAGCACCGTCAATAATCTTTTGTCGGTCGAGCGCGTACAATAGGGCCCGGCGCACCTCCTGTTCCTGGAAGAACGGCAAGTCGGCACGGGCCAGATTGAGAAACACGACGCCATACTCGGCGAGTTGCGCCGAATAAAGGTTGAGTGTGGTGAGGGCACGTGCGCGGGACAGATCGGCTATTGGGATGGAGCCTATCCCTTCCACCTCGCCCGCCTCGTAGGCATCGAGGACGACCTGGCTGCTTGGATAGAAGCGGAACTGGATACGATCCAGGTAGGGCGTTGCGCCATAGTAGTAGGGGAACTGCTCCAGCACCAGAGATGTGACGACGCCGCTTTCGACGTTTATGTCCGCCAACTTGAAAGGGCCACTGCCCACCGGACTGAGGTTGAATGCCGCATCGGGCAGGTCGGCAGCACGTGTGCCACTTAGCAAATGGGCGGGCAAAATGCCGAAGGTGGTGTAATCGAGAAACGGGGCGTAGGGGCCGGGCAGGGTGAAGAAGCGCACGGTGTAGCGGTCCACTTTCTCGACCTTCACGGCCCGCCAGAGATCGGCGCCCAGTTCAGGCGGGCCGGGGAATGCAGGGTCCTGCAACAGGCCGACTGTAAAGACCACGTCGTCGGCAGTGAGGGGGGCACCGTCGTGCCAGTAGACGTTGGGACGAAGGTAGAACGTGTACATCAGGCCGTCGAGCGTGACTTCCCAACTCCGGGCCAGGTCCGCCTCGACTTCTCCGCGCTCGTTCAGGCGCGTTAGCCCGTTGAATAACAGCGCGCAGACATCGCGATCCACCTCGCCATACCTGCTCAACAAGGGATTCAAGTAGCGCGGAAAACCGGCGATGCCCTCTACATAAGTCCCGCCCCGGCCCGGGCGGAGCACAGTGGTATAGTTGACAGCCAGGTAGGTCAGGAAGAGGCCCACCAGCGCGACGCCGATGAGGATGAGGAGGATTTGCCAACGGAGGTGACGGGTCACAGAATGCCTTCTCGCCCCTACAAACACGCCAACAAGTTAAGGGTGCTCCGGGGGTCCCGAAGCACCCTGACACTGATGTCTCGCTAGATCAACCGACCACGATCACGTTCAGGATGGTGATGACGAAGAATGCGATGGACAGGCCGATCGTGATGTGAAACAGTACGCGCTCCGCCCCGCGCCGTGTTCGGTAGACTGCGCTTTCCGCGCCCCCGAATATTCCCCCCAGACTGCTGGTCTTGATCTGCAGAAGGACTGCCACGATCAGCGCGATACTAATGAGGATCTGGGCAACGTTTAGATAGACTGCCATTCTTTTGCTACTCCTCCGATTTGGCGCAAATTATAGCACGCTACGGGACTATCGGCAAGGGGCGCATGTAAATCTTGGGGGGGACGAACGTTGGTTGAGCGCCGCCGTGTGCTCAAAGCACACGGCTGAGCCAAACGAAAGCCCTGCCGGGCTTATTTTCAGCCCCCGAAGGGGGCTTTTGCCTGTTCAGCCCGGTGCTTTA
>DAOUBA010000053.1:0-1588 GCA_034432855.1 Anaerolineae bacterium | reverse complement strand
CCTCGACGCGGATGAGGCCCTCGGCGGAGCGGGTGCCGCTCGGCGGCCAGGTGATGACCGGCGCAGCGGGCGGGGTGCGGTCTATGCGCACGACCTGCGGCGGTGTGGCATAGGCCAGGCCGTTGGTCGCCGTGACCACGACCCCGTAGGTGTACGCGCCCTCGGGCAGCCCTTCCCCCTCCCAGACCAACCGGGAAACCGGCGCACCATCCCCACCGGTCTGGGTGACCACCTCCGTCCCGCTGAGGATGGCAAAGTGCCAGGCGGCCAGTCCCTCCCCTGTCGGCGCCGTGGCGCTGAGGATGAAAGTGGTGAAGGGAATGGCGCCGCCAGGGCTGAAGGTCTCCGGCACGGCGCGCACGTCGGCCCAGGGCAGGTGCGGGTCTACGGTGACGATGCGCGTGGCCGTGGCGCTGTGGCCGAGATCGTCGGTCGCCGTGGCGCGCAGGGTGTTGCCGCCGACCTCGAGCGGCACGTCGGCGAGCGTCCAGGCGCCGCTCTCGCCGTTGGCGCGGGTCGTTCCGGCCGACGACCCGTTGACCTGCAGGGTGACGGTGACGCCCGGCTCGGCCCGGCCCGCCACCGTGGTGTGGAGCGCGTTGAACTGCGCCGCCGGATGGGTGATGGTCACCCAGGTGGCGAGATCAACGCGGAACAACCAGGCAGCGCTACTGCGGTTGCCGGCAGTGTCGGCGACCTCGAGGGCGACGCGATGTTCCGTCTCGGCCAGCGGCGTGGTGGGGGTGTAGAAGAAACCGGCGGGGCCGATCACGGCGTCGGTCGTCACGTCGCGCCCGTCCAGTGCGATGCGCGTGTCACTCACACTGACCGGCGCGCTGCCGGTGACGATGAAGGCGGCGCGGATGGTCGGCGTGGCGCTCCCCACCGCGCCGACGGGATGGAGGTCGGTAACGACCGGCCCGGCCGGATCGTACCAGACCGTGCGGGTGACGACGGTAGAGTTCTGCGCCCGGTCGGTGGCGGTGACGACGAGGGTGTTGAGCCCCTCGGCCAGCCGATCCACGCGCAGGCTAAAGTCGGCGGCGGAGAGTTCCCAGGGGGAGGAGCGCCAACCGCTTTGGGGCACGGACGCCTGAACCGTCGCCGAGACCTGGCTCTGGCCGCGCACGGTGAGCGGGAGTACGCCGAGCAGCCGGCCATCGGTCGGCTGGGCGAGCGTGAGCGACGGCGGCACGCGGTCGAGGCCGATGGTATCGTTGCAGGCGGCGGTGTTGCCTGCCGCGTCGCGGAAGCGCACGTAAACGGTGCGGGTTCCGTCCAGATCGCGCAGCGTCCAACTCCTGCTCGTGGCATAGGCTTCCCACGCCGTCGGCTCGCTCTCGCCGTCGTTCCAGAGGCGCATCTGGGCAACGCCGGAGCCGGGGTCGGAGGCGGAGAGGGTGAGGGTGACGGTGCGGTGATTGGTCAACTCGGCGCCGTTGTTGATGCGGGTGGAGCAGTTCTGCGGGCTCACCGTGTCCAGGCCGATGGCGTCGGAGGCGACGGCGCCCGCGTTTCCTGCCGCGTCGCGGAACTGGGCGTAGACGGTACGTTGGCCCTGTTCATCGCGCAGCGTCCAGGAGGCCGA
>DAOUBA010000052.1:0-2137 GCA_034432855.1 Anaerolineae bacterium | reverse complement strand
GTAACTATTCAGGGCCGATTGAAATCGCCCTCTTCAGGCGCTTCGCGCCAGGTGTCGGCCTGCGCCGACACTGCCCGGTGGTGCAGCAAGGAGCAGGTCGGCGAAGGCCGACCAATGGCCGCAGGCCCAAAAGGGCGACTTCCAGTCACCACCTGAATAGTTACTAACGAACGTCTCAGGCTCATGCCACGCCTATTCTTGTCCCCACCGTGATACGCTCGCCGAAAACCCGTGTCCCAAGAACTATCACCAAGCCAAAGGCGCTTACACCGTACAGAGTTTCTATTCAGGCCGCGAATAAGAGTTACGCCCTGAACAGTTTGCCTTCCGCCGCGTGCTCCGTATCCACCCCGCGCAGCATCTGGATAGCGTGGGGCAGGAGCGGCGCGAGTACCTCCATCCCCTCGCGCACAGCCTTGGGGCTGCCTGGCAGATTGACGATGAGCGTTTGGCCGCGAATGCCCGCCACGCCGCGCGAGAGCACGGCCAGTGGGGTGCGCCGATAGCCCTCCCAACGGAGCACCTCGGCCAGCCCCGGCATCTCGCGCTCGATGACGGCGCGCGTCGCCTCTGGGGTCACGTCGCGTGGGGCAGGGCCCGTACCGCCGGTGGTCACGATCAGGTCCACCCGCGCCTTTTCGGCCAGGCGCAGCAACTCGCGCTCGATGGCGTCACGCTCGTCGGGCACGATCGTCTGCTGCACGACCTCGGCGCCCATCTTGCGCAAGAGTTCGGCCAGCAGCGGGCCGCTGGCGTCGGCGCGCTCGCCGCGGTAGCCCTTGTCGCTGACGGTCATCACGCCTGCGCGAATCGGCTTCATCGGCGCTCCATAAGTAAAGGGGGTTCAGTCCTCTGCCGCGTGTGTTTGCAGCCACTCGCTCACGTAGCGGGCAAAGGTCTCGAAATCGTCCAGGTTCTCCTGCAGGTAGCGATAGACTCGCTTCAAGTCCACCTCCAGGTACAGGTGCACCAGTACGTTGCGGAACTTGGCCATGCTGACCAGTTTCTGGGCAAAGTCGGCCGGCAGGACGCCGATCTCGGCCAGCGCGGGGAAGATATCTTTGTACTCTTTGGGCAGCGTGGCCGACTGGTCGGCCAGGATGATACTGGCGACGTCGAGGGCGGCCTGGATGGCGACCTGGAAGTCGTGCTCTGCCGAACCGACGAGAACGTGCTCGCGGGCAAACTCGTCATACGTCAGCGGGCGCAGTTTCCGCAAGGCGTTCACGCAATCGCCGATAACGCTCAAGCGTATCCTTATAGGGGTCGTATCCACTGAGCAACTCTCCTTTCCGCGCCTTTTCCAGGATGGCGTCTCCGTGCCGCTTCAAGATCGGCTTGAAATCCAGGTACTCGTTCAGCGTCCGCACGCGGAACTCGATCAGCGCCTGACGGTCGCGGCAGAAGAGAAGGATGCCATCGCGCAGCACGGCGTAGCGCAGCGCCGGCGGGGCCTGGTTGAGGATCAGCACGTCCACGTCGTTGGTGTGCAGGATTCCCATCAGCCCGCCGATGACCTCCAGCCGCATGTCGAAACAGTGATCGTCGTCGGGGCGGCCCTCCAGGAGCACTGCCACGTCCACGTCGCTGTGCGCCCAGGCGCGTCTCCTGGCGTGGGAGCCGAACAGGTACGCTGCCACTACTTCGGCGAGTGAGGCGAAGTAGCGCTCCAACGCTTCTGCGTATCGGTCGAGGTCGAAGGCTTCCATTGTGCACCTGTGCACAGATAGGGCAAGTGGGCAGTTCGCTCTACTCTCTGCGGGTATGATAACACAAACGGGACGAGTTGCCAACCGGTGCTGTTCCCCGCGCCGGAATGGGGATTCCGGCGCTGCGCGGGGATCGTAGCCCGCGAATCCCTATTCGCGGGCGAATCCCTAACCCGGACAAGCCGGAATCAAAAACCACCGAGGGCACGAAGGGTACACAAAGGACACGAAGGAATTCCTGATATTTCGCAGTTCCGCAAAACTAACCCTGTGGGCAGTTCGATATGGCCGTGTTCCGTGTCATTGCGAGGGCGCATAGCCGAAGCCGCGAGCGGAGCGTGGCGAGCATCCGAAGCCATCTCCTATTCGTTGCAGAGACCATTCGGTATTTGGCGTGTAGCCGCCTGTCTGAACTAGGGGTAGTATGG
>DAOUBA010000051.1:0-2451 GCA_034432855.1 Anaerolineae bacterium | reverse complement strand
AACACTGTGACCACGGTCTGGCAACGCCTCCATGACGAGCAGGGCCTACAAGCCTCCCTGCGCAGCTTCCACCGCTACGTCGAGCACTACCTCCCTGAGCGGGCCAAGCAGGCCGAGCCCACCGTGCTCCGCGATGACCCGCCGCCCGGTAAGGAAGCTCAGATCGACTTTGGCTATCTCGGCCAATGGCACGACCCTGCCCTGGGCAAGCCGCGTAAGCTGTGGGCCTTCTCCATGGTCCTCAGCCATAGCCGCCACATGTTCGTCTACGTGGTCACCCGGATGGATCAAGCGGCCTGGACCCGGGCGCATGTCGCTGCCTTCACTTTCTTCGGTGGGGCACCGCTCTTGCTCGTCGTGGACAACCTCAAGCCCGGCGTGCTGCGTCCAGACCTCTACGATCCGGCCATCAACCGCGGCTACGCCGAACTGGCCACCTACTACGGTGTGCTGATCGACCCCTGCCGGGTCGTTCACCCCAAGGACAAGCCGCGCGTCGAGCGCCCCATGCCCTACATCCGCGACAGCTTCTATGCCGGCCGCACCTTCAACAGCTTGGCCGAGATGAACCAGGCTGCCGCCAAGTGGTGCCTGTCGGTGGCCGGCGAGCGCATCCACGGCACCACCCGGCAGCGTCCGCTCGATCTCTTCCTGCGAGTTGAGGCGCCCGCACTACGTACCCTGCCTCCCGAACCGTTTGAAGTGGCGACCTGGACCCAAGGCAAAGTCGCACGCGATTGCCATGTCCAGGTCGGACGTGTCCCGTACTCTGTGTCCTATCGCTATGTCGGCAAGACCTTGGCAGTGCGCGTATCCGAGCGTACGGTTGAGTTCTACCTGGACCAGGAACTGGTCAAGACCCATCTGCGGTCCAAGGATGGCCGCCGCCAGACCGACTGGAACGATTACCCTCCGGAAAAGGCCAAGTTCTTCCAGCGTAACCCCGATTGGTGTCGTGCCCAGGCGCAGCTGCTGGGTCCCGCCGTTGCCCAGGTCGTCGAGGCGCTCCTGGCGCAACATGCCCTACACTACTTGCGCCAGTGCCAGGGCATCATCCGCCTCGCCGAAAGGTACGGTGCCGAGCGTGCCAATGCGGCCTGCCAACTGGCCCTGGTGTACGGCGACCCGGCCTATCGGACCGTCCGCAACATCCTCGACAGAGCCCGCGAAGGGCAGCACCCATTGCCTGCGCCCGATCGCAGCGCTGCGGCTGCCGCTGCCGGGGCCTATCTACATGGCCCAGACCAACTCTTTGCAGCCGCTACGCAACTCGAAAAGGAGGCTACCCATGGTTAGCGCGCACCATCTACAGCCCACGCTCAAGCGACTGCGCCTGGGCGGCATGCTCGACACCCTGCAAGTCCGCCTGGACCAGGCGCAACACCAGCAACTCGGCTACCTGGAGTTCCTGGAGTTGATGCTCGAAGACGAGATCACCCGCCGTGAGCAAAAGGGCCTCGCCTACCGCGTCGCCCAAGCTCGCTTCGAGGAGGTCAAGACCCTGGAGGAGTTCGACTTTGGCTTCAACCCCAAGGTCCCCGCCCAGAAGATCCGTGACTTGGCCGCCTGCCACTTCGTCGAAGCAGGGGAGTCGGTGATCGTGTGCGGCCCAGTCGGCACAGGGAAGAGCCACATACTGCAAGGGATCGGTCACTGTGCCTGTCGCCAAGGTTACAAGGTGCTCTACATCCGGGCCAATCGCATGCTTGCCCACTTGGGCGGCGGCCATGCAGACGGCACCTGGGACGCCCGCTTCCGCACCTATCTGCACCCGGACCTCCTGATCATTGATGACTTCTGCCTGCGAGAACTCACGCCGCAACAGGCCGAGGACATCTTCGAGCTCATCAGCGAGCGGCACCGGAAGCTGTCTACGATGATCGCCTCCAATCGGGCGCCACAAGACTGGTACCCGCTGTTCCCCAATCCGGTGCTCGCCGAGGCCGCGTTGGACAGACTGATCAACCGCTCGCACCATCTGGTCCTGGACGGCCGGAGCTATCGGCCTCTCCTGCGACCGGACCGCGTGCCGTTACTTGTCAAGGAGAACGACCGGGAGTAAGATCAATCAGACCCGCACGCCAAGGGTGGGTGAATTCCTTGGCATAGGGGTGGGGGAATATCTTGGCAGGTGACAGTTTTGGAGTAGCGTACCATCGTTGAAGCGAAGGCCAGCCTGAAAAGGTCTTGCTGGCTGTTGTCTTCGAGGGTCTCAATAAAGTCCTGCAGGATGAGCACTTTGCGGAGCACGCGCGGGCTGTAGAAGGCGGCGCGCGTCCGAAACCCTTTGGGCGGTGCGCTTGTGGGCGCGTAATCGGAGGGGGCTTTCTCACCGTAGAATGTCTGGAATCGCACAATGTTCTCGTGCAACGCGCCCACGTCGATCTTGTGGATGTTCGCTTTTACGCGACAAGCCAAAGCAGCGTAGGGATTGATCTCAAAGCCGATTGC
>DAOUBA010000050.1:0-15516 GCA_034432855.1 Anaerolineae bacterium | reverse complement strand
CCAATCGGGGGGATTTTGCGCCGGAGGTTTTCAAGGAGTTGGCGCGGTACGTGGATCGGGAGGGGTTGGAGGTGATGCTGGGGGTAGGCTCGGTGATCGACGAGCCGACGGCGGCGCTGTACATTGCGTACGGGGCGAACTTTGTGGTGGGGCCTGTGCTCAATGAGGCGGTGGCGCGGCTGTGCAACCGCAGGAAGGTGGCCTATTCGCCGGGCTGTGGCAGTGCTTCGGAGATTTCCTACGCCGAGGAGTTGGGGGTGGAGATCGTCAAGATCTTTCCCGGGGACTCGGTGGGAGGGCCGGAGTTTGTGAAGGCGCTGTTAGCGCCCTGTCCGTGGACGCGGATCATGCCGACCGGGGGGGTGGAAGCCACGGAGGAGAGCATCCGGGCGTGGTTTGAGGCTGGGGTAGCGTGTGTAGGGATGGGGTCGAATCTGGTACGGAAGGATTTGGTGGCGGCAGGCGACTGGGAAGGGATCACGGCGAAGGTGCGGCAGGTGTTGCAGTGGATCAGGGATGCGCGGGGGGTGCCGCTTTTTCTGGGTGTGGAACACGTGGGGCTCTACCCAACGAAAGAGGCCAGCGCCCAAGCCATCGCCGAGTGGTATAAGGACCGGTTCGGTTTCGATCTGCGAGAGGGGCGGTCATCTTTCTTCGCCAGCGGTAAGGGGAGTGGCCGGATCGAGATTATGAAAGAGGCCATCACCGACAGATGCCACGTGGCCATACGGGTATCCAATTTCGAGAAAGCGGTGGCGAGCCTGGAGGCGCAGGGGGTAGCCTTCGAGGAACCGGTCATCAAACCCGGCATCAAGGCGGTCTTTCTTAAGGAAAGGGATCCCGCCGGCAACCTTGTCCACTTACTCTGGACAGACTGAACCATCTCCACGGAATTTGACAAATTCCGCGAGTTGTCTTATAATCTTAGCAAATCCTGAACCCGGTGTGGTTACCGTGAAGAATAATTCCTTCATCTTGGTCGTCCTGTCCAACCTGCTCCTTACCCTCGTTATTGGGAAGGAGCCGTAACCCGTTGGGCAGGTGAACCTCACCGCACACTTGAGCACAAATCAGGGCCGCCCAACGGGGCGGCCCTGGTCGTTTATGAGGACAGATGAGCAACCATCAATCTCGGAGCACTATGGGCCCTACAGCCGCCAGAGGAGCGCATGCTTTGCTTCTCTCGGCCATCGTCGCGCTCGTGTAATCTCAGGAGCACTCAGCGGTTGGGACGGCGATGCCGGGAGCAGGGAGCCGCCCAACCGGGCGGCTCTTTCATTTTTATAGTATTGCTCTCGAAAAACTATCGCAACCGCGAAGATTTTGCTCTTGGCCGCACCGGCCTGAAAGAGCCGGTGCTGGCGGGGTTTCTTCCAGGAAAGAAACGCTTCCAGCGCCGCCGGTTCGCGGCGGCGCGGTCAATCGGTATTCGATTTGGTTGCGGCCAGAGGCCGCGCTATGGATGGAGGGAGAGAGATGAAAAGAACCGGTGCGCAAATCGTGTGGGAGATGTTGCAGCGGGAGGGCGTGCAAGTCGTCTTTGGCTTCCCCGGCGGAGCGATCATGCCCACGTATCACGTGCTTCCCGAATACAAGAGCATCCACCACGTCCTGGTCCGCCATGAGCAGGGGGCGGCTCACGCCGCCGACGGCTATGCCCGCGTCTCCGGCAAGGTCGGCGTGGCGATGGCGACTTCCGGCCCCGGCGCGACCAATCTGGTCACCGGTGTCGCCAACGCGATGCTCGACTCCGTCCCGATGGTCTGCGTCACCGGCCAGGTGACCCTCCCCCTGGTCGGGACCGACGCCTTTCAAGAGACCGACATCACCGGTATCGCGCTGCCGATCACCAAGCATAATTATCTTGTGACCGACGTGCAGGAACTGGCCTATATCATCCATGAGGCGTTCTACATCGCGCGCAGTGGACGGCCCGGGCCGGTGTTGATTGATCTGCCCAGGAATGTACAATTGGCCGAGACCGAGTTCGAGCCGCCGGAGGGGGAGGTGCGTCTTCCGGGCTACAGGGAGGTGGGGCCGGGGGATCCCGAAGCCGTGCAGGCGGCGGCTGCGCTCATCAACCAGGCCCAGAGGCCGGTGATCCTGGCCGGGCACGGCGTCTTGATTTCGGGCGCAGAGAAGGTACTGCGGGCGTTTGCGGAAAAGACCCAAATCCCGGTCGCGTTTACGTTGCTAGGCAAGGGCGGCTTTCCCGCCTCCCATCCCCTGGCGTTGGCGATGATGGGCATGCACGGCGAGGCGTTCGTCAACCACGCCATCCAGGAGGCCGATCTGCTGCTGGCCTTCGGCATGCGCTTCGATGATCGGGTAACGGGCAAACTGGCCGAGTACGCACCCAAGTCGCGCAAGATTCACGTGGACGTTGATGCGGCAGAGTTGAACAAGAATGTGCAGGTGGACGTGCCCATCCTGGGGGACTTGAGGCAGGTGTTGGAGCAACTCTTGCCGCTGGTGGAGCCGGCTTCGCATCAGGAGTGGCTGGAGCAGATCGAACAATGGCGGGCAGACACCCGCGCCCGCGACATCATCAACCGACCGGAGAAGGACGGCCGCCTGCTGGCCCCGCGCATCGTCCACGCGATCTGGGAGATGACCGAGGGACAGGCGATCGCAGTCACCGACGTAGGCCAGAATCAGATGTGGGCAGCGCAGTACTATCACCACGACTGGCCCAACGGCTTTGTCAGTTCTGGCGGCCTGGGGACGATGGGCTTTGGCCTGCCGGCGGCGGTCGGCGCCCAGTTCGCCTGCCCCGATAAGGAAGTGTGGGCCATCCTCGGCGACGGCGGCTTCCAGATGACCGTCCAGGAACTGGGCACCGTCGTTCAGGAGAAACTGCCGATCAAGATGGCGTTGCTCAATAACTCTTACCTGGGGATGGTGCGCCAGTGGCAGGAATTCTTTTTCGACCGGCGCTATTCGGCCACATATCTGGTGAATCCTGATTTCGTCAAACTGGTGGAGGCCTATGGGATTCACGGCTGGCGCGTGACCGAGCCGCAAGATGTGCGTCGAGCGATTGCCGAGGCTCGCGCCCACGATGGGCCGGCCTTTATCGAGTTCGTGGTGGCCCAGGAGGGAGAGGACGGCAATGTCTATCCGATGGTGCCGGCAGGGAGACCGCTGCACGAGATGATCCGCCGCCCGTTGCCAGCCGAGAAGGAGGTGTGAAATGAGTCGCACATTGGTTGCCCTGGTCGAAGACAAGCCCGGCGTGCTCACTCGCGTCGCCAGCCTGTTCCGGCGGCGGGCCTACAACATCGAAAGCCTTACCGTCGGCCACACGGAACAGCCGGGGGTCTCGCGCATGACCATCGTCGTGGAAAGCGATAAGGCCAAGGCCGAGATCGTGGCGCACAACCTGTACAAACTGGTCAACGTCATCGAGGTCGAGGACGTGACGGACAAACCGATGGTGGTGCGTGACCTGGCGCTGATCAAGGTCAAAACCAACGGTGGCGGACGGTCGGAGGTGATGCAATTGGTGGAGACCTTCCGCGCGCGGGTGGTGGATGTGGGGCTGGACTCGCTGATGGTCGAGGTGACCGGCACGGAGGACAAGATTGACGGGCTGGTCGAGGTGCTGCGGCCATTTGGCATCCTGGAGATGGTGCGCACCGGGCGTGTGGCGATGGTACGTGGGGGTGGCAATAGCAAGTAGGCAAGTCTGCAAGTAGCATAGGGCCTCGTGCCCGTTCGTGAAAGTGAGAGATGACGGATAGGTTGCCGCGCTACGTCGGGCCGGAGGTGAGTGCCAGCGGGCGCAAGATGACGCCGGAGGAGAACGCGGATTTTCTCGGACTATCGCCGCTCTCGCTGCGACAGCACCTGGCGCTGTTGGAGCAGGCCGGCTTCTCCGCCACCGACGTGTTGTGGAAGCGGTTCAATTTTGCGGTGTATGCGGGGGTGAAGGCGGGTTCGTCATTGCGAGGAGGCCGCAGGCCGACGGAGCGATGCTGGTTACGCCGATGAGATTGCTTCGCCGCCCTCCGGGCGGCTCGCAATGACCGAGCCCGGTGTGCCGTAGGAGCGGTTCAATTTCGTGGTGTGTGTGGAAGGCGTGGGCCTGCTCTGAAGGAGGTCGTCTTGATTGGGGCGATTATCGGTGACGTGATCGGTTCCGTATTCGAGAACCACAATATCAAGACCACCGATTTCAGGCTGTTTGACCGCTTCTCCCGATTTACAGATGACACAGTCCTGACTGTAGCGGTTGCCGATGCGATCCTGCATAGGCAAGCACATCCCGTGCAGTTTGTGGAGATGCGACGTAATCGAAAGTTGTACGCGAGGAAACTGAAAGAGTATGGCCGTAGATTCCCTGATGCCGGATATGGACAAATGTTTCAGCGGTGGCTCAAGAGCGATTCTCTCCGGGGATACCGCAGTTATGGAAACGGTGCTGCAATGCGTGTAAGTCCGGTAGGGTTCGCGTTTGATAGTCTGGAAGAAGTGTTACAAGAGGCCAGACTTAGCGCAGTCGTTACGCACAACCACCGCGAAGGGATCAGGGGGGCTCAGGCGATTGCAAGTGCGATCTACCTGGCGCGGATCGGGCAAGGCAAGAAGGACATCAGGGAATTCGTCGAGCGCAGGTTCGGCTACGATTTGAGCAGGCGATTGGACGACATCCGGCCCTCCTACAAATTCGACAGCTCCTGCCAGGGGTCCGTGCCACAGGCGATCATCGCCTTCTTGGAATCGAGCGATTTTGAGGATGCTGTTCGGAAGGCGATCTCCCTTGGAGGAGATAGCGACACAATCGCCTGCATGGCCGGAGGCATTGCTCAGGCGTACTATGGGGAGATTCCCTCCCACATCGTCACCCAGGTGAGATTAGTTCTGGATTGGGGACTCAAGCAAGTGATTGACTCGTTCAATGCAAAGTACGAGTTGCGGGTATAACATCATCTGACTGAAAGGAGCAGCAAAAATGGCAAGGATAGATTTCGGTGGCGTGATCGAGGAGGTCGTGACGAGGGACGAGTTCCCGCTGGAAAAGGCGCGCGCGGTGCTCAAGAACGAGATCGTCGCCGTCCTGGGCTATGGCGTGCAGGGCCCCGCCCAATCGCTCAACATGCGCGATAACGGGATCAACGTCATCGTCGGACAGTGGCCGGGCGACAAGGCCGCCTGGGACAAGGCTGTCGCCGACGGCTGGGAGCCGGGCAAGACGCTCTTCCCGCTCGAAGAGGCCGTGGATCGCGGCACCATCATCCAGTACCTGGTCTCCGACGCGGCCCAGATGCTCACCTGGCCCAACATCAAGCCGCACCTCAAGAAGGGCGACGCGCTCTACTTCTCGCACGGCTTCTCCATCGTCTACAGCGACCAGACCGGCGTCGTGCCGCCTGAATACGTGGACGTGATTATGGTCGCACCCAAGGGGTCGGGGCGCAGCGTGCGCGCCAACTTCCTGGCCGGCAGCGGCATCAACGCCAGTTACGCCGTGTATCAGGATTTCACGGGCCGCGCGACCGAGCGCACGCTCGCGTTGGGGATCGCTATCGGCGCGGGGTATCTCTTCCCGACCACCTTCCAGAAGGAGGTCTATAGCGACCTGACTGGCGAGCGCGGCGTCTTGATGGGCGCGTTGGCCGGGATCATGGAGGCGCAATATAACCTCTTGCGCAAGCACGGCCATTCGCCCAGCGAGGCGTTCAACGAGACGGTCGAGGAACTGACGCAGAGCCTGATCCGCCTGGTGGACCAGAACGGCATGGACTGGATGTATGCCAACTGCTCGACCACCGCGCAGCGCGGTGCGCTCGACTGGCGGCACGAGTTCCGCAAGGCCGTCGAGCCGGTGTTCGACCGGCTGTACGAAAGCGTCGCCTCCGGCGAGCAGACCGCCATCGTGCTCAAGGCCAACAGTGCGCCCGACTATAAGGAGAAACTGGAGGCCGAACTGCGCGAGATGCGCGAGTCGGAGATGTGGCGCGCGGGGGCAGCGGTGCGCGGCTTGCGGCCGGAGAATTGGAGGAAATAGGGATTGGGTGTTAGGGATTGGGAAGGAGGACAGCCCAATCACTAATCACCAATTCCCCCGAAGGAGGAGAAGACAATGGACGAGAGCGGGGTTGAACCTAAAACCACCGTAATGGTCTTCGATACCACGCTCCGCGACGGCGAGCAGTCGCCGGGAGCGGCAATGAATATTGACGAGAAACTGGAAATCGCCCGCGCGCTGGAAGAGATGGGGGTGGATGTGATCGAGGCCGGCTTTCCCATCTCCTCGCCGGGCGATTTTCAGGCCGTGCAGCGCATCTCGCGGGAAATCCGTAACTGTATCATCTGCGGGTTGACGCGTGCGAACGAAAAGGATATTGACGTCGCTGCCGAGGCGCTCAAGGACGCTGCCCGCCCGCGCATCCACACCGGCCTGGGTGTTTCGGACGTCCACATCCAGTACAAACTGCGTACCACGCGAGAGCGCGCGTTGGAGATGGGCGTCGAGGCGGTCAAGTACGCCCGGCAGTTCACCGACGATGTGGAGTACTACACCGAGGACGCCGGCCGCGCCGATCCCGAGTACCTCTACCGCGTGGTCGAGGCGGTGATTGACGCCGGCGCCACCGTCGTCAACATCCCCGATACCACCGGCTATTCGACGCCGGCCGAATTCGGCGCGCTCATCCGTGGCATCCGCGAGAATGTGCCCAACGTAGACAAAGCCATCATCTCGGTGCATTGCCACAATGACCTGGGAATGGCGACGGCCAATACACTGGCGGCGGTGCTGAACGGCGCGCGCCAGGTTGAGGTCACCATCAACGGCATCGGCGAGCGGGCCGGCAACACCTCGCTCGAAGAGGTGGTGATGGCACTCAAGACGCGCCGCGACGTGTTCGGCGTGGACACGCGCATCAACACGCGCCGCATCTACCCGGTCAGCCGGCTGGTGAGCCAATTGACCGGCATTCCGGTACAGCCGAACAAAGCCATCGTCGGCGCCAACGCCTTCGCGCACTCGTCGGGCATCCACCAGGACGGTGTGCTGAAGGAACGCACCACTTACGAGATCATCAACCCGCGCGACGTAGGCGCGCCCGATTCGGCCATCATTCTCTCGGCGCGCTCGGGTCGCCACGGCCTGCGCCACCGCCTGGAGGAACTGGGCTACACACTCGACGAGGAGCAGTTCGAGAAGGTCTACCAGCGCTTTCTGGAGGTGGCCGACCGCAAGAAGACGGTGGACACGCGCGACCTGGAGGCCATCGTCTCCGACGAGGCGCGCCTGTTCTTCGAGGAGGCTTATCACCTGGAGCAGGTACAAGTCAGTTGCGGCAACCTCAGCATCCCCACGGCCACCGTGCGCATCAAAGGCCCCGATGGCAAAATCTACTGCGACGCCGACCACGGCACCGGGCCGGTGGATGCGGTCTACCGTGCCATCAACCGCGTCATCGGCGAGCCGAACGAGTTGATCGAGTTCTCGGTGCAGGCAGTGACCGAGGGGATTGACGCGGTAGGGCGGGTGACGATCCGTATCCAGGCCGAGGAGCCGGTGAACGGCGTCGAACGGCGGGTCTTTAGCGGCCACGGCGCCGACACCGATATCATCGTCGCCAGCGCCAACGCCTACATGCATGCGCTCAATCGGTTGATCGCGGCCCGCCGCGAAGCACAACAATAGGACGCAGATGAACGCAGATAGACGCTGATTGTTTTCCTGTCTGAGGGAGAAGGCGTTGAGTTTCAAGCATACCGAGATCACAGAGTTGATCATCAAGACGTTCTACAAGGTCTACAATATGCTGGGGTACGGCTTCTTGGAGAAGGTATACAAGAACGCACTGGCGATTGAACTGCGCAGCATGGGGCTGGAGGTAGTCCAGGAAGCGCGCATCGTGGTCTATTACGGCGGCGAAGTGGTAGGCGAATACCTTGCCGATCTCGTGGTTGCCGGAGTGGTGCTCGTCGAGGTCAAGGCGGTCGGGAGGCTGCTGGATGAGCACGAGGCGCAGTTGCTCAACTACCTGAAAGCCACACCCTACGAGGTTGGCCTGCTGCTCAACTTTGGCCCAAAGCCGGAGGTCAAACGCAAAGCCTTCGACAACTCTCGCAAAGGCTCAATGCAGTGGCTCAAAAGCCCTCAGACCTGAGAGGATCAAAAATCTGTGTCAATCTGCGTTAATCTGCGTCCAAAGAAAAGGAGCGCGATGGGACATACGTTGGCGGAACAGATCATCGGCGCGCACGTGGTGGATGAATCGGGCAAGCCCGCGCCGCGCGAGGTGTGGCCGGGCGATCTGGTCGAGACCGCTGTGGACGTGGTGCTGGCCAACGACATCACCGCGCCCATCGCGCTGCGCGAGTTCGAGAAACTGGGCGTCGAAAAGGTCTTCGACCCAGACAAGATCGTGCTGGTGGCCGATCACTTTGCGCCGAACAAGGACATCAAGTCGGCGGAGCAGTGCGCTGAGATGCGCCGCTTTGCGCAGGCGCAGGGCGTGACCCATCACTATGACGTGGGGCGGATGGGCATCGAGCACGTCCTGCTGCCGGAGCAGGGCTTGGTGGCGCCGGGCGACCTGGTCGTGGGCGCCGACTCGCACACCTGCACCTACGGCGCACTGGGAGCATTTGCCACCGGCATGGGTTCGACCGACATCGCGGTGGCGATGGCGACCGGCATCGTTTGGCTGCGCGTGCCGGAGACCATCCGTTTCGTCTACCACGGCGCATTGCAGCCGTGGGTCAGCGGCAAGGACCTGATTCTCTACACCATCGGCCTGATCGGCGTGGACGGCGCGCGCTATATGGCGATGGAATTCACGGGTGAGGCGATTGCCGCGCTCTCGATGGACGGACGCTTTACGATGGCGAATATGGCGATCGAGGCGGGCGGCAAGGCGGGCCTGTTCGCCGTGGACGACAAGACCCGCGCCTATCTCGATGGGCGGGTTAAACGACCTTACCGGGAATATCAGCCCGATCCCGACGCGAGATATGCGCGCGTCATAGAAATTGACGTCAGCGCCATCGAGCCGCAGGTCGCCTTTCCGCATCTGCCGGAGAACGCCAGGCCCGTCAGCCAGGTGGGCGAGATCAAGATAGATCAGGCGGTGATCGGCTCGTGCACCAACGGGCGGCTGGAGGATTTGCGCGTCGCCGCCGAGATCTTGCGTGGGCGCAAGGTGCATCCCGACGTGCGCTGCATCGTCATCCCCGGCACGCAGCAGGTATATCTCGACGCGCTACGCGAGGGGTTGATCGAGACCTTTATCGAGGCCGGGGCAGCGGTCAGCACGCCGACCTGCGGGCCGTGCCTGGGCGGGCACATGGGGATTCTCGCAGCGGGCGAGCGCGCCGTTAGTACCACCAACCGCAACTTTCGTGGGCGCATGGGCCACGTGGAGAGCGAGGTCTACCTGGCAGGGCCGGCGGTTGCGGCGGCGAGCGCGGTGGCGGGTAGAATCGCGCACCCGCAGGATCTGTAGAGGCATGCACTACATCATGGGCAGCGTGATGCGTGACACGTGATGCATGATGTCCCCCTGGCGGAACGCCACCCGAATCACTAATCACCAATCACGTATCACGTATTACGTTTCACGATTCGGAGGAACAAATGACCATAACCGGAAATGCCTGGAAATACGGCGACAACATAGACACCGACGTCATCATCCCGGCGCGCTACCTGAACATGTCCACGCCGGAGGAATTGGCGCAACACTGCATGGAGGACATTGACCCGACATTCGTCGGCGGCGTGCGGCCGGGCGATATTATCGTCGCAGGCGACAATTTCGGCTGCGGCTCCTCGCGCGAGCATGCCCCGCTGGCGATCAAGGGTGCGGGCATCTCGTGCGTCGTCGCCAAGAGTTTCGCGCGTATCTTTTACCGCAACGCCATCAACGTCGGCCTGCCAATCCTCGAATGCGCTGCGGCGGTGGAGGAGACCGAGAAAGCCGACCGGTTGGCGATCGACCTAACAGCGGGCACGATAACCAACGAGCGTACCGGCAAAACCTATCGCACCGCGCCGTTGCCTGGGTTCGTGATGAGAATCGTCGCCGCTGGTGGGCTGGTGCCGTATACGAGGAAGCGGCTGGGCAAGTGATTGGGGATTAGGGATTAGGCAAGCCACCGAATCCCTAACCACCAATCACCAATCACCAATCACCAATCACTAACACCGGAGGGGCTATGGTCAATCTACAGGTACAACTCTACGACACCACCCTGCGCGATGGCGCCCAACGCGAGGGTATTTCGCTTACAGTAGAAGACAAACTCAAGATCACGCGCCTGCTCGACGATCTCGGTGTGCACTACATCGAGGGTGGGTGGCCAGGCTCCAATATCAAGGATCGTGAGTATTTCGAGCGGGTGCGGGGGATGGATTTGCAGTGCGCCCGCATCGCCGCATTCGGGATGACCTGCCGGGTCGGCAGCCGTCCCGAGGACGATGCCAACATTCACGCCCTGCTGGAGGCCGAAACGCCGGTGGTCGCTGTCGTGGGCAAGTCCTGGCTGCTCCACGTTGCCGATGTACTGCGCACGACGCCGGAGGAGAACCTGCGCATCATCCGCGAGAGCCTGTCGTACTTAAAGTCGCAAGGGCGCGAGGTCGTCTACGACGCAGAGCATTTCTTCGACGGTTACAAGGCGGACGCGCGGTATGCGCTCGCCACATTGCAGGCAGCCGTCGAAGGGGGAGCGGATGCGCTGGTGCTGTGCGATACCAACGGCGGCTCGCTACCCTGGGAGATCGAGTCCATCACACGCGAGGTGCGCGAGGCGTTTCCGGCTGCTCTTCTGGGCATCCACGCGCACAATGATAGCGGCATGGCCGAGGCCAACAGTTTGGCGGCCGTCCGCGCCGGGGCAACCCACTTGCAGGGGACGATGAACGGCTACGGTGAGCGCTGCGGCAATGCCAATCTCTGCACCCTCATCGCCGGCCTGGAGTTAAAGATGGGGATACAGGCCCTGCCCCCAGGCAATCTCGTGCGCCTGACGCACATTGCACGGGCGGTAGCCTCTGCCGCCAACCAGAACCTCTACCGCCAGGCGCCCTACGTGGGTCAGAGCGCCTTCGCCCACAAGGGCGGCATCCACGCGGCGGCCATGCGCCGCAATCCCTTGAGTTACCAGCACATTGATCCGGCGCTGGTGGGCAACGAGCCGCGTATCCTCATCTCGGAACTGGCGGGTAAGGGCAGCCTGCAAAGCAGGGCGGAGGCGATCGGGATTGCCCACGAGCGCATCCCCAACCTGGCGGAAGTGCTGGAGCACATCAAGCAGTTGGAGCACAAGGGCTTTACCTTCGATGGGGCGGACGCCTCGGTGGAACTGATGCTCTATCGTGCTCTGCCGGGCTACCAGCCTCCATTCAAGATGCTCGACTTTATGGTCGTCGTCGAGCACCGTGAAGGGCGCGGGATTTTTGCCGAAGCGACGATCAAGGTGCGTGTAAGCGATCACATCTTCCACACCGCCGCCGAGGGCAACGGCCCGGTCAATGCGCTCGACACGGCGCTACGCAAGGCCCTGCTGCCCACGTATCCGGCCCTGGCGCAGTTCGATCTGGCCGACTACAAGGTGCACATCCTGGAAGGCAAGGACGGCACGGGGGCGACCACCCGCGTGATCATTGATATGCAAAATGGTGAGACTACCTGGACTACCGTGGGCGCCTCGACCAACATCATCGAGGCCAGTTGGATCGCGCTGGCGGATGCGATCGAGTATGGGTTGATTACAACAGGTGGGATAAACGTCGCATGAAGGTTATCGCCGACGTATGCATCATCCCCATAGGCGTGGGCGTTTCTGGATAGGACGGCGGACGAGGATAGACCATCAAGCATCATCCCCATAGGCGTGGGCGTTTCGCTATCCAGGTACGTGGCTGCCTGCGAACGCATTCCGAGCGAGGCCGGGCTATCCGTTCACCTGCATGCTTGCGGCACGAACGTGGAGGGAGAATGGGATGCCGTGATCACGGCGGTAGAACGCTGCCACATGGCGCTTCACGAGATGGGTGCTCCGCGCATCGTGACCACGCTCCGCCTGGAGACCCGTACCGACCGGGCGCAGACGATGGCCGATAAGGTCGAGAGTGTCTGCGCCAAACTGACCGAAGGCATGTAACGAGGAGAGACATGCTCACTGTGTCTACAATCTGGAAAGAGACCTATCCCGGCGCAGCAGTGGGCATCCTGGCGCTGCGCAACGCGACGAACCCGGAGCGCCACCCCGCGCTGGAGGCCCGCAAGGCCGACCTGGAAGTGCGGCTACGTGCTCGCTACGCCGGATTCGACCGTGTCGCACTCAAGGCGCTGCCGCCGATCGCGGCCTACACCGCCTATTACAAACGCTTCGACAAAACGTACCACCTCTTGCTCCAACTCGAATCCATCGCGCTCAAGAGTAAGCCCATCCCGCGTGTGGCGGCGCTGGTCGAAGCAATGTTCATGGCGGAACTCGATGACCTGCTCCTCACTGCCGGGCATGACCTGGCGCTGGTCGAGCAACCGCTGCGGCTCGACGTGGCGACCGGCAATGAACGCTTCGTCAACATTGCCGGGCAGGAGAACGTGCTCAAGCCGGGCGACATGTTCATTGCCGATGCGGTAGGCGTGCTCTCCAGCATCATCTATGGCTCAGATCGCCGCACGATGATCACGCCGCAGACGCAGCAGGCGCTCTTCACGACCTATGCCCCTGCCAGCATCGGCGCACAGGCGGTGCGTGAGCACTTGGAGCATATTCTGGAGAATATCCGCCTTTTCGCACCCGAAGTCACCCCTGCCTTCCTGGAAGTCTACACCGCCTAACCAACCAACCAACCAACCAACCAACCAACTAACTAACTAACTAACTAACAAGGAGATCCCAACAATGCATGCCAAAATCATCACCCTCCCCGGCGACGGCATCGGCCCCGACGTGATTGCCGAAGGCGTCAAGGTCCTCGAGGCCATCGCGAACAAATACGGCCACGAGTTCGAGTTCGAAGAGCACCTGATCGGTGGCGTCGCCATTGACGCTACGGGGCAGGCGTTGACCGAAGAGACGCTTGAAGCCTGCAAACAGGCCGACGCCGTTTTTCTAGGTGCGGTCGGTGACCCCAAATACGACGACCCGCGTGCCCCGGTGCGCCCGGAGCAGGGGCTGCTTGCGCTGCGCAAGGGGCTGGAGGTGTTCGCCAACCTGCGCCCGGTTAAACTCTACCCGCAATTGTTGCATGCCTCGACGATCAAGCCGGAGGTCATCAAGGACGTAGACCTGCTGGTGGTGCGCGAGTTGACCAGTGGCCTCTACTTTGGCGAGCGCGGGCGCAAGATCGTGGACGGCATCGAAGCGGCCTATGACACGATGTTCTACACCGCTGCCGAGATCGAGCGTGTCGTACGTGTAGCCTTCGAGTTAGCGCGCAAGCGCCGCAAGAAGGTCACCTCGGTGGACAAGGCCAACGTTCTCGAAAGTTCCCGCCTGTGGCGCGAGGTCGCCACGCGCGTGGCGCAGGACTATCCCGATGTCGAGTTCGAGAGCATGTACGTGGACATCGCCTCCATGCGCCTGGTGCGCTATCCGGCGGTATTCGACGTGATGGTGACCGAGAACACCTTCGGCGACATCCTGACCGACGAGGCTTCGATGCTTGCCGGCTCTATGGGGATGCTGCCCTCGGCGGCGATTGGCGATCACAAGCCTGGTCTGTACGAGCCGATTCATGGTTCGGCCCCCAAGTACGCCGGGCAAGACGTCGCCAATCCCATTGCCACCATCCTCACCGGCGCGATGCTGCTGCGCTACTCGCTGGGACTGGAAACCGAGGCGCGGGCCATCGAAGACGCGGTCGGCGCAGTGCTGGCGGAGGGTTACCGCACCAAGGACATCCTCGAAGAGGGCGCCAAACTGGTCGGCACGCGGGAGATGGGCGATCGTATCGCTGCCAGGATCGGAAATTGAGCGCCGGAAGGGGATTCCGGCGCTCCAGATCCGTTCTCTGGATAATGCGTTTCAGTTGTGCAGGCGCTGCGGTGGGGTTATAATGCAAGAGCATTCGGTGATTCATTGCTGCGCGGCCCGGCCGTGCGCTTCCAGCGCACGGCTGAACCGGGTGCAAGCCCGCAGGGCTTTTGCCTGCTGAGCCGGGCGATTTGATCGCCCGGCAACTGGCAGGCCATACTACCCCCAGTCCAGACAGGCAGCTACACGCCAAATACCAAATGGTCTCTGCAACAGCAGAGGAGGAAGTAATGGACAACAATCCTGTGCGTGCCTTGGTGCTTTCAGGAGGTGGGGGCCGCGGGGCCTACGAGTGCGGCGTCTATAAATACCTGGAGGAGGGAGGGCTGTTGCCCGACATTCTGGTCGGCACCTCCATCGGCGCGATCAATGCCGCCGCCATCGCCTCCGGGCGCAGCGCGGCTGAACTGGAGGCGGCCTGGCTGGCGACGCGCACGCGCGACGTGCAGCGCTTCTGGCGGCTCAAACCCTGGCGCTCGATCTACGATACCTCTCCCTGGCGCAAGACGCTCGAACGCTACATTGACTTCGACGCGCTTGCTCGCACCGACAAGCACGTGCTCATCGCTGCCACCGAACTCGAGACCGGTCAACTGCGTGTCTTTGATAATCGCGAAACGACGCTCACTCCCGATCACATCCTCGCCAGTTGCTCGATTCCGCTGGTCTACCCATGGACGAAGGTGGGCGACTATCACTATTGGGATGGTGCGGTGATGGCGAACACGCCGCTGGCGGGGGCCATTGACGCCGGAGCCGACGAGATCATCGTCGTGTTGCTCTCGCCCATTGGCGAACGGCAGATGGAGCCGCCGCGCTGGCCGTGGCATGCCCTCACCATGATCCTCGACCTGGCACTGAGTGCCACCTACGAGAATGACCTCAAACAGTTGGAGAACGTCAACCGCCTGGTGGCGGCCCAGTTGGACAGCAAGCATCGCCAGGTGCAGTGCAAAGTGATCACCCCCAGTCTGCAGACGAGCCTCTTGCGCATCATTCGCTACGAGCCGGAGGTGAGCCGCGAGTTGATTGACCTGGGCTATGCCGATGCCCGGCGCGTATTGGCGCCTTAGGTAGGGTGGGGTACTCCACATAGGCGTTAACTTAACGTGGTGCCGGGCTGTCCACTGCCAGGGGCGCCGATTGGAATTCGGCCTGGCTGGGCGCGAAAGCGCCCAGCGTCGGCCTGCGCCGACGCCTTTTTCCCGGTCGGCGAAGGCCGACCGGAGGCTGGAAGCCCAAAGAGGACGACTTTAGTCGGCGTTACCAGCGGCCAGGCGATGCTGCTATCGCCCTTAAGTTAACGCCTATGGGGGTACTCCATCCCTACTTCGCCTGCCACTGCATAGATCCCCTTACAGCGCACGATGCAATGTCACTTTCTTGACAGTTGCTCCCCTTCGTAGTATCATCGCCCCAAAATCGAATACCCGGCGACACTCTTATCCAGAGAGGCGGAGGGACCGGCCCTGTGAAGCCTCGGCAACCGGGTGTCGGTAGTTGGTA
>DAOUBA010000049.1:0-2926 GCA_034432855.1 Anaerolineae bacterium | reverse complement strand
CCGGCCTGAAAGAGCCGGTGCTGGCGGGGTTTCTTCCAGGAGAGAAACGCTTCCAGCGCCGCCGGTTCACGGCGGCGCGGTCAATCGGTATTCGATTGGGTTGCGGCTAGAGGCCGCGCTATGCTATAGGGAATACGGTTCGCGTATCATTTGAGCCGATAGAAAGGAGACGCTTATGAAATGCCCGAATTGCGGTTTTGAAAATCGCCCCGATGCCCGTTTCTGCAAGAACTGCCGACAGCCGATGCAGACTGCGCCTCCCGTTGAGCCTTCTGCAACGTCGGCGCCTCCTGCCGGTGTTTGCCCGGCTTGCGGTGCCACTGCCAAGCCCGGCGCGCGCTTTTGCCCGCGCTGCGGCAGACCGTTGCCGACCGCGCCTACTCCGCCTGCCCCTGCTGCTCCCACGCCCTATACACAGTTACCACCCACCGTGCCCTCCATGCCAACTGTACCGCCCCAGCCCCCGATCTATGCTCAGCCTCCGACCACACCCCCTCCGCCCGCTGCTGAGCGCGGGCGTGGTGGCCCGGGATGGGCGTTGTGGGTGGCTCTGGCCGCTATGTTCCTCTGCATTGTCGCCCTTGTAATCCTGGGCATCGTCTTTCGCAGGGAAGTTGCCGCCACGTTGGGTTTGGCTTCGCCCACCACGCCGTCCACCGGAACGCCGATGGGTGAAACGCCAACTTTCGCACCAACACCGACCTGGACCCCCACGCCATCCCAGACCGACACCCCATTGTCGCCGACCGCCACGCCCGGACCGGCTCTTATGGCATCGCCAGAGCCGGTCTTTGACGCCGTGGTCGGCCTCGCTGTTTCTGCCGTTGAAGTAGCGGCAGGTGACCGGATCACCGTCACTATCACCGTGACCAACACCGGGGGGTTACCCTTCATTATCACAGGCTATCAACTCGTGGGGCGGGTGGCGCCGTTTCTGGAATTGCTGGGGCAACCAGAGCCCTCGGGGTCTGTGATAGACCCTGGTGGGGCCGATTCGGCTACGTTCGTATTGAGCGCCGCAAGCGCCGGTGAGGTCGCTCCACGGGTGGTTGTGACGATAGAAGTACAGACCACTCCACCATTCGTGGAGATCAAGGAATCCCCACCGATCCCGATCACGGTGCGTTGAGTGAAAGGAGAGGAATTTGAGGGACCAAACCATTCTGAAAATCCTTTCGCTCGTCGGCGTGGCGCTGATTCTGGCTGCTATTCTCTTTTCGGTCTTCTCGTCCGACAGGCTGATCACTCCACTGGCTACACCCAATCCCACGCTTCCCCCACTGCCCACGCTCAACGTTACCCCGCCGGTCTCGCTGGCGGAATTGGCGACCCAATATCCCGATCTCGCTCCCATCCTTACCGACCCCGAACTGGATTCCGTCTACAAAGAGTTCCTCCTGGCCTATCAGGAGGGCGGTGAGGAAGCGGCGCTGGAACTGGCCCGTCGGCGTGGCCTGCTTACCCCCGAGGGCGACGTGCGCCTCACGCTGGTGCTCGATACGGAGGACAACGCTCCTCTGGCGGCCCAGTTGGAAGGCGCCGGTATCCAGGTCGTCAGCGCCTACCGCGATCGGGTCAATGTCGCCGTGCCCCTGGATCTGATCAGAGCCCAGGCGCAGGCCGACGAGCCGGGCGCCTTCTTTGAGCAACTCACCGAACTGGAGCATGTCATTGCTGTGCGGTTGCCAGAACAGTACATTCCCCACGATAGTGGCATTCAGGGAGAGGGCGTTGCTGTCATCGGTGCCGACGAGTGGTATGCGGCAGGCTTTACCGGTGCAGGATTGCGTATCGGTGTCCTCGACCAGGGATTCGCGGGCTACCGGGCCCTGTTGGGTGTCGAACTGCCGGACGAAGTGACGGTCGAATATTTTGGCTGGTACGATGACGATATAGACCACGGCACCGCTTGCGCCGAAATCATCCACGAGGTCGCTCCAGATGCTGAGCTCTTCTTCGCCGGGTACGATGGGAGCAATGCGGCGCTGGGCGAGGCGGTAGAATGGCTGCAGGCCCAGGGAGTCAAAATAATCTCTCATTCTGCCGGCAATCTGGTTGGCCGACGCGACGGCAGCGGATGGGGAGCCCGATTAGTGGACGATCTGGCCGCCAAGGGAATTCTATGGGTCAACGCTGCCGGTAATGAGGCCCGCTCGCACTATCGGGGTGTCTTTAGCGATGAGGATGGCGACTCGATCCACGAGTTCATGCCCGGCGAGGAAGCAATGGCTCTCTACAACAGTGAGGAATACATCTTGGTTGTCTTGAGTTGGGAGGACGATTGGAAGCGGCCAGTGCAGGATTACGAACTGTTTCTTTACGATGGCGCAGGCCGCAAACTGGCCTCCTCCGAGAACCCCCAGTCAGGGGAGGCTAATCAGGAACCGGTTGAGGGGATCATCTATGAGGCGGATGGCGAGACCATCTATGCTGTCGTCACCGCCTACGATGTGAGCGAGGCTGCGACGCTGGACATTTTTGTCAAAGGCGCAGAGGTCGCCCACGCATCACCAGGTCATACCATTTGTCCACCAGGGGATGCGATCGGCTCGCTGACGGTGGGCGCGGTCGAGTGGCGCACCGATGTGTTGGCGGATTATAGTTCCCAGGGCCCGACGGCCGATGGGCGGCTCAAGCCCGAAATCTCCGCGCCAACGGGGGTCTCCGGAGCCACTTACGGCCTGCAGGGTTTTGACGGCACGTCGGCCTCGGCTCCACATGTCGCCGGTGCTGCCGCGCTGGTCTGGCAGGCCCACCCCGAATTCACCCGCCAGGAGGTGGTGGATTTCTTACTGGCGAATGCGGTGGATCGAGGCCCGGCTGGCCCCGATACCGGTTATGGTTATGGACGCCTGCAACTGCCCGCGCCGCCGACAGGTGAGTCTGGCCCTACTTCCACAAGCCCTCCTGCAACCGCGCCCGTCCC
>DAOUBA010000048.1:0-7131 GCA_034432855.1 Anaerolineae bacterium | reverse complement strand
AATCCGCGCAGAAAGTGCCGGATTTGGGCCGATGAGCACCAAAAAGAGCTCCAGGATTGCCCGGAGACTTGCGTCTAGGAATCAGTTATGCGAATGAGAAAGCCTGTACAAGGGTAATGCTAGAGCTCTGGGCGTAAATCCTTCCGCAGTTTGGCGCCTAACAAGATGCTCGCCGGTTTGGCGGTCGCCGTGCGTTCGAAACGCACGGCTGAGAGCCGGATCAAAGCCCTTTCGGGCTTCGCCAGCCCGCGCAGCGCGGGCTTTCATCAGTTGAGCCGATGGCTTCCAGCTATCGGCGAGGCCGGCGCACGAACGGTGCTGTGATCCTGTAATTGCCGAATTGCCGCAAACTATGGAGCAGGAATACCCCGCTCCGCCACAGTGTCGAGGTAGTGGGTGAAAGCCCCCATCAGCAGGATGGAGTAAATCAGAATAGAGGAGGCCATTATGTGGAAAAGAGTATTGCCCGTCGTCCTGTTGAGCACCGCGTTGTTGTTGACCGGGTGCATTACCCTCGAGATCCAGAACGTCATCCGCCCGGACGGTAGCGGCGAAAAGATCGCGATCACTGCGCTGGATCAAGATACCTATGACATGATGACCTCCGCCACGCCGGAAGAGGGAGAAGAGGCGCAGGATCCCTTCGAGAGCGCAAGAAAGGCGTGCGAGGAGGAACCGCGGGCCACCTGCGAAGAGTACGTGGACGAGGAGAGAGAACTGATCGGCGTCCGCGTGTCCGTGCCATTCGACTCGCTGGATGAGTTGGCAGCACTGAGCAGTAGCCCGGCGTTCGATAACGTTGATGCGGTCTCGTTCGAGCAGTCTGGCAACGTGACAACGATGCACATCGTCGTAAACACCCAGGATGTCAGCAGCGAGGTGGCCGAGGGCAGCGGGGAAATGGAGGAGACACCGGAGCCGCAGGCCACGCTGACGCCCGAGCAGCAACAGCAGATGGAACAACTGCTGGCGATGATGGACATCAAGTTCTACTATCGCGTCACGGCCCCGGCGACGGTCACCGACTATGGGCCCCAGGAGAACGCCGAATATGACGAGGAGACGAACACGGTCTCCTGGGAGATTGACCTGATGTCCGAGGAGCCCACACAAGAGCTCTGGATGTCATGGACAGGCGCAGAGATCGAGCCGACCGTCAGGCCCACTGTGGTGCCGACCGAGGAGCCGACCGTCAGGCCCACTGCAGTGCCGACCGAAGAGCCGGCCGGAGAAGAACAGCCTGCGCCGACTGCGGCCCCTTCGGGTGGGGCACCCTCCAGACCGTGCTCCTGCCTGCCGAGCCTGACCCTGCCTGCGCTGGGTCTTGGTGCGGTGCTCATCGCACGCCGCAGGCGCGGTATGTAGAGGGACGAGGCAACCCCGCCTACACCAACTCCGGCGTCAGGTGAAAGTGGCCGTCGCCGCCGACGGCTTGTTCGTCTACCGCCTCGAATTCGACGCGCGGGGTGAGCGCCGTTGCCAACACCTCGTCCAGGTGCTCAGCCAGCACAAACGTCAGTTCGTCGCGGATCTCCTGCGGCACCTCGTCCAGGTCCACCTCGTTGGCCTTGGGCAGGATGACGGTCTTGAGGCCGTAGCGGTGAGCGGAGAGCACCTTCTGCTTGACGCCGCCGATGGGCAACACCTGGCCCTGTAGCGTCACCTCACCGGTCATCCCCACGTCGCCGCGCACGGGGCGCCGCGTCAGTTCCGAGATCAGCGCCGTGACCAGGGTCACCCCTGCTGAGGGACCGTCCTTGGGAATGGCGCCTGCCGGGACGTGCAGATGGACCGTTTTTCCGTCGAGCGCGTTCTGCGGCAGTCCTAACTCTTTCAGTTTCCCCTGCGCGTAACTGAGCGCGATACGCGCCGATTCCTTCATCACGTCGCCCAGTTGACCGGTGAGGATCAGGCCGCCTTCGCCTTCCATTACCTTGGCCTCGACGAAGAGCACTTCACCCCCTGCCGGAGTCCAGGCCAGGCCGATCGCCACCCCGGGGACTTCGGTGCGCAGGCGGGCCTCGTCGCGGAAACGCGGCTTGCCCAGGAATTCGTGCACACGTTCGGCATCTATCGCCACACTGCATTCGGTCTTGCACGTCGCGATCTGCGTGGCGATCTTGCGTAACGCCCGCCCGATCTCACGCTCCAGATTGCGTACCCCGGCCTCGCGGGTATAGTCGCGGATGATGGCCCTGATCCCATCTGGAGTGAACTGTACTTCTTCCGGCTGCAGGCCGTTGACCCTGATCTGACGCGGCACGAGGTAGCCCTGGGCGATGTGCACCTTATCGTACTCGGTGTAGCCGTCAATCTCGATTACCTCCATGCGGTCCTGCAGCGCTGGAGGGATCGTGCTCAACGTGTTGGCAGTGCAGATGAAGAACACCTGGCTCAGGTCAAAGTTCACGTCCAGGTAGTGGTCGCGGAAAGCCGAGTTCTGCTGCGGGTCGAGCACCTCCAGCAGGGCACTGGCCGGATCGCCGCGCCAGTCCGCACCGATCTTGTCCACTTCGTCGAGCATAAAGACGGGGTTACGGGTGCCGGCGCGTTTGAGCGCCTGGATAATACGTCCAGGCAGCGCGCCGATATAGGTACGACGGTGGCCGCGGATCTCGGCCTCGTCGCGCACGCCGCCCAGGCTCATGCGCGTGAATTCGCGTCCCAGCGCCCGCGCAATCGAGCGCCCCAGGCTGGTCTTGCCCACCCCGGGCGGACCCACGAAGCAGAGGATCGCTGCCATATGTTCGTCTTTCTGCTCCTCCACACCGCGTTCCAGCCGCAACTTGCGCACCGCCAGATATTCCAGGATGCGCTCCTTCACCTTCTCCAGGCCATAATGATCCTCGTCGAGCACCTGCCGGGCATGCTCGAGGTCGAGATTGTCTTCTGAGAGTTTGTTCCATGGGAGTTCGGTCAGCCAGTCCAAATAGGTCTTGATGACGCCCGCTTCCGCCGACTGCGGATTCATCTGCGCCAGGCGATCCAACTCCCGCTCGGCCTCCTTGCGCGCCTCTTCCGGCAGGCCCGCCTCCTCGACCTTGCGGCGGTAGGTTTCGACTTCGGATTGCTCCTCGTCCTCGCCGAGTTCCTTTTGGATCGCCTTGAGTTGCTGACGCAAAAAGTACTCGCGCTGGGTCTTTTCGATCTCCCCCTGAGCTTCCTCGCGGATTCTTTGGCTCAGTTGCAGCACCTGCAGTTCGCGCTGCATGATCCCCAGCAACGTGCGCATCTGCGCGGCCAGGTTCTCGCCGGCCAGCACCTCCTGCGCCTGCTCGACCTTGAGGCGGACGTTGGAAGCGATGGCGTACAGGAGCACGCTCAGATCGTTGACCTGATCGAGAATGTCCACGATGCCCTCGGGGATCTGGGGAAAGTAACTCAGCATGCTGCGCGCGGCAGCGAGCAGTTCACGCCGCAAGGCTTCCATCTCGGTCGGATCGGCGGCCACCTCGGCGAACGGCTCCACCCGCGCCTTTAGATACGGCTCGACCGCCAGCCATTGGGTAATGCGCACGCGCATCAGTCCGCGTACCAGAATCTGATAGTCGCCCTCGACGCGCAGCGCCCGTTCGATCAGGGCGAGCGTCCCCACCGGATAGATCTCGTCGGGGGCCGGCTCTTCGATTGCGGGATCGCGCGCGGCAGCCAGCACGACCAGCCGTTTGTTTTCGAGCACCTCCTCGAGCAGACGCAGTGAACGCGGGACACCGATCGCCAGCGGCAGGATCGCGTGCGGAAACGCCACGACGTTGCGCAGCGGCAACACCGGCAGTTCGTCAGGCCAATCGGCCTTAGGCTTATCCAGTTCGTGCCTCTCTTTTCCCTGAAACAATGGCAAGAGCATTGCTCACCTCGTAACCTTTCGCGCGATGATATTGCCCGGTAAGGCGGGGTTACCCCGCCCCTACTTATGGTTTGCGTATCCGTATTATGCACTCTTGCCATTGGAATTGCATTGCGTTTGTATTAGAAGCGCGTTAGAAAAGCCCTCTCCCTGTGGGGGAGAGGGCAACCAGGCAGAATCAGATACGCCCTGAGTGATCAGGATGGGCTGGTGGCCTGGCGACGGCGTGACGGGCTGCTCCTGTGGCGCAGGAAGCCGAGATAGTCTCGCGAGCGCGCCTGGCGTAACCACTGCCGTACGTGAAAACGCCCGTACAGCCGGAGCAATGGGACGGTGAACATCTCGGTCAACCGTTGCCACGATTCACGTGAAACCGCACGCTGCAAGACGTTCAGCACCTCCGGCCTGCGCGACGGGAGGAGCGACAGCAGGGCCATACGCGGCAATTGTATCTGAAGCCGCCACTCGCGCCACAGGAGCGTGAGCAAGAACGGCAGGTTGCGTAGGGCGTTTTCCAGCGCCAGTCCTACCGCGTGACGCGCAGAATAAAAGCGCGCCATCGCCTTGTAGGTGTACATCTGCAGTTCGTAGGGTGTCATTTGCGCCGGCTGGGTGACGCAGTGATGGCCGTCGTAACGGCTCCAGTCATCCGTCAACAACCGGCCCTGGGCCTTCATCCGTTCGTAGAACGGCGTACCGGGACAGGGAGTGATGATGAGATACTGCACGGTGTCAATCCCATTCTGCAGCGTAAAGTCCACCGTCTGGCGGAAGGTCTCGGGCGTGTCGGTGTCGGCGCCCAGCGCGAACATGCCGTGCACGCGGATGCCGTACTCGTGGAAGGCGCGGATACTGTCGCGGATGTCCTGCACGTCCTGGCGCTTGTTGTAGGCCGCGAGCGTCTCCGGGTTGACCGATTCGAAGCCACAGTAGACCATCTGGCACCCCGATTCGCGCATCAGGCTCAGCAGTTCGTGATCGAGTTCGCGGCTGTGTTTGTCCTTGTAGACTACCTCTGCACGCATCTGCGCCGACCAGGGCATGGTCAGGCCGCGTTCGATCATCCCACGCAGGAGCGCCTGGGTGCGCGCTTTGCTCACCACAAAGTTGTCGTCGTAGAAGAAAATGGACCCGCGGCCACGATAGTGCTCCAGTTCGTCCAGCACGTCCCCGATACGCCGGGCACGCACGCCCCGCCCGAACATGCGGATGACGGAGCAAAAGTCGCAAGCATAAGGACAGCCCCATTGGGTCATGATCGGTACATTGGTCATGTGCTCATGGCCGACGATCAGGTCGAGTGCCGGGGCAGGTAGCGCCGCGAACTCGTCTTGCGTGCATGCCGGACGGGCTGGGTTGTGCATCGGCGTGCGGGCAGAGTCATGATACGAGAGGCCGGCAATGGTAGCGAGGTCTCTGCGGCCTTCCAGCGCCTCCACCAGTTCGAGCATCGTGTAGTGGCCTTCGCCGCGCACGACATAGTCGCAGTGTGCCAGCGCTTCGTCGGGCAGGAAGGTAACGTGCGAACCGCCGATGACGGTGGGGATGCCCATGCCCCGCACCCGCCCGGCCATTGCATAGGCCGCCGGGGTGGTGGCGGTGGTGGTGGAAAAACCCACGAGGTCGGATCGCGCCACGTCGGTCCAGTCAATGGGCGCGAGCGTCTCGACGTAGATGCGCACGTCGTGGCCGGCATCGGCCAACATGCGGCCGATGAGGGGTAAACCCAGACGCGGCAGCCGCGCCTGGTCGAATACGTTGATCCCAGGAGCCTTGGGCTCGATCAGTCGGATTTTCATTTGGTGCCTCCAAAATGTGCGAATATGCGAATGACAAATGGCGAATTAGGATGGTGATCCGGCTGCGCCGCCTATCCGCCGGCTACAGCCGAGTGTCCGATTCCCGCAGGGGGATTGGACGTGGAATCAGGCCAGGAAACCTGGTAGACAGGGGTGTATTCTGAGGGGATAGAACGCGAAGGAAGGAGATGAGGGCGAAGGTGAACCCTGCCGCCGATCGTAAGGGAGCGGCGGGACGTCGAGGTGCGAGCCGCGCGCCCTGCGCGCGATCCATTCGAGCATCAATCCCAGACAGACCTCGAGCAATGCCTGGGCAGCTGTCTCCTCCGGAGTCGGATCGGCGCTGCCGGGATGGCCGGATGCCAGCGCGCGCTCTGGAAGCAGACGCGGAGCAGCCGCCAGGAGAGCATGCAGGCGTTGTTGCCCGCTCAAGAGAAGCGTGCGGGCCAACGCCTGGGTTTGCGAAACGCCGCTCGACACCGCCTGCGAAAGCCCGCCCAACATCTGGAGCAGGAGGATGGGCTGCAGGCCGGCCAACATCTGGAGATTGATCTTGCGCCGCAGGGCATCGAGCGACGACGCAGCAGTTCTTTGGGCCGAGGCAAACATTTGCGGCTATTATAGCCGGTTGTGGGGGATAAGTCAACCGGGGTGGACCGGGGCGCAGTCCAGGTGGATCACAGCCTGCTTGACAGGCGAGATTATCCAAGGTATAATTAAACAAAAATAGGTCGAGTTCCCCGCTGCTTTTCCAAGCTACAATACCTCCGCCCGCCGATGGTTTGGCTTACCTCAAAGGCACCCCTGCCCCTCCTTGGTGACGCCCGTACCAGAAGAGTTGGCCTAGGGCACCGACAAGGTTTGCTGTTTTTTTCCGCCGTCAAGTCGGAGGCAACGAGTGCGAGCCTTCTGGCACTCGAGAAAGGAAATCATGGAAAAAAGATTGTTGGGGTGCAGTATATCTGCCGGGCTGACAGCGATGCTGTTGATGGTCAGTCTCACGGTCCCACGGTTCCTGGTGGTGGCCGGCTTTACGCCCACACCCCCGCCCACCGAGGTGCCGACGGCCACACCGACCCCCCTCACGCCGACGACGACCCCGGTTCCTCCTACTCAGCCTGCACCGCCTCCGGCGGAGACTGCTGTTCCTACACCTACTCCTACTATCCCCTTGCTGCCGGAGAGCGGCGGAGGCGGTTTGACCATCCCCTGGGCTATCATCCTGACACTGGGCGCGGCAGCCATCCTGACGGGATGGACGGTGAGGCGCAGAAAGCAAAAACATCGTGCTATCCCGTCTGGCACGAATACGTATCGCTAAAGTTGGCGGTGTAGTCCGCGGCTTCCGACATCTCTCTCCGGAGATAGGTCATGTTTCATCGGAATCTGCCTGATCGTCTTGCTTCATCCCCCAAACGGAATCGCTTCCTGCAATCCAGCCTGCGGGCTATGGCCATCTTTGCCATTCTGTCCTCCTTGCTGGCC
>DAOUBA010000047.1:0-13750 GCA_034432855.1 Anaerolineae bacterium | reverse complement strand
GTGCGCTTGTCGTATACGCTGAACGGCTTCAAGGACAACCCGGAGATGGAATCCTTCATCGGCCGCTTCAAGGAGGAGGACCACTCGTTGTTGCTGGAAGCGCAGACGGTGGAGGAGTTGGTGGCAGTGGTAGACCAACGCATGGACTATTACAACACACAGCGCCGCCATTCCGCCATCGGTTACCTGTCGCCCCTGGTGTACATCGCGCGTCTCCGAGGTGGCTCGGAAGTATGAGGGAGTCGATCGCATAGAACCTGTATGCTTCATCGCACGCTCATCAACGGCTTGACCGATCCCCAGCAGGGCCTTATAATATGCACTGACCCCCAAAGGGAAGGCGAGAGGGATCGGTTTCCGTCGATTTGTCTCGTCTTTCAGTTTTCGTGGTGTTGTGCCCGCGGCCTGTCTCGGTTGGTCGAGAGTATCACAATACACACAGGCCATATCAGTACAACTTTTGGGGTGCACCTCTAGGGGCCTACATTGAGAGACGGTGTGCTGGCAAGCCTGGCATCGCTGGCATTGGGTTTTATCCACCCCTATACCCTGCTCCTGGCCGACCTGGTGCCGGCCTTGTATTGGGCCTTAGAGGGGCTGCGGACACATCGCGTAGCATGGCGAAAGTGGGTGGTGCTGGCTATGATGGGGGTGCTACAGGCGCCTCTGATCCTCTACGACTTGTGGGTTTTTCGCACTCAATCAGTCTTTGCCGGCTGGTTGACCCAGAATGTAACACTTTCACCGCCGGCGCGGATCTACCTGGCCGGGTATGGTGTGCTGTTGGTATTGGGCGCCATCGGTACGGTGGTCTGGGCACGCCAGGGAGGTCAGGGATTGGCTTTCCCGCTGCTTTGGATCGGTCTGGTAGCGGTGCTGGTCTATCTGCCGTGGAACCTGCAGCGCCGCTTCCTGGAAGGTGTCCAGGTGCCGCTGGGATTGTTGGCCGGTGTCGGGTTGGGGAAAGGCCCCTTGCCGCTTGGCAAGAAGCGCTGGCTTTGGCTGGCCCAGGCGATAGTGGTGCTGCTCACAGCCATAAGCAATCTCTATCTCACGGCCGGATTGACGTTGATGACGGCGAACCGCGCGCCGAACATGTTCTGGGCGGCGGATGTACTGTCCGGTGTGGATTGGTTAGGGGAGCATGCGTCGCCCGATGAGACGGTGCTGGCGGGCTTAGGTCGGCAACCTGATCCCGGCGCGCATTGGTCATCGGGTTGTCTTGGGGCATTGGATGGAAACGGCAAACTATACAGAGAAACAGGCGGCCGTGGCCCGGTTTTTTGCTGTCGGCACCTCTGACGTTGAGCGGTTAGCGTTGCTAGAGCAGTGGCAAGTTGCCTATGTCTTCTATGGGCCGGATGAGCAGTTATTGGGCGATTGGGATCCTGCCACAGTGTCCTGGCTGGAGCCAGTGTTCCAGCGGGGGTGCATAACGATATACCGGGTGAAGAGATGAGCGTGCAGCCAGTGTGGAGAAAGGCGTGGCATTGGGAGCCGCTGCGTCGTGCGATGGCGCTCTATCTTGTAGCCCGAGTAGTGTTGACCTTGTGGGCGGTGCTGGTACTCAAGGTCGTGCCTGCACAGACTGGTCCTGCGCTGGAGCGTCCCTACTTTGGCATTGCCCCGCTGAATCAGGGACTGCCTGGTTTGCTCGTGGGCCCCTGGCAGCGGTTCGATACGTTGCATTACATCGCCCTGGCGCTGGAGGGCTATCGGCCCAACTCCTCACACACCGTCTTCCCCCCGCTCTATCCGCTGCTGATCCGCCTCCTGGGTGACTTGCTGGGCAGGCAATATGTGCTGGCGGCACTGTTGATCTCCAACTTGTGCGCGATTGGCTATCTCACGATGCTATTCCTGTTGGCCGAGCAGGAGGTGGGGTTGGCAGCAGCCCGTCGGGCACAGTTCTACGCATGGATATACCCTTGGGCCTTTGTCTTGTTGGCTGGTTACTCTGAGTCATTGTTCTTGCTCTTGGTCGCGTTGGCGTTCTGGATGGCATTGCGTGGGCGCGGGTGGGCAGCCGGCCTGTGTGGCGCGTTGGCGGCGCTTGCTCGACTTCAGGGGGCCATCCTGATCCTGCCTTTGTTGTTTCTGGCATGGCGTCGGTGTAGGGGGCAACCACGAGGGGGGCAACCACGAGGGTTGCCCCTACCAGTGTGGCCCTTCTTGCCGGCGCTGGCCTCGGCTGGTTTCCTGGTCGGGCGGGCGGAAGCCGGGATCGAGCCGATTGCGGTCACCTACGCTACGTGGTGGCATCATCGCGCTACGTTTCCCTGGGTTGGAGTGGTGGCGAACGTGCAGAATATGTTGCATGGTATGGCCCATCCGACCGACTATCTGGATCTTTTGGCGGCCTGCCTGGCGGTTATGCTCGTGGTGGGTGTTTGGCGGCGGTTGCAGCCGGCTTATGCCTTGTATATGACCGTCGCCTTGCTGTTCAATATCTCCCACTTGCGTGTGCCGCATCCGATGTGCAGTGTGGGGCGGCATACGGTGGAATTGTTTCCGATGTTCTTTCTATTGGGGCGCTGGGCCGAGCACAGTACGTGGCGCAATCGGCTTGTCGTCTTTTCCTCAGTGCTGCTATGGCTGTGGCTAAGCGGACAATTCGTCCTGTGGGGGTGGGTCGGGTGAAACGGCGCGACCTTGCGTGGCTGTTTGGCCTGTCGTTGCTCGTGCGGATTGTCACGGCGGCCTGTGTTTCCCGGCCCGGCTACATGGACGTGGCCTACTATGCTGCCGGCGCTGTGCACCTGGCCGAAGGCGGCGGTTTGAATGAGCCTTTCATCTGGAATTACCTGGATGACCCGGCGGGCCTCCCACACCCAGGTTTCCTGTACTGGATGCCGCTCCCTTCGGTGTTGGCGGCACCGTTCGCGGCCCTTTTCCCCGGTTCTTTCTATGCTCTTCAGGTTCCTTTTGTGATACTCTCTGCCATCTTCCCGCTCGTCGGCTACGTTGTTGCCTGGCAGGCCACGGGAGTGCGCCGCCATGCCTGGCTTGCCGGCCTCTTGACCCTCTTTAGCGGCTTTTTCTTCCCCTATTGGACGCTGCCGGAGACGTTTGCACCGTTCGCGCTTTTTGGAAGTCTTGCTCTGTGGCTGGCAGGACGCGAGATGCAGAATGCGGAGCGGAGTGGTTGGTTAGTTAGTTGGTTGGTTGGTTGGTCGGTCGGGCTGGCTCACCTGACCCGTCCCGATGGCGTTTTGTTGTTGCCGGTGGTTGCGTTTGTCCCATTGCTCTCGCCAGGGTCGCGCAACATACCATTACGCACTACGCACTACGCATTACGTATTTTCACCGTCTTTCTTGGCTACCTGCTCGTGATAGTCCCCTGGTTTGCCCGCAATCTTGCCGTCGTCGGCGCACCACTTTCTTCGGCAGGGACCAAGACCTTGTGGTTGACCACTTACGACGACATCTTCTGTTACGGTTGCGATCTCTCGCCGCGCGCCTACCTGGCCTGGGGTTGGGGCAATATCCTGCGCTCGAAACTTTGGGCGGCGGGGGTGAACCTGGAACGCTTCCTGGCCGAGGACTGCTTGATCTTTTTGCTCCCCTTTGTCCTTATTGGCTTCTATCGCTTGCGTCGTCACCTGGCTATCTCATTGGCCTTTATCTATCTGCTGCTGGCCTACCTCCTTCACTCCTTTGCCTTCACCTTCCCTGGTGCGCGCGGCGGCTTTTTCCACGCGAGTGCTCCCGCGTTGCCATTCCTGTTCGCTGCCGGGGCAGAGGGGCTAGATGTGGCGGTGGGATGGGTGGGCCGAAGGCGGCGCTGGAACGTGCGGCAGGCACAGTGGGTTTTCGCTGCGGCGACGGTGGTGCTGGCAGCGGCTTTTAGTCTCCATGTGGGATGGGGGAAACTGGTGGGCTGGCGGAATGCCGACGAGGTATATCGCCAAATAGGGCAGTGGCTGTATGAACACCACGTGCCGCATAGTACCACTGTCATGGTTGGCAATCCTCCGGCTTTCTGGTATCATACGCATAGGGTAGCGATTGTCGTGCCGAATGGGGATCCCGCCACCTTGCTCGAAGCCTGCGATCGTTACGACGTGGCCTACGTCGTATTGGACGCGAACCGGCCGCAGGGTCTGGCAGAGATGTACGATGGCAGGAGGACGGCGGGGTTGGAATTGGTGGCAACCTTTGACGGTGAACGAGTGCAGTTGTACGAGCGAGTGAGGTCACCCTAGCGATGTTTCGGCGTTTTGCGGCCTTTGCTGCGGAGCGGTTAGCCGCAATCGGTGGCGAGTAGTGGGGGCGATGTGGGGCCGCGCAAGGACCGGATTATAGTCTGTGTGCTTGGGATCGCGATATGCCTCTACGTCGCCGTGTTCTCTGCACTTGCCATCGCGCGCTACAATGCCTTCCATGCGGCCACCTTCGACCTGGGCATCTTTACCCAGGTGGTGTGGAACACGGCGCACGGACGCTGGTTCGAAACCTCCATTGATCGAGCGACCAATAGCGAGTTGATCGGCAGTTATCTTGGCGTGCATGTTATGCCGATCCTGCTCATTGTGGCGCCACTCTACCGCCTGTGGCCCGATCCGCGTTTGCTGCTCACCCTACAGACCATTGCCCTGGGCGTAGCAGCCTGGCCGCTATATCTGGTTGCTCGACGGCGCATAGGCAACTCGATGGGTGCGCTCGTCGTTGCCTGCTGCTACCTGGCCTATCCGGCCCTGGGATTCCTCAACTTGTTCGATTTTCATGCCATCGCGCTTTCAATCCCCCTGGTTTTCCTGGCTCATTGGGCCTGGCTGGAGAAACGGCCCACGCTGTTCTGGATCGCCGTGCTCCTGGCGCTATTCACCAAGGAGGAGATGGCCATTCCCCTCTGGATGTGGGTGATCGTCAATCTTCCGCAACGAGAGAGACGACGCACCGGCCTGGGCCTCCTGGGGCTGGCTGGAGTATGGTTCGTGTTGTGTTTTGGTTTGATCCTTCCCTTGTATAACGAAGGACAGCCCTACCGCTTCCTGCAATTGTGGTCGCACCTGCCCGGTCTCTCCGCTCAACCCGTCACCCAGGGAGGCACCGCCCTGACGGCCGATGTCACCTGGGAGACGTATGCCCTGTTCCTGCTCCACCTGTTCCTGCCGTTGGGGTTCCTGCCTTTCCTGGGCCCTACCTCGTTCGTCGTGGCCCTGCCGTCTCTGGCTTATCTGCTGCTGGGGAAGCGCCCCGCGTTTCACTCTGTGGGTTATCAGTATCCGGCGGTGCTCATCCCCTGGTTCTTCCTGGCGGCGGTGGAAGGGCTGGAACGCGCGGGCCGGTTGAGCGGACGCTTTGGGCGAGGACGGCTTTGCCGATTGGGACTTGCCTTTATGGTGAGCGGCACCATCGGAATCAACGTCCCTCTGAACCCAATTTACCTCTATGCCCGGGCGGGCTTTTTCCGACCTGATCCATACCATGCCCAGATCGTGGAAGCGTTGGGGCAGATTCCGCCTCAGGCCGGTGTGGCTACGGTCAACCGGTTCGGCCCCCAACTGGCCAACCGGCGTATCTTGGTGGCACTGGAATACCCTCCACCGCTGCGGCTTGACCACGTCCAGATGGCGGATTACGTGTTGTTGGACCTGGTGGATTGCCGAACCGTCCCTGCTCCGGATCAGCGCAAGGGGTACGCGGAGATTGTCTCCCAAGTCCTGGAGACGAAGCAGTTTCGCGCGCGCTACTGGTCGGATCGCATTCTGCTATTGGAGCGCGGTACACCGACGGCAGACGAATTGGCCGACGTGCTTGCCTATGTGGAGAGCCTGGTCGAGCAGAACCGGCCCTGCTGGCCCTAAGTAAGACAGGTATTGACGGCAGGCAAAATCCGGTGTAACATGAAGTTACTTATCGAGACAACTGCCCTGCGGCCTCCCGGCGTCGCCCCACCACAAGCGCACTCGGCACCTGCATAAGAGCGAGAGCCAGACGGAGCAACCGTCGAGGGGGTAATGTGACGGGAGAGGGTAGGGCACTAAGAGGAAGCGGCGGCCGGGAATCTGGCCGCCGCTCCACATTCAGGGGTGCTTTTCACGTTCCGCCTCTCGTGTGGGGGCCAACGCTTATTCCCCCTCCATCACGTAACGCGTCACCTCGTCCACGCTCAGTTGCTCGATGCCCAACTTGTCCAACGTGCGCCCGCGCCGCCAATAGTCGGTGCGGTGCACGATGCACGCCAGGCGGATGATGCTATCCACCGCACGCACCGAGACGCCATAACGTTGACCCAGCGCGCCGATGGGCACCAGGCTCATCGGCACGTCCTCGGTGATGTAGCGGTGATTCAGCGTGGCCGGGGCCTGGATGCCGTAGTAACCGGGCTGATTGTGAACCGCCTCGTGCAACGTCGCGCCGGTGGCGTCGTAGGCCATCTTGAGCCACTCCAGCCCCGTGCGCGCGCGGATGCCCAGTGCTGCGGCCACCGTCACCCGCTCCCGGTCGAGCGCCTCCAACACGAGCGCTACCGACGGAGTCACGCCGTCAATGTAGAACTGGAACTCGCCGCGCGTGGACTCGATGCGCCCGGCGTTGAGCAGGGTGAGGGCCGGGTGGAAGATGGCACCCATATTGTTGAGACCAGTGTGCAGCACACTCATGCCGTCAATGAACTGTGGATATGCAGGTGCGATGGCCTCCAGCACTCGCTTCGTGCGGGTAGCCGGCAGCGCTGCCACCGGCACCGCCTCTTTGATGCGAAAGATGCGCGCCTGGGCCGGCCCATCCGAGCGGCTGGCATAGACCAGGGTCTCGGCCTCGGCGATGGTCACGTCGGCAGTGCAGCCGTGGTCGCGCAGCACTTTTCTGAACTCGAGCGCGCCGCCGGTGCGCCCGGGATGCAACACGACGATCTGTCCATCGCGCAGGTGCGCGGCTGCGGCCTTCGCAATGTCCGCGTGGGCCGTGGAGGGCACGACGACCATGACGATCTCGGCATCCTCCAGCGCCTCGCCCATGTCCGAGGTGACCAGCGTCAGGCGGCCAAAGCCGTGCGGGCTGCCCTCGTAACCTTCCAGTTCGATACCGCCGCGCGCCTTGATCGCGGCGACGTTCTCCGGCGTGCGGTTGTAGAGCGTGACGGGAAAGCCCATCAACGCCAGGTGCGCAGCCATCGCTTTGCCCCCGTGGCCGGCGCCGATGACCGTATAGCGCGTCTTGTTCTTCATCCAGACCTCCTTCTCAGGTCGCTTTGTGGAAAGTGCGTGGTATCTTCCGATTCTCCAGATGCGCTCTTACCGCCGCTTACGCCGGCGCTTCCTGGCCGGGGCAGCACGCTGGGGCGTGGGCTCCGGCGGGTGCACCCACTCGCCGTCTTCATCCACCATAAGCGGCTTGCCACAGTCTGGGCAGAGTGGCTCGCCCCACGCGGTGTGCCTGAGTCGTTTGACGTAGCCGTCCTCGTCGTAGAGCAGGCGTGGCGTATAGGGCGCAGGGGTCTTGAGGCGCGCGGACCGTTGAGGCACCTCGCTCACCGGAGCGCCCAATCGCTGCAATGCCCAAGCGACGTAATCCAGGTCGAGCGCGTCGGCATTCCGGTCCTGCAGGGCCGCCTTGAGCAGCGGGACGGCCCGGCGGTCCCCCAGGTCACCGAATGCCAGCGCCACCATGCGGCGATTCTGCGTCCATCCTGCCTCCTCCCAAACCTGGCGCAAGAGATCGAAGGTGTCGGCACTCCGCTGTCCAATGCGGCCCAGCACCTCGGCCAGGGATGCCTTGGCTGTGACGTCACGCCCGTAGCGAAAGTAGGCCTGCACGGTGGAAAGCGCCGGGCGCCCGATGGCCATGAGGCTGAACAGGGCAGCCTCGTGAATCACATCGTCGGGTTGCGAATCGGCAACTGCGCTCACCAGGGCGTTTGCGGCCTGGGTGGCCTTGAGTTCGCCCAGCAGTCGCGCAGCCAGGATGGCGGCCCATCCTTCACCTGGCCCCTCCTCGTACCAGTAGGCTTTGTTTTCCACCATGCGGATCAGGTGAGGAGCGACGGCGGTTTGCTGCTGGGCGAAGCGGCGGCGCTCCAACGGCGAGAGGGTATCCTGTCGCTTGGATACCAGCAGGTCGAGGAGTTCCGCCACCGGGGCCGGCGGCTCCGTAATGTCCATGGCTGCTTCTATCAGCATATCCGGCAGGTCGTTTGTATACTCTTCGGAGCCAGGGCGCAAGGGGATGCGCCCGCTGAGTTCCAGGAGGCGGCGAAACTCGAACAGGCCAAATAGCCAATCCGAGAGCGGGGGATCGGTCTCGAGCGGCCAGCGTGACCAGATGGAGCGACCGTGCAGCGCAAGCGCCCCTGCCCGAGCGAACAGGCGCGGCAGTTCCTCGTCGTCGGGATGCAACGTACGGGCGACGACCAGCAATTGATCCGCATCCTCGGCGATGTCGTACTCCTCGGCCAGGTAGGTTTGGAGCGCATAGAGAACGCCGGTGAACCACTGCTGGAACAGTGGGCCAGAGTCCTCTGCCAGACTGCGGTAGACTTTGCGTACCCAATCGGGATACCCCCTGGTGGAAGCGTCAAAGGTGAGCGTCTCTACCGCGTCGAGCAACTCGGGGAGTAGTGCTTTGGAGAAATCAGCCGGCACGCAGATGGCCTGTACAGCGACCATCACGCTGACCTTTTTCAGGTGAGCCCAGGCATACAAGTGGGCCAGCCTCTCGGGCTGGGCGCGGAGTTCCTCCGGCGCGTCCTCCAAATCGTCGCTCAAGTGTTCCGGATCAGCAAAGTCTTGCACTGGCGTTTGAACGAGCGAGGTCAGGTCAGGCATTTCGAACGGCGCGGTGAGGCCGGGCGGGGGTGGGGGGGCTTCGACACCTAACTGTTCCAACGCGTCGGCCACCTCGTTATAATCCAGCAGGTCGTCCAGGTCGGAGTCCTCGAGCGCTGCCTGGAGTACCGGGATCGCCTGTTCGCCTCCGGTGGTAACCAGTGCGTGGGCAAGGAGGCAGCGCCCTTCTTCCCAGGTTGCCTCGTCCCAGACGTCGAGCAACACCTGGTAGGCTCGCTCATCCCGCTGGCTGATTGCCTCGACGACTTCGGCCAGCGATAGTTTGGCTTCGACGTTCGGCGAATAGCGCATAAAGGTCAGTATCGGCTCCAACGCTGGCGGGCCGATTTTCTGCAGGGCAGAGATAGCCGCGTCGTGAATGATCACGCCGGGTTCTTCTATACTGGCGACGATGTCAATCAGCGCTTGGACGGCTTCCACGGCCTGAAGTTCCCCCAGCAGTTCGACGGCGCGGATGGGAGCATAACCCTCGCCAGGCGCATCTTCCAGTTGGAGTTCCTCGTCGCTTGCCAGTTCGGTCAGCGCGGCGATTGCCTCCTCGCGGTGGGTCTGGCACAAGGCCAGTTGCTCCGGCGTCCAGGGCTCTGTGCCCCGTTCGATCAGTTCTCCAATCAGTTCGTCTATCGGCGACGGCTCGATTTCCGGCAGCGGTTCTTCTTCCTCCAGCATCTCTTCGGCCTGCTGCAGGCGTGCCTGGAACAAGGCGCGGGCTTCTTGAGGAGAGCCGAGAAGATTCTGGCCGCCGTTCGTGTAACCCTCGACCAGAATGGCGAGTGTGAACAGCCAGGGCGCAGCAGGGCCGTACGCTTCCCACTTCCAGCGCCAATACAATGGACGGCTATGCAGCGCGATGGCGCCAGCCCGGGCGATCAAGCGCTGTGCCTGCTTGAGGTCCTGTTCGGCGCTCTCGAGCGCCTCGGCCACGAGGGCATCGGGGTCGGCTGCAGGGTCATAGTCGCCCGCAACGTAACAGTTGAAGAGCGTTTCCATTACCTCGCCAACTTGCTGGATCAGCGGCGCGGTACGCTCGGCGAAATTGTCGTAATAGCGGCGCTCTTGCCTCCTGAGGCGTTTGCGGCCGGCGCCAAAGTCCAGGTGCGCCAGCGTCTCGCGGATCTCGGCCAGCGCTGCGGGGACCTCTTCGGGCGGCAACTCGAGCGCCGCAAACAGGCCGGTGCTTTCGACGTATAGCGTGATCAGCCTGGCGGCGTATATCCCGCCGACCAACAAGGGGTCGTCTCCGAACTTTTCCCGCAGGTCTGGGAGATCCTCGCGGAAACGTTCCGCCGTGATCTCGGCGGCCACGATGTTCAGGCCCATGCGCCAGGTGGGTTCATAATTCTCGGACATTGTCGTTCCTCCACTTTTTGCTCGCCGGGCGAGTCGCCCGGCTCAGAAATCGGCGGCGGCGCGGTTCATACCAGCCTGGCGATGGTGACGCCCTCGCCGCCCTCTTTATCGCCGCCGGTCTCGTAGCCGCTGACGAGGGGATGACCCGCCAGGAAATCGCGTACGGCCTTGCGCAGGGTGCCGGTGCCTTTGCCGTGGATGATGTGTACCCAGGGGAGGCCGGCCCGCGAGGCCGCATCCAGGTGATGATCCAGCCGCTCCAGCGCTTCCTCGGCGGTGCAGCCGCGCAGGTCGAGGCGCACGCCGGGAGAAGAGACCGGACTCACGGAAATGCCCTCCTCCTTTGTTTGAGAAGCGATCCTGCGTGCACGCGGTTCCAACGCCGCAAGGCTTACGCGCGTGCGCGCCGGCCCCACCTGCACCTCGGCCTCCTTGCCTTCTACCGCCAGGACCTGGCCTTCCGCCTTCAGCGGGCCCACCCAGACGGCGTCGCCTGGGCCTACGGGATGCCGGGGGATTTCGGGCACAGTTTCCGGCACTTGTGGCTCAGGCGAGGCGGAGATGAACTCGTCTGCGAGAGCGGAGACGTCCTTTTCGACTGCCGCCAATACCTCCAACGGCGCCGCGACGGATCGCAGGCGGCGGCGCAAGGCACGCACTTCCTCCCGTAGCGCCTCCAGTTCTGCCGCCGCTTCCTCCTGCGCCCGTTCCAGGATCTCCTGGCGCTCCTGTGCAATCCGCTCCAGCCGTTCGCGCAGTTCCCGTGCCAGTCTCTCGGCTTCGGCGCGGGCGGCGTTGGCCTCGTCTCGCGCCTGTGCCGCCTGGAGGCGCAACCGGTGGATGTCGGCCAGCATGTCCTCGGTGCGCAGGCTCTCCGCCGGCACCAACTCGCGGGCCGCCTCGACGATTTCCCGCGGCAGTCCCAGCCGCTGGGCGATGGCAAAGGCGTTGGACCGGCCCGGTAGCCCGATGGTCAACTTGTAGGTCGGGCTGAGCGTCTCGGGATCGAACTCGACGCAGGCGTTACGCACCCCGGGCGTGAGTTGGGCGTAGGATTTCAGTTCGGGATAGTGGGTGGCGACGAAGCACGTCACCCGCCGACGGCGGAAGTGTTCCAGCAGGGCCCGCGCCAATGCCGCCCCCTCCGCCGGATCGGTGCCGGCGCCCAGTTCGTCGAGCAACACCAGGCTGCGTTCGTCGGCCTCATCGAGGAACGACAGGATGTTCGTGAGGTGCGCCGAGAAGGTCGAGAGGCTCTGCTCGATGGATTGCTCGTCGCCGATGTCCGCGTATATCGCCTCGAAAGGCGAGAGGGCCGAGCCTGCCTCGGCCGGGATGTGTAGCCCTGCCTGAGCCATCAACGCGAGCAGCCCCACCGTCTTCAGGCTGACTGTCTTGCCGCCGGTGTTGGGGCCGGTGATGACCAACACGTGGGTCTCGTCGTCCAGCACGACGTCAATCGGCACTACCGTCTGTGGGTCGAGCAGCGGGTGGCGCGCCCCGATGAGTCGGAGGGTGGAGCCAGGATGGGCGGTCGGTTGGCCGGTTGGGCGGAATGGGACGAGTTCGGGGGCGACGGCGCGGAGCGCTTCGGCGTACTGGGCCTTGGCGAAGGCGAGGTCCAACTCGGCGAGCGCCTCGACCGTCTGCTCGATCTCGGCCGCGCATCCGGCGATGAGCCCGGAGAGGCGCAGCAGGATGCGGTGTATTTCCTGCTCTTCCTCGATCTGGAGTTCGCGCCAAGCGTTGTTCAGTTCGACGACGGACAGCGGCTCGACAAAGACCGTCGCGCCGGAGGCAGAGACATCGTGCACGACGCCGCGAATACGTCCCTTAAAGTCGGCTTTGAGCGGGATGACGTAGCGGCCATCGCGCTGGGTGATGAGCGCCTCTTGCAGGTAAGCGGCGTTTCTGGGCGCGGTGATGATGTGCTGAAGTTTCTCCTGAATGCGGTCATGGGCGATGCGTAACTCGCGGCGGATGCGTGCCAGTTCCGGCGACGCGTCGTCACGCACCTCTCCGCGCTCGTTCAGGCAGCCGTTGATCTCTTCGATGATCTCTGGGCACGGTTGGATGCGGCTTGCCAGGTGCGCCAGGCGAGGAAAACGATTCTCCAACCGCCTAAGGCTGCGGTGGAGGGCGCGGGCTGCGACGAGGGTATCGCGCACGCTGAGCAGTTCTGTGGGGGGCAAGGCCATCCCGCGCCCGGCAGCCACTACCAGCGGGCGCACGTCGCGCGCACCGCCGGTGGTGACGTTGGGCTTGGTCGCGAGCAGCGCGCGGGCTTCGCTTGTCGTCTCCAGCTGTTGGCGGATCTCCTGCAAGCCCGTCGCCGGCGTAAGTACGAGCGCCAGTTCCCTGCCGGCCGAGAAACTGGTATAGCCTGCCAGACGGGCCAGGACCTTGGGAAATTCCAGCGTGGTCGGATGTTTAGGGTTCACCGGGCACCCAGATCGTAAATGTAGATCGGAGGCGGATTCTGGGAGAACCAGAACGACTGTGAAGCGTACCAGAGATGGACGACCTGATTGAACCGCTGTCGCAGCAGGGCGCGATGGTGCGCGCGTCTGAACGTTTCACTATAACCCATAGCATTGAAGAGCAAAGAGGCCACCAGGATGCTAACGAGAAAGTACATGCACAGGCCGCCCAGGTTGTCCAGGATACCCAATGCGGGAAGGCTCAAATCTTTGAAGAACTGCCGTGCGATGAACTCCAGCGCCACCCAGGCGACCACGGTCAGCACGACGAAGGAAAGGGCCAGGATGTCAGGGGTCACTTTGTCACTGAACGGGGCGCCAACGTACGGAGCAGTGATGATGTAGAAGGTGGCCGCCAGACTGGTGGCGATGTACAAGAAAAAGAGGCTCACTATTCCGCGAACGGTGCGCTGTGTGTAGCCCCATGCGCTGAAAGCGACCATAATGAACATGAGCGCCAATTCGATGGACTGAAAACCGCCTTTCAGGAAAAAGATCGCCAGAGAGCCGGCGATGCCCAGAAAGGCAATGAGGAGCGGTGGAACCAATTGCCGGGCCGAGCGCTTCTTGGCCCTGTCCTGCCCGGTCATCCTCATCACTTCCTTGTATTCTCCCCACTCTTTCCGAGCAGAACGCTTCTCCTGATGATCACGGCGGTATTCCACTTTTTTCCCTCCATCTGGGGATGATTCATAATTGCTTGACACTTTGAATAGGTGCCGGATGCCGCCCGATTGAAATCGGGCCCTTCAGGCATTCAGTGTCAGGTGTCGGCCTGCGCCGACACTCGCATAAGCGCGGCAACGGGCTGGTCGGCGAAGGCCGACCATTGGCCACAGGCCATAAAGGCTGACTTTCAGTCAGCGTCATGGGTAGCCGTTTCTTGAGGCGACCAAAAGCGTAAACCCATTTCAGGCGGAAAATGAACCATCCCTCCATCTGGTACAGGTATTCCCGGTGCAACGCTACTATACCACACAGGAAGCAGAAAGCAAGTCTCTCGGTAACTGCTCACCCTCCCGCGGGTTTGGGCGCGCTCTCCCGGCGTGGAGTGACGTTTTTGCCGCCGCGCCGCCGTGAACCGGCGGCGCTGGGCGTGTCCCTTCCCAGCACCGGCCCTTTAGGCCG
>DAOUBA010000046.1:0-8140 GCA_034432855.1 Anaerolineae bacterium | reverse complement strand
AACCGATTTCTTGGATCAGTTCGCCACGGGATCTCAAGAGCTGTTGCGTTATGTCGGCTTGAGCGATCCCGCGAAACGCTATCGCTCGCTGTTCCCTGAAAGGGCTGACTCACCAGGGTTACGGTATTAATTTTTGAAAGTTCATCATCGCCCGGCGTCGCCGGCCAATTGCTTGCGTTATTTCGACTACACGCCACTAGACCATCCCCAGCGCGCGGTTCTCCTCATCCGCCACACGGATGCCCTCTCGCTCGTCTACGCGGGTGAGCAACAAGATGCCGCTGATGAAAAAGACGATCAGCGCGATGATGCTCAAACGGCTGGAGCCGGTCAATTGCCCCACCAGGGCGAAGAGGAACGGCCCGGCGATCCCGGCGAACTTGCTGGAAACGTCGTAGAAGCCAAAGAATTCGGCGCTGCGCGCCTTGGGTGCCATCACGCCAAAGAGGCTACGACTCAGGGCCTGTGTCCCGCCCTGTACCATCCCCACCGCGATCGCCAACGCCCACCGGACTCGTAACGAAAACCCCTGTCGAATCCGGCAGGGGTTTTCAATTGTGCCGCAACGGTCACACGGCTTGCGGAGGCGCCGTGTGATCCGCCATCATAGTCGGGGAAATCTACCAGCGTCTGCGGCGCGCGCCGCCACCCGGCCGTTCACCCCGCCGCTGCTGCTGCGGTGGGCGCGCCTCTGCGACGTTGATCTCACGCCCATTGACCTGCTTGCCATTGAGTTCGCTAATGGCTCGCCGGGCAGCGTCATCTTCCGCCATCTCGACGAAAGCAAAGCCTTTGGAACGGCCCGTCATACGGTCTGTGATGAGGTTGACCGAGACGACCTCGCCGATCGTGCCGAAAAGTTCCGACAGTGTGGCCTCGGTGGTCTCGTAGGCCAGATTGCCACAGTATAGTTTCTTTCCCATCCTTTTTCCTCCTGTTGCCGTCCGCGCGTGGCTAAAGCACCCGGACGTTGACGGCCTGGAGCCCCTTGGGGCCCCGCTCGACGGAGAACTCAACCCGCTGAGCCTCATGCAACGTGCGGAAGCCTTCCCCCTCGATGGCCGTATAGTGGACGAAGACGTCCTCCCCGGCCTCGCGGGAGATGAAGCCATATCCCTTGCCGTCGCTGAACCACTTGACGGTTCCAACTTCTTTCTCTGACATTTCTACTCCTTATGTTTGTGAAACTGTATGGTAGGCCGGAGCGGGCGATAAATCAAAAAGACTGCCCTGGCCTCCGCAAGCCTGGACAGTCTCTAACACGGTCAAAGCCTACTTCGCCCTACAATGATACATTGTACCATCTTTGCGCGAAAAGTCAAGAGCACGCGCGAGCAGCCCTTTGCTTCTGCGCGCGCTCAAACGCGCAAGTAGACCCTCCACTCTGCCGGCACTTCTCCGGAGACGACCAGGTAGTTGACACGAGGCGTCTTTGGCTCCCAGAGAAGGCGCATCCCGGCTTCGTGCGGCGTGCGGTCGGCCTTGCGATGGTTGCACCAGCGGCAGGCGCAGGCAGTGTTGCCCCAGGTGTTGCCACTGCCACGGCTGCGCGGGATCAGGTGATCCACCGTAAAGTCAGCGCGCGTCAGCACGCGTCCGTGATGGCGCTCCCCCAGGCGAATGCCGCAATAGATACAGGTATACTTGTCGCGGACGAGGACCCCGCGCCGGCTCCACACTGCCCCGCGCCGCGGGACGTTGACGTAGTAGCGCAGCCGCAGCACAGAGGGCACCTCGAACACCGTGCTGGGCGTGCGCAGGCGCGCGGCGACGCCCTCGACTCCCTCGGCCACCCCGCGCAGCAGCAGGCTCACCGCCCGCTGCACCGGGATGACCCGCAGCGGCTCATAGGTCGCGTTGAGCAAAAGAACACCCGTTGTCACTTCAAATCACCTCACTCTGTCACCCCGCCCGTGCAGCCCCGAGATGCTCGTCGTGGGCCTGTAAGCACTGCGCTACGCAGGTGGAGGTGCGGGGAGTCGAACCCCGGTCCCAGGGGCTGCGGCGCCGGTCGTCGAGGGGCCTCTCTTGGGCCTTTCCCCTCTCGCGCACGCCCTGTGACCCTGGTCGAAGCCTTTCACCCCCAGGCAGGCCGGCACGGTGCGTTCGGCCTGACTTTTCCACCGCGTCCCGATGACGGCCTCATTTACAGGTATGCTTCGGCGCCCTCTTGGCGGGCGGCACCGGCTCCCTGCCCCCTTCGACGATCGCCCTTGACGGCTACGCCACTCGTTCGCGGCGGCATCCTCGCACCGCAGACGCCGCCGAGAAGCCTCGGCCCCGGGGGCTCGACCACCCCGGGCGGTGAAAGGGCGGGCAGGCGGACTCGAACCGTCGCCTCCGGCCTGGCGGGCCGGTGTTCTGCCGGTTATACTATACCCGCTTGCGAAAATTTGCAACAAAAAAGCGCGGGGCCTGAGACCCCGCGCTCCTCGTCAGCCGAAGACTCACGCGCTTCTCTCTCCTCCTATCGAGGATACGGGCTCATACCCCAAGGCCAGCCACGACGCCGGAGAAAACCCGGCGGGACCGGCGCTATGCTGCTTGTAAAGTGCCATCCAATCCACAACAATTGCGCCTACACAGGTCTCGGGCAGACAACTTCCTTGTAAGACGGGACGGCATCCTGTCCTACAAGCGGCATATGTCTGCGCGCTGCCTGAGCAAACGGCAGCGGATGCGATGCTTTGTAGGCAGTTCAGATAACCCGTGTATCCATTCATTGCAACTAAAATTATACCACGCTCCCCGTCCGCGTCAAGGGCGCTTGTCAAATACAGCAAGCTGGAGTATGCTTATCTCTATGCGCATCGGGTTACTCACCGATTGTTACAAGCCGGGTGTCAACGGCATTATCCGCTTCATCACGATGCACAAGCGCATGCTGGAGGAGATGGGACACGAGGTCTTTGTCTTCACCTGGGGCCCGCCCCATCCCGAAGACGAGCCGGGCGTGTTTCGCTCCTTTGGCCCGCCGTTGCCTAGGCCGGGGTATCATTTCGGGTGGAGGTATCCCCGCCGCGCAGAGGCTGTGCTCCAGACGTTGGATGTGCTGCACGCCAACCAGCCAATGATGAGCGGCGGAGTAGCCCTGCGCTACGGCAAACGTTATCGAATCCCGGTCGTCCTATCCTGCCACAGCCGTTACGATCTGCTATGGGCCACTGTCATGCCTTTTCTCCCGCCCACGTTCTGCCGTGCTGCTCTCCGCTTGCCAATGCGCTGGATCACCGACCACTGTGATCTGGTGATCGCTACGACCTCTGAGGCAGCGCGAGTGCTGCATGACATTGGCATTGTGCGCCCGATCGAGATCGTGCCCTTGGGCATCGAACTGGATCGCTACCGTGAGCCGCAGAAGCGCCTGAGCCGCCGCGATGTGGGAGTGCCCGAGGCCGCGCCGCTGGCGCTATATCTGGGACGACTCTCGCCGGAGAAAAATGCCCGTTTTCTCCTGGAGGCGCTGGCGCGGCCAGAACTGGCGCAGGCCCACCTCTTGCTCGTCGGCGACGGACTCGAGCGCAACGCGCTAGAGTCGTGCGTACGCCAACTGCACCTGGATGGGCGCACTCACTTTGTGGGTCAAGTCGCCGCTGCTGATATCCCTGCCTACACTGCTCTGGCCGACCTCTTTGTCACCGCTTCGAAGATCGAGATGCTGCCCGTCGCGATCCTGGAGGCGCTTGCGGCAGGGCTGCCCATCCTGGCGCTAGACGTACCCTGGATCCGGCCTGTTGTGCAGCACGGGGCCAGCGGATTGTTGGTTCAGGCGGACGTGGAGGCTTTCGCACGAGCATGGGCCGCGCTTTTGAAAGACCAGGCGCTACGGGTGCATCTGGCTGAAGGCGCCCGCGCTGCGAGCGAGCAATATGACCTGAAACGCACTACGACGCTGATCGTGGCCCACTACGAGCGTCTGAGGGCAGAGCGTCAGGGCCATAGAGACGGAGAATCGTCGTGCGGGTAATCCATATCGGGCGGCGGCGCATATCGGCCAGCGTCCGGCCACGCAGGCTCGCCGGGTTGAAGACGCGCCGCAGCAGCCACGGCCAGATACGCATTGCGATGTCCTCGATCCACTCCCACAGACCACGTGGCGGGCGCGGGTCGAATACCTCAAAGCCCAACCTGTGCAGGAAGCGGAGCGTCACCGGAGTATAGACGAAGCCGAACTCGCCGCCAAAGGCCTGTATTCCATCCAGGTCTGGGGCTTCGAGCAGGTAACGGGCCAACAAACGCAACGAACGAACGGCGGAGCGGCTGGCCAGCCGTGCCCATTCAAGGTCAGGCCCGGTGGTGGGGATGCGCGGCACGCGCTCGTTCCACAAATGGATGAGGCCGATCCGATCGCCGCGACGTACGACTGTCCCATCGGCCAGTTCCGCGTCAAGGCGCGAACGGTTAATGCTGACGCGCAGGATGCAATCGGGATCGTCGCTGAACTCCCAGATGCGCAGCCGACGGCGCTGCCACCGGTCGAAAGCCACGATGAGCCGGTCGAGGAGATCCATCAGATGATCCCCAGATCATCGGTCAGTGGGAGCGTCTCCTGGTGCAAAAAACCTTCACCATAGGCCACGGTAATCACCGCCCCGTAGTAACGCGCGGCAATCTCGGTGGAGTACAGGATAAGGTTGTACTGTGAACCATGCGATTGGAGCGCCTTCTGTTTAATGCCGTAGACGTCGGTGATGTCGAGCACGAAGGTCGGACGGCAGAGTCGCTGGAAGGAAAGCGGGAAGGTGAGGTGCCGGGGTCTGGGGATCAGCGGCTCAAGTTCCGGCACGATGCCGGGCCGCGTGGCCAGGTAGATGGCGCGCTCAACCAGCCGGCAGACAGTAACGTGGTCGGGATGGTGATCCTCGAAGTGAGGGCTGAGCACCAGGCGCGGACGAAGTTTCTTGAGGATTTCGACGACGCGCAGGGCATTCTCGGTATTGAATTCGAGCAGCGCGTCGGGCATGTCCAGAATTTGAAACTCATCCACCCTCAGGATTCCGGCGGCGGTGCGGGCTTCTGCCACGCGGGTTTCGGCATCGCCAAAGACGCTCATCTCTCCCTGAGTCAGGACAGCAATGCCCGTCTTGAGCCCACGGGCCTTCGCTTTGAGCAAGAACCCGGCGCAGCCGATCTCGGCATCGTCCGGGTGTGCGCCGATCGCCAGAACATCTACACTCATGTCTCTCCTTGTGTGGTGTGTGGACGCTTGCGATAGACAGCGGATTCAATCATACTCCACCTCAGCCTGCCACGCAAGTGCGTTGTTCCACCCCAAACCTCATTCACGTTGTATCGGAAGGTGCCACATCAAAGATGTGGATAATCACCAGGCAGGGGTTGGCAAGCGGCGACATTTGGAGTACAATAATTCGTAGTAGGACGGATTGTCCATCTGTCCACAAGGAGGCCGGATGACCAAGCAACGTAGGCCCCAGGCCGTGGTGGAAGAGCGCATCGAGGTGCATGCTTCGCCGGAGGTGTTATGGACGTGCTTCAGCGATCTCAGCAAGTGGCCCCTCTGGTTTCCCGCCCTGAGTGAAGCCGAATGGATTGCCGGCAATCCCTGGACGCTGGGAGCACGGTTCCGCCAGACCATCCATTTCGGTTTCCCTCTCGGTAGGATCACGGCCATCGTCACCATCTGCGAGGTCAGTCCTGCACCCTATGTAGTCTGGGAGGGTAAGATGGCCGGAGTGGAGGTGATTCACGGCTATCGCTTCGATGCTACGGTCAGCGGCACGGAGGTGCTCAGCCGCCACGAGTTCTACGGTTCGCCGGCGCTGCTCGCGCGCCCGTTCCTCAGCCGCTGTGTGCACAAAACCTATCGGGCAACTCTGCAAGGGTTCAAGGCCTATGTCGAAACCGGGACGATACAACTCAAGATGCCCATGTAAGCACGCACCCGGGAGATGTCAGGGGGTAGGGAGGATGAGAGCAAAGGCCGTCGCGCTGGTATGCCTGATGGTCTGTCTCTGTACCGTCTCATGTGTGACGCCTATGCCAAACCGCACGCCGACACCGACATCTGCAATGATGCTACCTCCCAATTCAACTTCTCCAGCAGTTGTCGTCCTGCCCACAGAAGACCCGGTCTTTGCACAACGAAGGGAGCGAATGGTGATCGGGACGATTGAAAGACGAGGTATCACCGACAAAGACGTGTTGAACGCGATGCGTGCCGTTCCGCGTCACCTCTTCGTGCCGGAGGGCGACCGGGATTATGCTTACGGTGATTACCCGCTGCCCATCGGCTACGGCCAGACCATCTCCCAGCCTTACATCGTCGCGCTGATGACCGAGTTACTCGAGCTGAAGGAGGGGGACAAGGTGCTGGAGATCGGCACCGGCTCCGGCTATCAGGCCGCCATCCTGGCCGAGATCCCCGGCATCGAGGTCTACACCATCGAAATCATCCCCGAACTGGCAGAAAGCGCTCGTGAGCGGCTAGAGGGGTTGGGGTATGCCCAGATCCATTGCAAGCAGGGTGACGGCTACTACGGCTGGCCCGAGTATGCGCCGTTCGACGCTATCATCGTCACCGCCGCCCCCGATCACCTGCCGCAGCCGCTGGCGGACCAACTGGCGATGGGAGGACGGATGGTGATCCCCATCGGGCCGCCGGGCGGCTACCAGACGTTGTGGAAGTTCGTCAAGCAGCCGGATGGGGAACTACAAGCCTTCAACATGGGAGGAGTCGCCTTCGTGCCGTTCACCGGCGCGGGGATCGAAGAGGGAGATTGATAAACACCGCTCCACGTAAACGCTGCTACCGTTCCCCCTCACTGTTGCCGGCAACGGTTGTTTACGCAAAAGAGGGCGCGGCAACCTGGTAGATCGCCGGCCGGTAACGTGGTTCGGGTACGGGCCTGCCCTCGGCGCGCGCGCTTTCCAGCCAGGCCGACTTGGCAATTTCGACCTGCTCGAGCGCTTCCAGTGGTGTTTCGCCGAAAGCGGAACAGCCTGGCAAGTCGGGGATGTCAGCGATGTATCCCTCATCATCTTCGCTGTAGAAAATGTTGACGTGGTAATCTTTCACGGTTCATCTCCTAACTGCAAAGCGTACCTTTCGACTAGTTGCAGGAATTGGCGAACCTGATATGGCTTGGCTCTGCCCTTCACGTTCTGGATGTTCACCAACTCCCGTACTTGGGGGTGGACAAAGATATGATGGCTGCCCTTGACTCGCGATAGGTGGAAGCCGAACGCTTCAACCAGCGCCACCATCTCGTTAAAACGTACATCTTTGGGATTGGCGAGTGCCCGTTCGAGCAACTTGCGTTTTTTCACCGGCAACCTGCTGATCTGGGTACGGATACCGCTTTGTCATCGTCCCGATCTATACTCGATTATAGCATGCCTTCAGCCGTGGCAAAAGCGCCAGCGTCCCGGTATAGCACACTGCTCCCACTGCCAGCACTGTAGAGAATCCCCACGAGAGCGCGAGGATCGCCGCCAGGATCGAAGCCACGACCGAGGTTGCACCGTTGACCCCCCAGGCCCAGGCGACGAGCGTCGGCGACTCTTCTACAAGCGCCAATCCTTTCGGGAACGGCATCCCCATCAGCAGGCCCAGGGGGACGAACGCGAGGATGGTGACGATCAGTCGTCCCCATAGCGGCGCCGCCAACGTCGCCTCGAACAGGGCCGGCAACCCCAATGTGTAGCCGCCGACGAGCGTCGGGAGCAAGACGAGCACCAACCACAGCGGCACACGGCGCGAAACGAGGCTGCCCAGGCCGGAGAACAGGAGCAGCGCAAAGAGCACCACAGCCATCGCATAGGCCGGCTGGCCCAGGAACAGGATGAACTGTTGCAAGAATGGGATTTCCACGAACATGAATCCCAGTCCCAGTAGTGCAAAGTAGCCCAGCGCCATGCTGAGTTTCCTCTCTTGCCGCACTCCTCCGCGCGCTGCCAACGGTAACAGAATCAAGGTTCCCGCTGCAATTACGGCCAAAGCCAGCAACGCCAGCAGCACAAAGTAGCCCGCGCCACCGAAGGGCTGCCAGGTATGACCGGCCAGCGCCAGCACCTCCCGCGCCTGCCGCCAACGGAAGTAGTGGCCGAAGAAGGGGTGATCGTCGGTGGGGGGAGCGATGTCGAAGGGATAGGCGCGATACCAGGCATCTCGGTCTTCCGC
>DAOUBA010000045.1:0-10435 GCA_034432855.1 Anaerolineae bacterium | reverse complement strand
GCGCGTCGGCGTGTTCGTCGGCGTCGGCGTGCGTGTCGGCGTGTTCGTCGGCGTCGGCGTGCGCGTCGGCGTCGGCGTGCGCGTCGGCGTGTTCGTCGGCGTCGGCGTGCGCGTGGGTGTGGGCGTACGCGTCGGCGTCGGCGTGAAGGTGGGGGTAGGCACAGCCGTCGGCACCGGGGTCGGCGTGGGCGGCGGCGGGGCCCCACCGGTCACATCGAAAGTGGTCACCAGCAACGTATAGAGCGGCTGGCGCGCCGCGCCGTTGACCTGCTCGTTGCCATCGTCGTCCATTGCGCGGACGAAGAGGTAGTACCGGCCGTTCACGACCGTCTCGCCGCTACCGATCCAGGTGCTCGGCAACCCTCCGGCGGTCAGATTCACGCCTGCTTGCAGTTGCGCCAACGTGAGATAGTACCAGTCGCCATCGGCGCTGGTATCCCTGAGCAGGTTGCGATAGCCGTCGCGGCTATTGGGGCCGGCCAGCCAGACGGCCACTTCTTGAATGTGGCCACTCCCTTCGTCCAGGTCCCAGGCATTGCCGCGCAGGGTGACCCGACTCCCGGCGCCGATGGCGTTCCCGGCCTCCGCCGCCGGCACGGAGCAATCGTTGAACACGGCGGTGGGCCGTACATAGTAGTGTTGGCTCCACCCTGGGGCAAGCGCCGTCGCCACCGGTCCCGGCGAGGTCAACTGGATCGCCGGGCCCTTGTGGCCATTGTCGAAATTGAGCGAGCAACTGCCAAAACCGCCCGGAAAGTCCAGGCGCAACCGCAGTTCGAACTGGTTGGCGTGGACGAGGTTGCCGCCCAGGGAATAGCGATACCCGTTTTCCGTGTTGTAGAAGGAGTGCTGGGTGGACCGGCCCACCATGCTCGCGGGCGGTGCCAGGCGGACACAATCGGGCCGGATATACGGACTGCACGGGATCTGCAGGAGCGCCCCGATGTTCACGGAATCCAGCGCAAAAGGCTCCATCGAGAAGGAGCGCGTGTCCCCGGCTCCGATCACTGCCGAAGCCGTCCATCCACTGGTGACGTTCCAGGGGGAACTCACTCCGTTCCCATTGTGAGCGGTAGCCCAGGCCCATCCAGTGGTCCAGCGGTAGAGCGCGTCAATGTTCCGGGCATGAGGGTTCAGCCCATCCAGCCCGCTCGTGCCGCGCGGCCAGACGATGGACGCCTGCGTCAGCGTCACGGGGAGCATGGAGGTATTGGTGATAAAGGCGCTAAACGCGTTATAATGCGCGCCATCAGCGGTTCTCTGGACCAGGAACACATCGTCGGTGGTCACCAGGTCGTCGCACGAGACGCCGGTGACCTGGAAGGGCACGACCAGCAACGTAAAGAGCCGCTCCATGTTGCTACCGTCGTCTCGATCCATCGCCCGCACGAAGAGGTAGTGGGTGCCGCTGATGACGTCACTGCCGTTGGGCCAGCGCCCGCCGCTCAGGTCGAAGGAAACCTCATACGGCGGGCTCGTCAGGTAATACCAGTCGCGGGTACTGCCGCTGCGCAGCAGGTTGTAATCGGGGCTACTGCCACTCTGCTGGTTCTCCGGCCCCTCGACCCACAGGGCAACCTCGCGGATGCCCTGGCCGTTGGGGGCATTGTTGCCGTAATCCCGGTCGAAGGCGGTCACGTCTATCGTCAGCGTGGTGGTGACGGGCGCGCCGCCCACGGTCACCGGCACGCCAACAGCGCCCACCAAGTGGGAGGGGCGCATCAGGTAGGATTGGCCGCCGGGCAACCGTCCGGTTGCGGCGGGAGAATTGAGCCGGATGTAGGGGCCTTTCTGATAATTGATGAACTCCACCGGACAATGCTCAACGCCATCCACCGCGTCGAACGTCCAGTAGGTCTGCACGGTGTACTGGTCGGGATGGGCGATGTTGTCATTGAGTTTTGCGCTGCTGGGGCTCGGGTTGTAACCGTTGACCGTAGAGTCGAGGATCTCGTCCGCCCGGGGCGCGAGCGCCAGCCCCCAGGACGTGCGCGCGTCAAAGAGCGTCTGGTTATTGTGATCGAACAGCAGCCAGTGCGGCTCGTTCGGGTAGAGTGTCCGTTGGGGAGACCGGCTGCTCCAACTGCGGGAGTAGGGGCTGGAATAGGCGTCTCCCTCGTCAATCCGATCGGCGCTCAAGTCGCTGTGCATGCGCGCCTCGTTCATGTAGATTGAAGAGCCGTGCAATTCGCTCTGCGGCCATTCGACGGTAAACTCGTCGAGCCAGACGTAGTACGGGCTGGAGTTGATCACCCTGGGCGTCACCAGATGGTCGGCGCCATAGTTGTAGGGCTCGTGTCCAAAGCGCACAAGCGAGTCGTCCGTGCTCAGGGTGTCGCACGTCGCGGGCACGTCTGGCCCGCGGGCGACCAGGGTGCATTGGACGTCGAGGGATTCGAGCATTACCTCCAGGACAAAGTCGTAGGGGTTGTACCTGTAGACTTCAAAGTCATCAAAGTCTATGCTGATGCGCCGCATCCCGCCTCCGGCAGGCACGGTGCGCAGTTCGGCCGTGCCGCCCAGGAAGGAGGAGATAACGGCCGGCGAGGTGGCAAAATCCCCGTTGTGGATCGCTCCGATCTGCCCGGTGTCGAAGCGGCGGATGGAGACGGAGTTCAGATAGGCGGAGTCGGTGTCGGGCCACTGCACGGTCATGTCGGGGACGATCTCGAAGGCGAAACCGCCACTGTTGTGGATGACAAAGTCGGCCTTGTCGTTGCCTTCGACACGGCCCTCGTACCAGAGTACGAGGTCATCGCAAGCAGGATATAAACAGACGTTGAACATGCGGCAGGCCTCCGCCTGCTGGCCATCGTCGTCGGTAGCCAGCGCGCAGACGATGTGGAGGCCGGGACTCAGCGGCAGGCCGCCCGGCCAGTGCCCCACAGAGAGGTCGTAGGGTGGGCAGGGGTCCGAGTCCCCGCCAAAGCCGCAGTACTCTACCAACCAGTCATTCTGGGTGTGCGCGATCACGTTGGAGGGGTCTGTGACCCTGAAGGATACCATGTTGATGCCCCACCCGTTTTGCCCGTTGGGGTCGCAGGACTGCCCCATCCAGTCCTCCTGGTTATCGGGGTCGCAGGCGCGGGCCTGCAGAGTAAGGAGGTCGGTGATACAGGGGTCGCCGTCCTGCGGGCGGACGATCTGCACGACCGGCGGCGCCTTCGGAAAGGGAGTGCGCGTCGGCGGCGCGGGGATGTCGAACACGGGGGGCAGGCCGATGACGCGGGCAGTGCGGAAGCGCTCGACCACCATCTCGCGCAACGAAACCAGGGGGATATAATTCTCTTCGTTGGCGGCAATGCCGCGGATGGGGGTGATCAGAGGGTGGTTGAAGAAGATCGCAATGGCGACGCGATCGCCGGGGCCGCCGGCGTCGTCCCTGACCACTTCGTCGTCGTTGGCATAGTCGGTGGGGGTCGGGTCGTCGTAGATGCACGTGTAACGCCCGTTGCCGTATTGGTTTTCCTTATCAAAGGCGAGGGCGCGGGTGCTGCACACGGTGACGTGGAAATAACCGCGCCTGGTGCGGTCTCCATTGAGTCCCAGATTAAAGTCGTTATTGCGCGTAATGTCGCCAGAGACAACGTGGTCAATGGCGATACTGCCGGAGGAGCCGAGCGCGGCGTCGCGGATGGAGTAGAGCCGGGCCGCGTCCTGCAGGCGCGCTTCTACGTTCTGGTAGTACCAATAATCCTCCGGTTTTTCTCTGTAGGGTCTCAGCGCGGGGTTATCGGAGGCGACGCGGCAGTCAAGCGGAGCATCGTTTCCACCGGTTTGGGGATTGTAGGTATCCAAATCCGCGTAACTGGTGACGCCGCTGGGCCAGGTCCGAGTCACAGGCTCGCTGTTCGTGAGCAATGTGGCGACCTCGGCGCAGTAATCCACGTTGTACTGTCCGCTGACGGCGTAGCGTGCGGCCTGGCGGGCAGCATTCTCGATCGTCAGCCAGGCGTGAAAGATGCGCCCGAACTCGATCAGACCAAAGATCACCAGGAGCAGGATGGGCAGGAGCAACGCGAACTCTACCAGCGATTGTCCGCGACGCTTCTTGCCAGTTTGGAACGCTTCCCAGGCTTTCATCCTCGGCCTCCTCTCAGGACCCGCCCATGAGCCTCACTCGGTGATGCGGCTAAAGATCCGCTTGGCGATGTCCTCAAGCACCCTTTCCAGTTGAGCGGCATCCGCCGCATAGTAATAGTTGCCACACTGCTGAAATTGACCGGGCAGCGGGCTCACGCTCTCATCGTCCCAGTACGCATCGCTGCCGCAGGGGGCGGTTCTCAGGTCGCCGTCGTCGCCCACGTCGGCGATGTAGCGCAATAATTCCTCGCCATCCCCTTGGATCAGCGACCCCAATCCCACCGCATAGATGGCAATCTTGTGCGACGAGGCCAGGTCGGCGATGTCGCGGGCGTAATCGTCGGCATCGTAACTCCACTGGATCGTCTCGGTGACGGTTTCCCCCCAGTTAGTGTACCAGGACCTGGTACAGGTTGGCGGGTCGTCGCAAAAGCGGGTATCCTGGCACACTTCCCTGGATGGGCAATGGCGGGTGGTGAAGGCAGGATTGTGGCCATCCCTGTCACGGCAGAACGGCTGGACATTGCGCCACTTGGGGAAGGAGCTGCCGAGCGGGGCGGGGCAGGTCCACCAGTCATTCTCGTCGGCGGCCTGATCGGTCATGTTGGCCGCCCCGTCGCTGATCAGCACGATGACCCACACGGCGGCGTCGGTGCTGCCGTTCCTGACCAGTTCGCCGACCGCCTCGCGCAGGCCGCCGCCCAGGTTCGTCGAGGCCCAGCGGTAGCCGTAGTCTTCCCCCTCCTGGCCCCAGTAGCCTCCAACGTAGGGCGGATCCGTGCAGCAGACGCCGCCCCCGCACGCCGGTGGGCGGACGTAGACGTTCATCTTATCTATTCTGTTGATGGCAGCCAGTACAGCCGACTTGTCCGTCGTCAGGGGCACGACCAGGCCACTCGAGGCGGCGATCGTGACCGATACGATCCGACCGGGGGGGTCATTGCACGGGAACGCTTCTACGCTTGGGGTGATCACCGGCGTCTTGTCGAAGTGATAGACGGCGAAGCGGTCCACATTGTCGCGCATGAGCGCATTGACGAATCCTGCAGCGGCGTTGCGCATAGACACCCCACCCTGAGGGTCATCAAAGGGCTTGCAGGTGCCCGCCGCGCGGCAGCTTTCCAGGCAGGGAAAGAAGTCAAATTCACTCATGGTGTAAGGACACGTTCCATAACCCATAGACTCTGAAGTGTCAATCAGGAGCACCAGGTTGAGCACGGCGGCCTCGGCCTGCGCCGCGCTGTGGATCGTCACGCGGTTGCCCCACACCAGGCTGAGGAAGACCAGGTTGACCGGCAGATCCGCCTCCACCCGGATCAGTTTGCGCGGGAGGCCGGGCGAGCACAGGCGCGGATCGTGGGTGTCATAAGTCCGACCGGACACGTCTGTCACCATGTCCTGCGGGGGCGAACACCAATAAAAGCGCACGTTCTCGACGCCGGGCAACTGGAGTTGCGTCGCTTCCACGACAGTGTAGTAGACATCGGCGGCTGCGCGGTTTTCCCGATACTGGCCGACGGCGGCGACGACGGCCGAGTCCACGGCGCGCCGGAGGTGGCTGTACTGGACGTAGACGTTGCCCGCGTCCACTGCGATCCCCACCACGGCCAGCAGGGCCACGAAGGTGAACACGAATATGATGAGGGCCTGCCCGGGTTGGCCTTTGGATAACCGATCCTTGATCCTGCGAAACAGTCGCTTCATCTCGTCCCTCGCTATTCGCTCTCACCTGGGTTCGGCGGCCGGGACCGGGAAGATGGCATAGGGCCGCATCTCGATCGGATCGGGGATAAAGTCGCCGATCCGGAAAAAGCCGATCAACTGAGGATGGCTGTGAAAGATCTCGACGATGACAAAGGCGGTCGAGGGAGCTTGAGGCTGCAAGTGGCGCAGGATGGCTTCGTTGTCGAACTCGGAGGTGCGCACGCCGAACAGCGACCAGCAGCGACAATTCTCCGTCTGCGCGGCGATGCAACTTGGGTTTGCATCCCCATCGTTCTGGGCCCCCCGGAAGTGATAAGGCGGGTCGAGTGGATTCGCCTGATCAACCAACGGCCAGCGACGCGCGATTGTCCTGGTCGGGGTGCCACCGCCGACGGTGCGGGCCACGCCGACGACCGAGATCACAATGTCGTCTCCCTCCAACGGATCGAGGCTGCTAAAGCCCACTTCGGGCAGATTCTGGTAGGCCAGGCAGGCCACCGCGTAGTAAAAGTTGGTGGTCTTGCCATTCCTGCACACTTCCAACAGGCCAGTGGAGGTCATGACTCCACCCATCTCAGGAAGGCGCACGTCGGGAAACTTGGGCACCCCCTCCCGCATGTCAAAGGGATGGTGAGTGGTAAACTCTGGGTCGAGGTTGGCGCCAAAACGCGCGGCCTCGCGGCTGGCGTCGAGGACGGTCATGTAATCGTTGGCGTACAGGCTCACCTCGACGACTCCGGCAATGAGGAGGAGCAGGATCGGCAGGAATAGCGCAAACTCCAACAAACCCTGGCCACGGTCAGGGGTAGACGACCCAGTTGCCGAGATCGCTGTATTCCGCCGGACCATCCTTAACCTCGAGACCCTGCTCAAGCCATCAAGTAACATATTATACCACAAAGACCCTGTTCGTAATACCCCGAGACAACAGGACCCCATCCTGGCAATTGGCGCACAACACATGCACCGGCCTCAAACACCAGTGGGTACCGTAAACCATAATAGGACGCTCCTCTCCCTGGATATCTCGCAGAGTAGCGTCCACGAAGTGGCCGCGCACAGATTGAGGCTATCTCTTTACCTATTATAGGAGTATTTGTGCTGCCGCACAATAGGAAGTCGGTACTAACCGCACACCACCTCCCGCACCGCCTGGATGGTGCGCTCGATGTCCTCGTCGCCGATCCAATAGTGGGTCACGGCGCGGAAGCGGCCCAGTTCCCGCCCCAGGAGCAGCACCCCGCGCTGCGCCAGCCCCTCCACGACCGCCTCCGGCGTCTTGTCCACCCCTTCGAGCCAGAAGTACAGGATGTTGGTCGCTGTCGGGGCGACCTCTACGCCTGGAATCCCAGCCAGCCCCTCGGCCAGCCGCCGGGCGCGGGCGTTGTCTTCCCCCACGCGGCCGGCCATCTGCTCCAGCGCGACGAGCCCCGCCGCCGCCAGCACCCCGGCCTGGCGCATGCCGCCGCCCAGCACCTTGCGCGCCCGCCGCGCCCCGGCGATGAACTCGGCGCTCCCACACACCAGCGACCCCACCGGCGCGCACAGCCCTTTCGAAAGGCAAAACATCACCGAGTCCACCTCGCGCACCAACTCGCGTACGTCCACCCCCAACGCCGCCGCCGCGTTAAAGATACGCGCGCCATCCAGGTGCACGCGCAGGCCGCGCGCGTGGGCTAGGCGGGCCACCTGCGCCGTGTACTCCGCCGTCAACGGCGTACCGTTGCACATGTTGTGCGTGTTCTCCAGGCAGACCAGGCGCGTGCGTGGAAAGTGGATGTTATCCTCGCGGATCGCCCGCTCGATGTCCTCCAGCCGCAGCGTGCCGTCGGGCTGGTTTGGGACCGGCCAGGGAGTGATGCCCCCCAGCGCCGCCATCCCTCCCTGCTCGAAGAGGAAGGTGTGGGAGAGATCGCCCAGGATCACCTCGTCGCCGCGCCCGCAGTGGGCGAGCAGCGCAACCAGGTTGCCCATCGTGCCGCTGGCGACGAAGAGCGCCGCCTCCTTGCCCATACGCTCTGCCGCCACGGCCTCCAGCCGGTTGACGGTGGGGTCCTCGCCAAAGACATCGTCGCCCACCTCGGCGCGGGCCATCGCCTCGCGCATCGCCGGCGTCGGCTGCGTCACCGTATCGCTGCGCAGATCAATCACTCTCATCACGTCACCTCTCGACGTGGGCCAGGCGTTCCGGCCCAGCGGACAGTCCGGAAAGGCTGTCCCACATAGCCATACGCTGACCGTAAGGTCAAGCAGGGAACTATTATAGCCCATTCCGCGCTTGACGCCAGCGCCAGGGGGTCTATAATCATATCCAAGCATGCTCGCTGCGGAGGCCAAGATGCCAGAGCCGGTCAGTGTGCGTTTCATCCATGACCACGTTCGCGCCAAACGTTACCGCCTTACCAAACATGCGACCGTCGTCCGCCTGCAGCGGGGAATCACTATCGCCGAAATAGAGCACACCCTAATGGGGATGGTTCATCTCCGCCCCAAAATTGGTTTACACTATGAACCATCCCCCCTAACCCGGACAAGCCGGAACCAAACGGGCTTTTTGCCACGAATTACACGAATTTCACTAATGTATTGCTCTCGAAAAACCATTGTAACCGCGAAGATTTTTGGAACGCAGATTCACGCAGATTTTCGCAGAATGAAGAAAAAAACCAGCGTTCATCTGCGTTTATCTGCGTCCGCGCTTTTCAGGTTGCGGACGGAGGCCGCGTTATGGGAAAGCGATTGCAAAACCAGAAGGTAGATCGCTGCAACCTGTGTGGCGGCGAATTAAAGCCCGCTACGACTACGCTGGGAATCTGGCGCGGTGAGGAACTGTTGGTCATCAGAGACGTGCTCGCAGACGTGTGCCAGCAGTGCGGCGAGGCCTACATTTCCGCCGACGTTTCCGAACAGTTGGATCATTTTCTCGAAGAACGTCATCGCCACCGGCCAGAACGCTACTTTGCCGTACCCCAGTATTCCGCTGCGCAGGCGATGGGAGGATAAGGCCGCTGCCGTGCAAGTCATCCTGACCCACGAGAACGCCGATTTCGACGCCATCGCCAGCCTGCTGGGAGCGAGCAAACTCTTCCCGGCGGCCACGCCGGTGCTGCCGCGCCGCGTCAACCGCAACGTCGGCGCATTCCTGGCACTCTACGGCGACGAACTCCCTTTCGTCGAGGTCAGGGAACTCCCGCGCGGCAAGATCACCCGCGCCATCCTGGTGGATACCCAGGGGCTGGTCATGCTCAAAGGGATGGAGAAAAACCTGCCGGTGGACATTATTGACCATCACGAACTCGACCGCGAACTGCCCCCCAACTGGACCTACACCGGCGAGCGGCTGGGCGCCACGGCCACGCTGCTGGTCGAAGAGATCGCAGCCCGCAACCTCAGGCTGACGAGCATCGAGGCGACCCTGCTCCTGCTGGGTATCTATGAAGACACCGGGCCGCTCTCCTACGTCGGAACGACCCCTCGGGACGTGCGTGCCGCCGCCTGGCTGATGGAGCATGGCGCCAGCCTGGCCGTCGTCAACGAATTCATCCACCACCCCCTCTCACCCCAGCAACGTGAACTCTACGAGCGCCTGCTGGAGCGGAGCGAGAATCTGGAGATCGAGGGCCACACGATTACCATTGCCTGGGCCGACGCGCCAGGGTTTACCGACGAGGTCTCGACGGTGGTACACAAACTGCGCGAATTGCTGGAGCCGGCGGCGCTGTTCGTGCTTGTGGGACTCGACAGGCGCGTCCAACTCGTCGCCCGCAGCACCACCGACGACGTTGACGTGGCCGCCGTGGCTGCCCGCTTTGGCGGCGGCGGGCACAAGCGGGCTTCCGCCGCACTCATCCGCGGGCGCTCGCTCCAGGCGATACGCGAGGAACTGTTGCGCCTGCTCCCGGAAGCCATGCGCCCAAGTATCACCGTCGCGCAGGTGATGTCACGTGGCGTGCGCGTGTTGGCCCCCGAGGTCACGGTGGCCGAGGCCGCCGAACACATGCAGCGCACCGGCCACGAAGGCTACCCGGTCGTCGCCGATGGCCGGGTAGTGGGCCTGCTGACGCGCCGGGCAGTGGACCGCGCCCTGCAATTCAACATGGCCGACCGCCCCATCTCCCAGGTGATGCAGGCCGGCTCTGTGACCGTCAACCGCAATGATTCTATCGCCCGCCTTCAACAGGTGATGATCGAGAGCGGCTGGGGCCAGGTCCCTGTCGTCGAAGGGGAGCACATTGTCGGCGTGGCCACGCGCACCGACCTGATCGCGTTGTGGGGCACGCCCCCGCAGTCGGCGCAGCATCGTCAGGTCGCCGAACACCTGGAACAGGCCCTTTCGGCCCCGCTGCTGGCGCTGGTGCGCCGCATCTCGCAGACCGCGCACGAGATGGGCTACGTCCCCTATTTCGTCGGTGGGCCGGTGCGCGACCTGCTGTTGGGCAACCCCATCGTGGACGTGGACATGGTCATCGAAGGGGACGCCATCGCGCTGGCCCGCCGCCTGGCCGCCGACCTGGGCGGGCGGGTGCGCGCCCACAAGCGATTCGGCACCGCCAAGTGGCTGCTCTCGCAGCGCGTCTGGCGACAGATCACCGATCAGGTCCCCGAAGGCCCACTGCCACCCAGCATTGACCTGGTGACGGCGCGCACC
>DAOUBA010000044.1:0-25257 GCA_034432855.1 Anaerolineae bacterium | reverse complement strand
CAATATGGGTTCGTCGTGCTGGCCACCATGCTCCCCGCCATTCTGCTAGCGCCGTTTGTCGGGCCTCTTGTAGATCGTTGGGATCGGCGCCGCGTTATGATTCTGAGCGACACCGGCGCCGGTCTCGGCAGCCTGGCGATCGCGGCGCTGTTCTTCTTCGGCTACGTCAGGGTCTGGGCCATCTGTCTGGCTGCCGCTGTCGGCTCGTCGTTCAGCGCCTTCCAATGGCCGGCCTACGCCGCAGCGACGACGATGCTCGTCCCCAAGGAGCACCTGGGCCGCGCCAACGGTATGGTGCAACTGGCCCAGGCGCTCGGCCAACTTGTCTATCCGGCGCTGGCGGGCTTCCTGGTCGCCCGCATCGCGGTGTGGGGCGTGATCATGATTGACTTTGCTACTTTTCTCTTTGCTGCCCTCACGCTGCTGTGCGTGCGCATTCCCAATCCGCCACGAAGTACCGAAAATCCACAAGAGGCCGGTTCTCTGTGGCGCGAATTCGTCTACGGCCTACGCTATCTCGCCGTGCGCCGTGGGCTGCTGGGAATGATGGGGCTGTTCGTCGCGCTCAACTTTCTGATGGGTTTTATCAACATGCTGGTGGCGCCACTGGTGCTGGCCTTCGCCAGCCCGCAGGTGCTGGGCACGATGATGACCGTTGCCGGCAGCGGTATGCTGGTCGGTGGATTGGTGATGAGCATCTGGGGCGGGCCCCGGCGCCGTATCTACGGCGTGCTCGGATTCCTGGCACTTTCGGGTGTGTTCATCGCGCTCGGTGGAGTGCGTCCTTCTGTCTATCTGGCGACCTGCGCCGGGTTCGGCTTCTTCTTCTGCGTGCCGTTCGTCATGGCTGCCGGCCAGGCGATCTGGCAGAGCAAAGTGGCGCCGGACGTGCAGGGCCGCGTATTTGCCACACAGCGAATGATGGCTATCGCCGGCCCGGTATCTATGTTACTGGCAGGCCCATTGGCCGACCACGTGTTCGAACCGCTGCTCGCCGTCGGTGGCCCGCTGGCCGGCAGCATCGGGCGCGTCATCGGCGTGGGCAAGGGGCGCGGCGTCGGCCTGATGTTCATTCTCTTGGGGCTGCTCACTATCCTGACTACGGTCGCCGGTTACCTGTACCCGCACCTGCGCCGCGTCGAGGTGGAACTGCCGGATATATGTACGGCTGAAGCCTTGACTCCAGGTAATTCTTAGAGTTGCCGAGACCTCGCTATGGATTTGGAACCGAACGCCAATCGCACGATCATCGAACTACGCGACGTGACCAAGACCTACACGACCGGGGCGGGCGATTTGACCGTCTTGAAAGGGATCACGCTCAGCGTGCAGGCCGGTGAGTTCGTCGGTGTGGTCGGTCCCTCCGGGTCGGGGAAATCCACGCTGCTGAACATGGTCACCGGCATTGACCGGCCCACGAGCGGCGAGGTGTACGTCGGCGGGGAGGCAGTTCATCGGTTGAGCGAGAATCAGTTGGCCCGCTGGCGCGGACGCACGATCGGCGTGGTGTTCCAGTTCTACCAGTTGCTACCCACGCTCACCATTCTGGAGAATGTCATCCTACCAATGGACTTTTGTAACGTGTACCGACGGCGCGAACGTAAGCGACGGGCGATGGAATTGCTGGAGCAGGTCGGCATTGCCACCCACGCAGACAAGTTGCCCAGCGCCCTCAGCGGCGGAGAACAGCAACGGGGGGCCATTGCCCGCGCGCTGGCCAACGATCCGCCGATCATCGTCGCGGATGAGCCGACGGGCAATCTCGATACGGCCACCGCCGGCGAGGTGTTCACACTGTTCGAGAACCTGGTAGCTCAGGGCAAGACGCTGCTTGTGGTGACCCACGACCCGGTGCTGAGCCGGCGCACCCAGCGCATGGTTCACCTGCTGGACGGCCGCATTCACCATCCGACGGATCAACAAAGGCAATGAGTGTCATCTGGGCCAAAGTCTGGCGCGATCTGGCACACAACCGGGCGCGTACCCTGTTGGTCGTCGCCTCCACCGCTGTGGGAGTATTTGCCCTGGGGCTGGTCATCGGATTGGGGGGGGTGATGCGCACCCGGATGACCGAGGATCACCGCTCCAGACTGCCCGGCCATATCAACTTCTTCCGCCTGACGCCCTTCGACGCAGATACCGTGGAAGCGGTCAGACGGGAGACCGGCGTTCTGGATGCCGAAGCCCAGGCACAGACCGTGATCCGCTGGCGGCTGGAAGGCGAGACGACATGGCGCGACGGCAACCTGGTGGCCCGCGCCGACTATACGGCCCAGCGAATGGACCTGGTGGACCTGGTAGAAGGCAACTGGCCCACGGGGCGCAGCGTGGCGTTGACCGGCCAGTCGTCCACGTACTTTGACATTCCCCTGGGCGCGACCGTCATCTTCGAGCGAGGGCCGCGCCAGGAACGATTGCCGGTCGTGGGGATCGTGCGCATGCCGATGGGCTTTTTTGCCCCGCCGCAGATGGGAGGCAACGCAACCTTCTTCGTCACGCCGGAGACGGCGGCCTGGCTCACCGGCCAGGAAGGATTCAATCAACTCAACGTGCGCCTCACCACGTTTGACCAGGGGGCAGCCACCGCGCTCGCCGAGCGGCTACGCAGCCGCCTGGAGCGCATGTCCATCTCCGTCGGCAGTTATACGATTACCGACCCAGAGGTCCACTGGCTGCAGGCGCAGGTGGACACGATGTTTCTCATCCTGGCGGTGCTGGGCTGGCTCTCACTGGGATTGAGTGCCTTTCTCATCATCAACACGATGAATTCCATCGTCGTCCGGCAGGTCTGGCAGATCGGTGTGATGAAGGTGCTCGGTGCAACGGCAGGCCGCGTGATGGCCGTCTACCTGGCCGCTGCACTGGTCTATGGAGTGCTGGCGCTGTTGCCGGCCATCCCGCTGGCAGCGCTGGCCGCCTATTGGATGGCCGGCCGGTTGCTCGGTCTGATGGGGATCGCGGAGGGAAGTCTCCAGATGATGCCGAACGCCGCAAGTATCCAGGCCGTGGTGAGCGTAGCTGTGCCCCTGCTGGCAGCGGCGGCACCGGTGGCTGGCGGCGCGCGCATCACGCCACATCGGGCCATCAGCAGTTACGGCCTGGAAGCCGGGTTTGGCCAGGGGGCACTCGACCGGTGGGTCGGGCGCATCCGCAATCTGCCGCGCACGCTGGCGTTCAGCCTGCGCAATACCTTTCGCCGCAAGGGGCGGGTGGCACTGACGTTGCTCACGCTCATCCTGGCGGGCACTGTGTTCATCGTCGTGATGAGCGTGCGCAGTTCGCTGGAAAACACGCTCGAGGTCGTGCTCGGCGACTTTGGCTTCGACCTCCTGGTAGCTCTCGACCGGCCCTACCAGACCTCGCGTCTGGTGGAGATCGCCGAAAGTGTGCCCGGCGTGGTCCGGGCCGAAGCCTGGGAGCGCCGTCTGGCGGACCTGGAATTGGCCGACGGATCGAGCCGCCAGGTGATCCTCTGGGGTGTGCCGGAGGACTCGACGATGTTCAGTCCGAACATCGTCGCCGGCCGGGGGTTGCTGCCCGACGATGGGCAGGCAATCCTGCTCAACAACAAAATTGCCACCGACGAGGCCATCCGCGTCGGCGATGAAGTCAAATTGACCATCAACGGTCGGGAATCGGCGTGGACGGTGGCCGGGTTGATCCTGAGTGTCAGCAACAATCAACGCGAGAATTTCGTTCCCTTCAAGGCACTCACACGTATGCTGGGCAGCGTGAACCGCGCCTCTGTCATCGTCGCCACATCGAAGTATCAGGACCTGGAACATCAGCAGGCCACCATCGAGAGCCTGCGCCAGGCTTATACGTGGCGTCACATCGAGCCGGTGCTATTGCAGAGTGCCAGCAGATTGCGCGAGCAGAACCGCACCCAGTTCGATGTAATCACGTATCTATTGCTCTCGATGGCCATCCTGACAGCAGCAGTGGGGAGCATCGGGCTGGCAGGCACAATGTCCATCAACGTCGTCGAACGGCGGCGGGAGATCGGCGTGATGCGCGCCATAGGCGCCACGTCGCCGGCCATCGCCGGTATCTTCGTGAGCGAGGGGGTGCTGCTGGGGGTGTGGAGTTGGCTGCTCGCCGTCCCACTCAGCATCCCCGGTGCGCAACTCTTCAGCCGCGCCGTCGGCGAGGCGCTGTTGCAGGCGCCGCTGGACTTTCGCTACTCGCCGCCGGGGGTGCTGATGTGGCTATTGATCGTGATCCTCCTTTCGGCGCTGGCAAGTCTATGGCCGGCGCTGCAGGCGGCGCGGGTCAGCGTGCGCGAGGCGTTGGCGTATGAGTGAAGATTTTGCTCTTGGCCGCACCGGCCTGAAAGAGGCCGTGAGCCGGCGGCGCGGGCAATCGGTATTATCTATGGAATACTTGCGTGAGCCCTGGTCGAAGAGATCATATCGCATCATCCTGATCGCCGCCGTGGTGTACGCGCTGCTGCGGCTGGCGGTGCAGGGGGTGATGCTGGCCGGGATGTGGTTTATGGCCCCTCCTGGCGAGAAGCCGATGGTCCCGGTGGACCTGCAACTATACATAGACGCTGCATCCAGATTGCAACTGCGAGGGGACCTCTACCCGGTATGGGATCGGATAGAGATATACCAATACTCACCGGCGTTCGCCCTGGCGTTCACCCCCTTTCTGTGGTTGCCCTCCCATTTCTGGATCGCGATTGTTCACACGCTGCTGCACATTGTGGCCTATGGGCTGCTTTACATCTGGTGGCAACGTATCTTCCGACGCCTGGGGCTGGCACAGGCCAGCACCAGGCTGGCGTGGATGCTTCCGCTGTGGCTGGTCTTTTCGGAATTCTGGAGCGACCTGGGCTTTCTGAACATCTATATCATCGTTGCGTTGTTGGCTACACTCTTGATCGAGGCTGTCCTCCACGAACGTCTGGGCTGGGCGCTGGTGTGGCTATCCGTCATTCTTCAAATCAAGCCTCACTGGGCCTTTGCCGCTGCGATCCCCCTGCTGTTGGGCCGGTGGCGCTTCTTCCTCAGATTGGCGGGTTGGGCCATCGTAACCTACGTCGTCATTGTGGGCGTGACAGCGTTGATTGTAGGCCCGACCTATGGATTGCAGCAATATGCCCGGTATTTCCAATTGCTGGCCGCCATGCGTCGCTACTTTCCCTGGCGCGGCCCGGACACGCCTTTTCTGGGGTACAATCACTCGATCACCCAGATCATGGTCTATCTCCTGGGGGTATCGCCGACGACGCTGCAACTGGCAACGGGCACCAAGGTCGCGCTCCTGCTGCCGTTGGCCGTCACAGGCTTGCGCCACCTGCTCCGGCCCGCACACCTGGCAGGTCATGTTGCGCCACGACTGAGCCTCGATTGGGCCTTTGCCCTCTACCTCGGTGCCTTTATCTGGCTGGACATGGTCTGGGAACTTTCGTTGGGTATGGCAATATTCACTTATCTGCTCGCCACGTCACAACGACGGACTATGAGGGCACTGGTTTACATCGTATTCCTGCCCTATGCTCTGCTAGACATCTGGCGGCTGCTCTCTATCGTTGTGTTCGGCCCGCGCATCGTCTTACCCGGCATGTACATCCTGACAGACCCCACCATCTACGTGCCGCTCATCATGGTCATCATTCTGACATTCTATGTATTGTTGCTTGTACGCCTGTGGGGCGCCAGGGGGACGGGACGAACGACCGACGAATCAACGACAGATCCCCAAATCCCTAACCCGGACAAGCCGGAACCAAAAACCACCAAGGACACAAAGGGCACGTAGGGGCGGGGTAACCCCGCCCCTACTTCCGTGACGCGCGGGGGGGCATAGAACCAATGACCGTCGGCAGGTTTGCACGCATATTCTTCTGGGAATTCGTCCAGAATCTGCCGTTGTCCACAGGGTTCATCGGCGGTATGCAGCTTTGGGAACGGAATAAATGGGCCGCGCTCGGCTGTGTACTCGTGGGGGGGATAACGGGGGCATTGCTCATCGCTTTCACCGAGCCCAAGATCGCCGCGGGTCATCGCGAATCCGCGCGGATGGTGATCGGCAATATCCTGGCCTTCTCCGTCCTGATGGTTGCCCTGGTGGCCTACCTGCACGCGGGATGGAGCAACTGGAAAACCGACTTTCTGGCCGGCGGTTGCGCGGGCTTTGTATTGGATCGCGTGCAATCTTCGCGTCCCCTGGGCCGCCATACCCTCGCCATGGCCGCGGCCGGCGGTTGTGGATTGGCGCTCGTCCGATTGCTCGCCGGCATCTCGAACTGGCCGGCCGGCATTCTGGTCTTGACCATTGTGATCACGTTGATCGTGGTGATCCTTGACTATCGGGCTTGCTGATGACACTCGAAGAGTTTCAAAACCTGCCCACGGAAGAAGTGGCCCGCCTGGTACGCGCAGCGGGGCCCAAGGTATGCGTGTTGCCCATCAACGGCACCCGCCGCTGGTTCATGCTCGAGTATCCGCAAGAGCCCCCGCTTGGGGAAACCTACCTGCGTGTGACCTGGCAGCGGCAGACCGAGATGTACGCCATGTTCTTCGCGCACGGCATAGACACGCTGCTTTCGCCGATATTCGGCCCCGACCTGCTGGAGCGCGGAGACGAATACCTCCAACTCGTGTTGCCGGGCCTCTTGTGGTGTGCGCAAAATCGAGATATACTAGGGTTCTACGAGGCCTACGATGTGCGTGTGCGCGTCTATGGCGACACGCGGCGCTACTTTAACAATACGCCCTACGCCTGCATCCTGGAGGCTTACGAGGAACTGGCTCGGCGCACGGCTGCCCACCGCAGCCATCGCCTCTTCTTCGGCGTCTGCGCCCACGATGCCGCCGAGACCGTCGCCGAGATCGGCGCTCGATTCTATCGGGAGCACGGCCGCCTGCCAACCCGGCGCGAGATCGTCGAGGCCTACTATGGCGAGTACGTCGAACCGGCGAGTCTCTTCATTGGCTTCGACCGCCCGGTGGCATTCGACTTTCCGCTGCTGGACACCGGCAACGTGGACCTGTATTTCACCGTCAGCCCTTCGCCCTACTTGGACGAGCGTGGCCTCCGGGACATCCTGTACGATCACCTCTACGCCCGCCGCGTGGATGAATCCGGCTACGACGGACGGGGATCGAAAGACTGGGCCTGGATGAAGGGGTTCTACCGGGCCAACCTGGGCAGGACGATAGGGGTTGGAATACAGAAAGGAGGGGTCTGGTATCCGCTGCCGCAGGTGCAATGGCCAGCAGGCTCTGCCGAATCGTAGGCGCGGTGTAACTGTCTATGTAATGTGAAGCAGGCTTTCCAGCCTGCCGACAGCCTGGAAAGGCTGTCCCACAGCACGAGGAGAACATTGGATCTCAAAGCACAAGCCCGGGAACTGGTACGCAATCTGAATGGCAGGATGGGCCCCAGCCCGTACGACATCGCCTGGATGGCGCGGCTGCCGGACGATGGCGGCGACGGTCCCCGCTGGCCGAAACTGATTAACTGGCTGCTCAATAACCAGTGGCTCGACGGCAGTTGGGGCGGACCGATCGTCTACTATCATGACCGCATCCTGTGCACGCTGGCGGCGATCATCGCGTTGAAGGAACACGGACAAGACCACCTGGCAGCCGAGGCCATCGAGCGCGGAGCGCGTTACATCTGGCACAACCTGCACCGGCTGCGCCACGATCCATTCGAATTGGTGGGCTTCGAGTTGATCTTTCCCACTCTGCTGATGGAGGCGCTCGATCTGGGTCTGGACGTACCACGGCACACCTGCGGTTACGGCCAGATTCGTCGGCAGAAACTGAACCTGATCCCGCCGGACCTGCTCTACTCGCCCAAGGTGACGACCGTGCACTCGCTCGAGTTTCTGGGAAAGGATGGAGATCCAGAAAAGATGCGCCAGGCGCTGGCGGTGAACGGCAGTTTGGGCAACTCGCCGGCGACGACCTGTTACTACTTGTTACGTGGGGGGGACGATGCCAGGGCTCTGGCCTACCTGCAAGATATGCTGGCCCATAACGGTCACGTGATCTACCTGCATCCATTCCATACTTTTGAACTGGCCTGGGTGCTACACAGTCTATCATTCTGCAACGAACCGTTAGTGAACCTGGTGGACGCTTCAGCCTGGGAAGAGCTAGGTAATGATCTGAGCGAACATGGAATTGGGCTGGATCCCACCTTCGGTATCGAGGATGGCGACATCACATCGGTGACTGCACGATTACTGACATCGGTAGGCCACTCCGTAGACCCTGCCACCCTGGCTCGGTTTGAAGACAAAGAAAAGCATGTCTTCCGCACCTACGAGTACGAGCGGAACGCCAGCATCGGTACCAACGTGCACGCCCTGGAGGCCATCAGCATGCTTCCCGACTATCCCAATCGGGAAGAAAGCCGGGATCGCATCCTGGCCTTTCTGATGGCGCATCGCATTTACGACACCTATTGGGTGGACAAGTGGCACGCCTCCCCCTACTATGCGACGATGCACGTGCTGGTGGGGCTCTCGCGGGCTGCCCCGGAGATGCTCGAAGAGTGCCACCGCGCCGTCGAGTGGATCGTCCACACGCAACGGGAGGACGGTTCGTGGGGGTATTTTGAGAAGGGCACTCTCGAAGAGACCGCCTACGCGCTGACGGTGCTGTTGCACTGCCGCCAATGCTTCCCGATAGACGACCGGCGATTACGCAATGGTGCGACCTACCTGTACCGCGAAACGGTGGAGGGCTACAACGATCATCTCTATCCACCACTTTGGATCGGTAAGCCCCTATATACACCTCGTGACGTGGTCAGGGCTTCGATTCTGGCAGTATTCATATTGTACGAGGAGACATTCGGTTCCATATGACAAACGACCATAAGCCTGGAGGAATTATGGCACTCGTTAAAATGTCCAAGAATGTAAGGCAATGGCTAGATGTCCCTTCAACGGATCCCGATGATGCCCGTCGGCGAAAGTTGCTTAACATACTTCTGTTTGGTTTGGCAACAGTCGGTCTCTTAGCATTGTTGGCAACATCTATTGCTGACATCAGCGGTTTACAGTGGGAAGGTCGAGAACGAATAGGCATCACCTATCTTGCTGCTGCTGGACTGCTTGGCGCTTCCTTACTCATCTTTGTGATTAACCGATATGTCTCGGGCTGGCTGGCCAGTTCATTGCTTCTGCTGTTCCTAACTGTCGTTATAGCCTTCGCTGATGAACCACAAGAAGTTGCAGGTGGTCGCAGCCTGCTAATGTTTGCTACTCCAATTATGATGGGCAGCGTTCTCTTGCGCCCCTACGCCAGTTTTATCATAGCAGGCCTGAGCAGCCTGGTGCTTGCTGCTGTTGCATCCAGTCTGAACTGGGTGCCCAACCCTTTTGCGATGCTGGTCTTCTTTTTGCTCGCCCTCGTCTCCTGGCTCGCGGCCAATACGCTGGAGCGCGCCCTGCGCGACCTGCGTGCCCTGAACCTCGAATTGGAGGAGCGCGTGCGCCAGCGTACCCGCGAACTGGCGGAATCGCTGAGCAAGACCGAGGCCATCCTCGATTCCACCGCCGACGGCATCATCGTCTTCGATCCCGAAAACCGCGCCGTCGTCGCCAATCCCGCCATCGCCGACCTCCTGGGCCGGCCCGCACACCGCATCACCGGCCTCACCCTCGACGCGCTGATGGGCGAGGACGTGGACCCCGCCGACCGTGAAAAGATCGTCCAACTCATGAACGACCGGGAAAACACCCACGCCGGCATCCAGTTCCGCTGGGGCAAAAAGACCTTCGCCGCCAGCCTCGCTCCCGTGCGCGACAACTCTGGCCGCGTCACCGGCACCGTCGCCGTCTTCCGCGACTATACCCGCGAGGCCGAAATCGAGCGCATGAAGAACACCTTCATCTCCATTGCCTCCCACGAACTACGCACCCCCTTGAGCGCCATCATCGGCTACGCCGAAATGCTCCAGACCGGCATCTACGGCAAACTCACCGACCAGCAACGCAGCGTGGTCGGACGTGTCGTCGCCAACACCAACCAACTGCTCAGCCTGGCCAACAACCTGCTCGACCGCGCCCAATTGGAAGCGGGCCGGCTGACCCTGCACATCGGCGCATTCTCGCCAACCGAGTTGGTCACCAGCGTGCAAGGGGTCATGGACGTGATGGCGCAGGCGAAGAGATTGCGCCTCACCAGCCACATCGCCGCCGATGTGCCGGCCACACTCACCGGCGACCGCCAGCGGTTGTACCAGATTCTCACCAACCTGATCGGCAATGCCATCAAGTTCACCGAAGAAGGCTCGGTGAACGTCCGCGTCTACATGCACGATGCCGACCATTGGGCGCTGGCCGTGACCGATACCGGCCCCGGCATCGCCCCGGAAGCACGAGAGTACATCTTCGAGGCTTTCCGACAGGCCGACGAGTCCGTCACCAGAGAGTATAGTGGGGCCGGGCTGGGGCTCTCTATCGCCAAACAACTGGTATCCCTGATGGGCGGCGAGATCAGGCTGGAAAGCGAAGTTGGCAAGGGAAGCACGTTCACCGTCATCTTGCCGCTCGTCCCGCCAGCAACGGAGGGCGGGGGGGAGCAGGGGGATGAGAGGATGAGGGGATGAGGAGATGAGGAGAGAGGGAGACACGGGGACTCCATCACCAGTCCCGTGAAGTGTCTACACAGAACGTGAGGCGGTAGGCGCCAAGCAAGGAGTGAGAGAAATGAGCAACCCACTTGCACTGATCATCGAAGACGACTATGATTCAGCCGTAATCTTTGACAATGCCCTACGGGCAGCAGGGTTCGACACGGAGATCATATACTCTGGTGACAAGGCGCTCGAGCGGCTGGCCGCCACGTCGCCAGAACTCGTGGTGCTGGACTTGCTTTTGCCCGGCGTACCAGGGATGAACATCCTGGAGCACATACGGAACGACAAGCGTCTGGTAGACACGCAGGTGATCGTCATCACCGGCGATACGGTGCTTGCCGATACTTCACCGCTCCAGGAAGGCACCATCCAGATCCTGGTCAAACCCGTCACCTTCACCCAACTACGCGATCTGGCGCGCTTCTTAAAACTAGTCAAAGGGAAACCACAATGAACAATCCTACTGCCCTGATCGTCGAGGACGAGTACGACATCTCGGTCATCTTTGCCAAAGCGCTGGAGGCAGCCGGCTTCAAGACCGAAATCGCCTACGCTGGCGACGTCGCTCTCAATTGGCTATCTTCCGCAACGCCGGACATGGTCGTGTTGGACCTGAACCTGCCGAACGTGCCGGGGACGGAAATCCTGCGGCGCATTCGCGCCGACGCACGCTTGACAAACACCAAAGTGATCGTCGCCACCGCATACCCAGACTTAGCCAAGAGCGTCTACGACGACGCCGACTGCGTGCTTTGCAAGCCCGTCAGTTTCGGCCAGTTGCGCGATCTGGCGATGCGCTTTGCGCTATCTGGCCGACAATGCGGGCCGGCAGCTGCTGCTTGAGAATTTACCGCAATAACGACTGCGACGGGATTCGAGGCCCAGATCATCTGTTCCCGTGACCTTGCCCCTAGAGGAGGGAATACAATGAGCAATTTGTTCGCGCTGATTGTCGAAGATGACAATGACCTGGCAATCATCTTCGCTATGGCACTGCAGGAGGCCGGGTTCGAGACCCAGATCGTCCGCGCCGGCGACACGGCCCTCATGTGGCTCTCTTCGTCCACGCCGGACATCGTGGTGTTGGACCTGCACCTGCCCCGCGTGTCGGGAGATACCATCTTGAAGGAGATTCGCGCCAACGCACGGCTGGCGAACACCAAGGTCATCATCACCACTGCCGACCCGCGCATGGCCGAAATGCTCGATGACAAGGCCGACCTGGTACTGCTAAAGCCCGTCGGCTTCAGCCAGTTGCGCGACCTGGCCGCGCGCCTGGGTTTCGTCACACCCCCAAGAGGTTAGCGGTCCTGAAAGGAGGAACCCATCATGGGCCAAATGTTCGGATTGGTCGTTGAGGACGATCAAGACTTGTCGGTCATTTTCTCGGAGGCGTTACAGGCGGCCGGATTCGAGACTGAAATCGTCCGCGCCGGTGACGTAGCCCTCGAACGACTGGCGGTCACGACACCGAATGTGGTGGTGCTGGACCTGCAGTTGCCTCGCGTAGCAGGGATGGACATCCTGCACTATATCCGCAGTGAGCCACGGCTGGCAAACATCCGCGTCATCGTGGCTACGGCTCACCCGCACCTGGCCGAAGGCCTGCGCGACGAGGCTGACCTGGTGCTGCTCAAGCCGATCAGTTTCGGTCAATTGCGCGATCTGGCTGCCATCCTGGGCACCGCCCGACCGCGAGAGAACCGACCCCGTGAGAGCAACCACAAATAGATAGTTTCCAGCACAAGCGGTTTATGCATCGCCACCCAATTGCCCCATCTCCTGCCCTGTGTTATAATGCGCGCGTGCAAGACGCAGCCTGGATGCGCCAGGCATTGGCCGAAGCGGAACTTGCCCCGACCCACGGCGACGTGCCCGTCGGCGCGGTGGCCGTGCACGACGGCATGATCGTCGGCCGGGGGCACAATCGTCGCGAGGCCGACGCCGACCCAACCGCTCACGCCGAGATCATCGCGCTGCGCGAAGCGGCGCGCACGCTGGGCGGGTGGCGCCTGGAAGGGGTGACGCTCTACTGCACACTGGAGCCGTGTCCCATGTGCGCCGGCGCCATGGTGGCGGCGCGGCTTGCTCGTCTGGTCTACGCTGCCGACGACCCCAAGGCCGGCGCAGCCGGGTCGGTGGTGGAACTCCTGCGTGATCCGCGTTTCAACCACCGGGTGAGCGTCACCCGCGGCGTGCTGGCCGAAGAAGCGCAGGCGCTGCTGGAGCGTTTCTTCGCCGAAAAGAGACCGGGCAGATAGAGACACAGCACACTGTATCTCTACTCGCAGGGTCTGGAACAACCGGAGGGATCGCCTAGTCCGGTTTATGGCGCCGCACTCGAAATGCGGTGAGCCTTCGGGCTCCGTGGGTTCGAATCCCACTCCCTCCGCCAGAAGAACAAAGCCCGTTTCCCTCAGGGAAACGGGCTTCTGGCATCTATTGAACCGCAGCCACACCCAGGGCCAGGATGGCCCACCGCAGGCGCGTCATCCTATACCACCTCTCGCTCTCTCCGGCTCTCACAGCGCTTCGTCAATCCGCTCGGGGTGATCGCGGATCCATTGCCTGAACACCGCTACGACGCGCTCGATGTCGCCCAACTGCTCGGTGCAGATCCAGTACAATTCCTCCTGCGTCACCTCGTGGTAAAAGTGCACCAAGCGATTGCGATAACCGGCCAGCCTTTCGAGCAAACCGGCTTCCTCACGGTCTAGCAGACCTACTCCCCGTAACTCGCCGGCAATAGACTTGTACTCAGCCGGCGCCCGCCCAAACCCCTTTGCCAGAATGTGCCGGCCCAGATCAAGCAGGGCTTCAAGACAACGACGCAGGTAAGACTCGGCAGATGCCGGAGTACGGGGATCTGCCATGAAATCGTCCAGCGATCCCAGGGGCAAACCCCGGATACCCGCAAGCATACGCTCAATCCAGCCGAGGCGTTCCAGGACTATCGTAGCGCGCAACTTGGCGGGCACCATCGCTCAGATTGCCTCCCCTTCCAGGATCATCCTCAGCCGCTCGCGCTGGTAAGGGGCCAGATCCCCCGCCCGACGCAATACATAGAGTTGATATTCCGCTTCGGCATCGGGATCCGTAGTGTACAACAACTCCCCACGCACTACCTCCAACGCCAGGTAAGGGGGAGCCTCCGGTAGTATGACCAGATCCACCCGCTCCACGTCGAACAGATCCTCCAGCGCCAGGGCCAACGCGACCCTGTCCTCCGGCGAGAGAGGACGTTTCGCCCCCGGCAGCACGCCGATGTCAATGTCAGACGACGACCAGGTTGGCTCCACCTCCCCGCCTGCCATCCGCGCTGCAACTTCCTCGGCCCGGCTGCCAAAGGCATATATCGCCACCAACTCATACTGTCTGGCGAGATCGCCCAGAGATTCCCGCATATCCAGCCCCTTTCGCGCCACCCCTCGTTCCCCTCTCGACTGCTTCAACCCGGTGGGTGGGCTGCAGCCCTATGAACCCATCTCGCAACTATTCAGGCGGTGACTGGAAGTCACCTTGTTGGGCCTGCAGCCAGTGGTCGGCCTTCGCCGACCACCTTTGCGCACAAATCTGGGTCTACGGGCCGCCGGACTGTTTGCCCGCAAGAGCACTGCGCGCAGAAGAGGCGCTTCGTAAGCGACCGGTCTGGTTGCTCAGTCCCGGCGCCCTCTGACCGTCCTCTGTGGGGCGCATGTAGCACTTGGGGGAGAATCGTTTGCCGCCCTGCGCCCGGCGCTAAAGCACCGGGCTGAACAAGTGAAAGCCCCCTTCGGGGGCTGAAAAAAGCCCGGCAGGGCTTTCTGGCTTAGCCGTGTGCTTTGAGCACACGGCGGCGCTCAGCTAATGCTCGCCCCCCAATTGATACATGCGCCCTCCTCTGTGTCACCCCAAATCCGCTGCGCTGAAACTGTCCGGCAGCAACCCGGCTACGGTGGTCTCACGGAAAGCGCCGCCAGCGTCGGCGATCAGTACGACGATGCCTTCACCAAACTCGCGCAGGGTCTGACGACAGGCACCGCAGGGGGTGGCGCCGTTCGCCGTCGCGACAGCGATGGCGACGAACTCGCGCTCGCCCTCGGAGACTGCCTTGACCACCGCGGCACGCTCGGCGCAAATAGATAGAGGATAGACGGCGTTTTCCACGTTGCAGCCGGTGTAGATACGGCCCGACCCGCCCAAGAGCGCCGCGCCCACACGATAACCGGAGTAGGGCGCGTAGGCGCGCTCGCGTGCCCGCAATGCCTGAGCCACCAACGCTTCCCGCGACCACTCCCTCATCCCCTCATCTCCCCATCCCCTGCACACCCCTTTACCCGTGCCGGCACTCCATAGACCAGCGCCCCATCCGGCACATCGTGCGTCACCACCGAGCCGGCGCCCGTCTTAGCGCCCTTGCCCACGCGCACCGGCGCGACCAGCAACGTATCGGAGCCCACGAATGCGCCCTCCCCGATCTCGGTCTTGTGCTTGCGCACGCCGTCGAAATTGCAGGTGATGGTGCCTGCCCCGATGTTGGCTCCAGCGCCAACTTCGGTGTCGCCCAGATAACTGAAGTGACCCATCTTCGCCCCCGGGCCAAGCGTCGCGTTCTTCAGTTCGCCAAAGTTGCCCATGTGCGCACCCTCGCACAACCGCGCGCCTTTGCGCAAGTGGCCGAATGGGCCAACGTCGGAACCGTCCTCCATTACGGCCTCTTCCAACACGGAGGCCAGCACCCGGCAGGAGTTACCGATCTGGCAGTCACTGACGATGGCATTAGGGCCGATCACACACCCCCGGCCAATGCTCGTCTTGCCGCGCAGGTGCGTATTGGGCCAGATCGTCGTATCCTCCCCAATCGTCACGCCCGGCTCGATGTACGTGGTGGCCGGGTCCACCAGCGTCACGCCGGCAAGCATCCAACGCTCATTAATGCGGCGGCGTAGCGCAGCCTCGGCTTCGGCCAGATGCACGCGCGTGTTGATGCCCAGCATCTCGTCGGCGTCGTGAGCGACCACCGTCTCAACCCGCTGCCCCCCGGCGACCGCCATGCCGACCATGTCGGTCAGGTAATACTCCTGCTTGGGCATACTCAGCGGGATGCGGTCCACGTGCGACCATAACCAGCCTGCGTCGAAACAATAGACGCCGGCATTGAGTTCGCGCACCGCCAACTGCTCCGGCGTGGCGACTGCTTCCTCGACGATCTCGCGCACCGCGCCGCTCGCGTCGCGGATCACGCGCCCAAAGCCGCGCGGGTCGTCGTGCACCAGCGTCAAGATCGTCAGCGGCCCGGCGTTCTGCCGCTGGCGCTCCACCAGCCGGTGCAGCGTCTCGGCGCTGAGCAGCGGCATGTCGGCATAAGTGACCAGCACAAGGTCACTCCGGCCCTCGACCAGGGCACGCGCCTGGAGCACGGCGTGGCCGGTGCCCTTCTGTTCAGCCTGCTCGACGAACAGGGCAGCACCTCCTACAGCCTCGCGCACCTTATCGGCGCCGTAGCCCACCACGACGACCGGCTTGAGGTCGGTGAGCGCCTGCGCCGTCTCGACCGCGTAGGCGATCAGCGGATGCCCCAGGAGCGGGTGTAGCACTTTGGGCAGGTCGGACTTCATACGAGTGCCCTGGCCGGCGGCCAGGATGACGACAGCGAGTTTCATGTCGGAAACCTCCTATGAAGGCGCAAGTCTGCATCATTCGTCCTCTAGAGCCTGCGCCACGACGTCCGCCAATTGCTCCACGCTAAGCGGCTTGAGCATCCAGCCCTTCAGTCCTTGCTCACGCAGCCCTTCGAGTTCCTCCCCCAGGGGATGGCCGCTCAACATCACGACCCTCACCTGTGGGTCTCGCGCTCGCAGCGCCTGCAGCAGCGCGCGCCCGCCCATCTCCGGCATCACCACATCGCTCAGCACCAGGCTGATTTCGTCAGCATGTTGCTCAAAGACCCCTAATGCCTCCTGGCCGTTGGCTGCCTGAAGCGTCCGGTAGCCCAGCATCTCGAGGCTGCTGACCATCGCCTGGCGAGCGGCAACATTGTCCTCGACGACCAGTATGGTCTCCCCGTGGCCGTGGGGGAGTTGCTCCGTCGCAAGCGCGGGCGGCTGCGGGTGGGGCACCGCCAGGGCCGGCAGGTAGAGTGTGAACGTCGTCCCGGCGCCTACCACCGTCTTTACATCAATGTATCCTTCGTGCTGTCTGACGATACCGTACACCTGGGCCAACCCCAGGCCGGCGCCCTCGCCTACTGCCTTGGTGGTGAAGAACGGCTCAAAGATGTGCGGCAGTACGTCTGGGGGAATGCCGACACCGGTGTCGTTCACGCTGATAGCGACCCATTCGCCGGGCGGCATGTCGGGCAATGGTGTCTGTTTGGCATCTTCAAACCGCGCCCGCTCCAGGCCAATGTGCAGGCGGCCCCCCTCCGGCATCGCGTCGCGCGCGTTGACGGCAAGGTTCATGATGGCCTGCTGCATGCGGGTGGGGTCGGCGTTCACCGTGTACTCGTCCTTGCCGTAGACCAGTTCGATCTTGATGCTCTCCGGCAGAGTACGTTCGAGCAACTTGATCTGCTCTTTCATGAAGGGCAGCAGGTCCATCGGTCGGCGCTCGAGCACCGCACGGCGGCTAAAGTCGAGGATCTGCTGGATCAGATCGGTGGCACGCTGGGCCTGCTCTTTGACCGTCTGCAGGCGTTCGTACGCCTTGGCGGGCAAATCGGGGGTCTGCGCCAACATGCCGGCGTAGAGCGCAATCACGGCCATGATGTTGTTAAAGTCGTGAGCGATGCCGGCGGCCAGTTGTCCCACGGCAGCCAGTCGCTCCTGCTGCTGGGCGCGATGTTGGGCTTCGTGCTGCGGGGTCATGTCGCGGATGACCAGCACCCAGCCGCGGGGTGTGGGGCCGTCTTCGATGGGGCGAGCGAGAACCTGAAAGAAACGGCTGTCCGTGACTACCTCGTGCCATAGCCCCGTGGGCGGCGAGGTGAGGAGTTCCACCAACGGGCGGTCGCCCAAACGGGTGAGCGTATCCCCCACCTGCGCGTTTGCCAGCGTTGCCAGGTCCCTCTTGCCCACCGGGTTGGCCAGGATGACGCGGTAGCCGGAATCCAGCAACAGCACGCCTTCCGGCACCGTATCCATGATCTCCCGTACCTGTTGAGCCTGTTCCTGAACCTGCGCCAGCAATCGCTCCAGTTCTGCCTCCGCCTGCTTACGCTTGGTGATATCCTGCATCACGGCCAGGACGTGGACTTCCCGATCGGCGGTCTCCAGGATGGTGGTGGAGATCAGCAGGATTCTCTTCTCTCCATCGGCGCGGGTGATAGTCCACTCTTCCGTGACCAGGTCTTCTCCGACGCGCACCCGCGCCATGCGCTCAACAGCACGCTGTTGGACCTCCGGATCCGGGTACATCGTCTGATACCAACCGAGACGGTTGATTTCCTCCATCGTATATCCTGTGATCTCCGTCATGCGGTCGTTCCAGACCGTGAACGCCACGTAGGGATACTCGGGCACTGCGTGACAGACACACAGCCCTTCGGTAACATTCGTGATGATCGTATTGCGGAATGCGCTTTCCTCTCGCAGCGCCCGCTCGACGCGTACCCGGTCGGTTACGTCCTCTACCGTTGCCACCATCCCGTCCACCCGCCCCTGCTCATCGAACAGGGGCGCGGCGTTGATCGAGAGCAACACCCGCCGCCCGTCGGGCCATTCGACGGCATGGCGCACGTCGAACAGCGGTTGACGGGTCGCCATCACCCGTCGGAACGGCAGTTCCTCGTCGGGGAACGGGTTGCCGTCGTAATCGGTAATGCGCCAGCGCGGATCGTTGTAGGTGCGCTTCTCGATCTCGACGTAAGTCAGACCCAGCACCTGCTCGGCGCGGGTATTGGCAAAGGTAATCTGTCCTTCCCGGTTTACCATGACAATACCAGCAGGGCTGGTCTCCATAATACGCCTCACCAGGTCACGCTCCCGTCTCAGCGCCTCCTCCGCCCGCTTGCGTGCGGTGATGTCCAGCGCCGCGAACGTGACTCCCTTGGAGAGATCGCTCGGGTCAAGGGCGGTGGAACTGAGAAGGACATCAATGATCTTGCCATCCTTGCACTGGAAGTGGGTCTCTATCGAGCCGGTTCCGTGTACAGCAATCTCGGCGTACTTTTGCCAGCCAACACGCTCGTATTCCTCCTGGCTCGGATAGATCATCCTGGCGCTCTGCCCCTCGAGTTCCTCCGCCGTATATCCGAGCATCTGCTGGAGCGCTTCGTTCGTCCACTGGAACACGCGCTCTTTCACGAGCCCGATGCCGATCGGCGCGGCGCGAAAGATGCTCTGCAACGTCGCTTCGCCTTCGCGCAGCGCCTCCTCCGCCCGCTTGCGCTCGGTGATGTCGCAGCCTACAGCCTGTAGTTCAACGACTTGACCACTTTCATCGCTAATACATTGGACGACCCACTGGATCCAGCATTTCTTGCCATCATGTCTGTAATTCAGATACTCGCCTGCCAATGGTCTGGGGTTCTTTGCCAGGTCTTCGGTTTCTTGTCGCACCAATTCACGGAATTCGGGCGCGATCATGGACAGGAAACTCTGCCCAATCAACTCTTCGCGCGTTTTGCCATAGAATATACAGTACGCGTCGTTGACAAACGTCAGCGTGGTATCTGGCAGGTATCGGCCGATCAAGTCAACCTGGCTTTCGATCACGGCCCGGTAGCGCGCCTCGCTTTCACGCAGGGCTTCCTCCGCCCGCCTGCGCTCGGTGATGTCCTGCACCATACCGACAGAACGGACGATCCGGCCCGAGGCATCTTTTACATGCCTGCACTTTTCGTGAACGATGCGCACCTCGCCGTGGTCTCGGCGAATAATACGGTGTTCGATCTCGTAAGTGTCGCGTCCCTCGCGCAGCGACCCGGAATAGGCTTCATCCACGGCGGCGCGGTCGTCTGGATGAACGGTGTCCAGGAAAGCCTCGTAGGTGGCGCCAAACTCCTGAGGCTGCAGGCCGAATATACGGTACACCTCGTCTGACCAGATCAGCCGATTGGCGATCACGTCCAGTTCCCAACTGCCGATGTGGGCAATCGCCTGCGATTCGTTCAACAACGCCTCGCTTGCCCGCAGCGCCTCCTCCGCCTGTGCCCGCTCGGTGATGTCCTTGACGTACTCGATCACGCTCATCACATGTCCTTGCTCATCCTTGATCGGGAAGGCGGACCATTCGATCCAGCCTGCGGGACTGTCGGCCGATGGATATGGGACGATCTCGATATGTGTTTCCCCTGTCCCAATGGTGCGCAGCGAGGGGCACCAGGGACACGGCGACTGACGCTGCTGGTATACCTGGTAGCACTTGCGACCCACCAGGGGCATGTGATGGGCATACATCCGTTCCATCCAGCGGTTGGTTCGGATCACGTTGAGATCGGTGTCCAACACGCTGATGCCATCCTGAATCGCCTCGAACACGTCTCGTAGAAATCGCTCGCTCCTCTGCAGCATCTCTTCTGCCCGCTTGCGCTCGGTGATGTCTACGGCGGCTGCCTGTACGGCGGGCTTTCCGCCGTACTCGATGCGGCTGGCGAACATCTCCAACCAGCATACCGCCCCGTCCTTTCGAATTCCACGATACTCGTAGCGCGGCGGCGCCGGTTTTCCCGCCAGACGATGCTGCAAGTTCCTCCAGACGAGTGCTCGGTCTTCAGGGTGTATTATCGCCAGGGCTTGTTCAGCTGAAAGAGACAATAATTCCTCAACGGTGTACCCAAGGATTTCGGCGAAGGCGTTATTGACGAAGACGATGCGAAAGTCCTGGACGATTACCAGCCCCTGGAGCGACCGTTCGACCAACGTTTGATATGCCTCCTCGACCCGCTTGCGCTCGATGACGTAGCGGATGGCGCGCGCTAACAGGCTGCCGCTCAGTTCACCCTTGACCAGGCAGTCCTGCGCGCCCTTCTGCATCGCCTCGAGCGCCAGTTCCCTATCCTCGACGTCGCTCAACACGATGACGGGCGTCTGCGGTGCCTGTGTGTGCACCTTGATGAACGTATCGAGCCCCTGGCTATCCGGCAGCGAGAGGTCGAGCAGAACCACGTCGAATTTACCCGGAGCCAGCCGCTTCAGCCCGCTCGCAAGCCGCCGGGCGCGCGTGAGATCGAATGAGGGGGCAGCGGGGTAGGCCCGCGTCGCATCGGCCAGCGCCTGGCGGATGAAACGGGCATCGCCGCCGTCGTCTTCGATCAGCAAAATCCGGATAGTCTGGTCACTCATATCTCTTACCTCACCGTACCTGTCCAGCCGGATGTCGGCCTCTGAAAAGCCCTCCTACGGTCCTCATAGATGATTATACACGATTGCGCTCCTCGACACAATCTAACGCAACGCTGACGCTTTTCTTATCTATTTCTGATAAAAGTGCGATATAGTGAAAACCGAAGTGTGAAGCGTAAGGCGTGAAACGTGAAACGTAAGAGGAGGTAGCAGATGAGCAAGATTATCGGGATTGATTTGGGTACGACGAACTCGGTAGTCGCCGTGATGGAAGGCGGCGAGCCGGTGGTGATCCCCACCGCCGAAGGCGGCCGCCTGTGCCCATCGGTCGTCGGGTTCACCAAGAGCGGCGAGATGGTCGTGGGCCAGACAGCAAGACGGCAGGCGGTCGTCAACCCGGACAACACGATCTTTTCGATCAAGCGATTGATGGGCCGGAGATACGATGACCCCGAGGTCGAAAAGGCGCGCAAGGTGCTGCCCTACAAGATCGTGCGCGGCCCGGCAGGCGACGCGCGGGTCTTTATCCCGCAGACCAACCGCGAGTACACCCCGCAAGAGATCTCGGCCATGATCCTGCGCAAACTCAAGCAGGACGCCGAAGCCTACCTGGGCGAGCCGGTCACCAAAGCGGTCATCACCGTGCCGGCCTACTTCAACGACAGCCAGCGTCAGGCGACCAAGGACGCCGGGCAGATCGCCGGGCTGGAGGTGCTGCGCATCATCAACGAGCCGACCGCTTCCAGCCTGGCCTACGGTCTCGACAAGAAGAAGGACGAGACGATCCTGGTCTTCGACCTGGGCGGCGGCACCTTCGACGTCTCCATCCTGGATGTGGGCGACGGCGTGGTCGAAGTGCGCGCCACCAGCGGCGATACCTTCCTCGGCGGCGACGACTGGGACCAGCGCATCGTGGATTACGTCGCCGACGAGTTCAAGAAGGACCAGGGCATTGACCTGCGCCAGGATCGCCAGGCGTTGCAACGGCTCAAGGAGGCAGCAGAAAAAGCCAAGATCGAACTCTCTACCGTGATGGAAACCGAGATCAACCTGCCCTTCATCACCGCCGACGCTTCTGGCCCCAAGCACCTGCAGATGAAGTTGACGCGGGCCAAGTTAGAGCAACTGACCGAGGACCTGGTGCAACGCTGCCGCGGCCCGTTCGAGCAGGCGCTGCGCGACGCCAAACTCAAGGCCAGCGACCTGGACGAGGTGGTGTTGGTAGGCGGCGCGACGCGCATGCCGATGATCCAGAACCTGGTGCGCGAACTGACCGGCGGCAAAGAGCCGCACAAGGGCGTCAACCCCGACGAGGTGGTTGCCGTAGGTGCGGCGATCCAGGCTGGCGTGCTGGGCGGCGAGGTGAAGGACGTGCTGCTGTTGGACGTGACGCCGCTGACGCTGGGCATCGAGACGCTGGGTGGGGTGATGACGCCGCTCATCGAGCGCAACACCACCATTCCGGTACGCAAGAGCCAGATCTTTTCCACCGCCGAAGACGGTCAGACCGCGGTGACGGTGCACGTGCTGCAAGGGGAGCGCCCGATGGCTGCCGACAACAACAGCCTGGGGATGTTCAACCTGGAAGGCATCCCACCCGCGCCGCGCGGCATACCGCAGATCGAGGTGACGTTCGACATTGACGCCAACGGCATCCTGAACGTCTCGGCGAAGGACAAGGCCACCGGCAAGGAACAGAAAATCACCATCACGGCCACCACGAACCTGAGCAAGGAAGAGGTGGAGCGACTGGTGCAGGAAGCCAAGCGCCACGAGGCCGAGGACCGCAAACGCAAGGAACTGGTCGAGACGCGCAACGCCGCCGACCAGTTGATCTACCAGATGGAAAAGATGCTGCGTGACCTGGGCGACAAGGTCTCCGCCTCCGACCGCGGGCGCATTGACGGGATCATCGAAGACCTGAAGCGCGCCAAGGAGGGCGACGACACGGCACGCATCCGGCAACTGATCGAGCAACTGCAGCAGGCCAGTTACGCCATCGGCCAGCAGATGTACGCGCAAGCCGGCGGGCCGCAGCAGGCCGGATACGGCGCCGGATTCGGGCCGCAACCCGGCTATGGACCGCAACCGGGTTACGGCGCACAGTCCGGAAGCGGCGGCGAGGAAGTCGTCGAGGGCGAATTCCAGGAAGTGTGAATCGTACAATAGAGCACTTGCGCTCAAACCGACCCTCCCGCCTGCTCAAACCGTGCGGGAGGGTCAAGGCTTTCTAAGGGGGCCAAATGATCACGAGGCGAGTTTCTATATTATTGGCAACGGTTGTACTGACAGGCGCACTGCTGAGCTGTACGCTTTCCGGCGCGCTCACCCCCACCGCGACACCGACACCCACTGCGCTGCCGCTTCCCACCGTCGCTCAACCCCAGGTGACGACGGTGCCCGCCGCCCCAGCCAATGAACTGGAGGCACAGGTGGGGGCAGTCTATGAACTGGCAAGGCCGGCGGTGGTCAACATCACCAGCCGCGTTTATGCCTATGACTTTTTCTTCAACCCCATTCCTCAAGAGGGGACAGGCTCCGGTTTCATATATGACTCCAACGGCCACATCGTCACCAATTACCACGTAGTGGAAAATGCCGAGGAAGTCTCGGTCACATTGGCCGACGGCAGGACCTTTCCGGCCACGATTGTCGGGACGGACCCTTCCAACGATCTTGCGGTCATTCGCATCGAGGCCCAAGATTTGCCGGCGCCGCTTGCGTTGGGAGACTCGGATAGCCTGCGTGTCGGACAGTTCGTGGTCGCCATCGGGAATCCCTTCGGCCAGGTTGGCACCCTGACGGTGGGAGTGATCAGCGCCCTGGGACGCATTATCGAAAGCCCCGATGGCCGGTTCATCGGTGAGGCGATCCAGACCGACGCTGCCATCAATCCCGGCAACTCCGGTGGGCCGCTCCTGGACCTCCATGGTCGGGTCATCGGCGTCAACTCGCAGATCATCAGCCCTGCCGGCGCCAACGTCGGGATCGGCTTTGCCGTGCCGGTGAACACCGTGCGGCGCGTGGTGCCGCAGTTGATCGCCAAGGGCCGCTACTCGCACCCCTGGTTGGGTGTGGGCATTCTCTCATTGACACCCCGATGGGCGCAAGTCCTGGGTGAGGCCGGGGTTGAGGTGCCGGAGCGTGGCTTATTGGTCCTCGAGGCGGTGGCTGGTGGACCCGCGGCAAAGGCCGGCATCCGTGGCGGGAACCGGATACTCGTCGTGGGGGATAGACGCGTCCCGGTAGGTGGCGACGTCATTATCGCGCTCAACGGCCAGCCCGTGAGCACTTACCAGGACCTCAACGTCTATCTGGAGACGCGGACCCAGGTGGGCGATACGATCACGGTGACGATCATCCGCGAGGGGACACAGCAGGACGTTCGAGTAATACTGGCCGAACGGCCAGCACAATAGTGCGTTACGTGTGAAATCCTTTTGTCCGCCACGAATTGCACGAATTAACACGAACGTTGGGGTTGGGTCATTTGTCGTTCACAACGGGATATTGCCGTGCTTCTTGGGCGGGTTGCTGTCCTGCTTGTTCTGTAACATCTTGAGCGCTTCGACGAGGCGCGGACGGGTCTCCTGCGGTTCAATCACATCGTCAATGTAGCCGCGCGCGGCAGCGACGTAGGGGTTGGCGAACTGTTCGCGGTACTCCTGGATCAGCCGCTCGCGCTCGGCCTCGGGATTCTCGGCAGCGGCAATCTCCTTGCGGAAGACGACGTTGACTGCCCCCTCCGGCCCCATCACTGCGATCTCGGCGGAGGGCCAGGCATAGTTGACGTCGCTGCGCAGGTGCTTGGAGCCCATGACGATGTAGGCGCCGCCGTAGGCCTTGCGGGTGATGACTGTGACTTTGGGGACGGTCGCCTCGGCATAGGCCCAGATCAGTTTGGCGCCGTTGCGGATGATGCCGCCATATTCCTGATCCACTCCCGGCAGATAACCCGGCACGTCCACAAAGGAAACAATGGGAACATTGAAGGCATCACAAAAGCGCACAAAGCGGGCCGCCTTGATCGAGGCGTTGATGTCCAGCGACCCGGCCAGCACCGCCGGTTGATTGGCGACGATACCGACGGCATAGCCACCCAACCGCGCAAAGCCTACGACGATGTTCTGCGCCCAGTGCTCGTGGATTTCCAGGAACTCTCCATCGTCCACCACGCGACGGACGATATCCTTCACGTCGTAAGGCTTCGTGGGACTATCGGGGACAATGGCGCCAAGTTCCGCATCCACGCGCCCGGCGGGATCGGCAGTCGGGACGAAGGGCGGATCCTCCAGGTTGTTCTGCGGGATGTAACTCAGCAGTTGACGGATGAGGGTCAGGCAGTGCTCTTCGTTTTCGGCGGCAAAGTGGGCGACGCCGCTCCTGG
>DAOUBA010000043.1:0-28405 GCA_034432855.1 Anaerolineae bacterium | reverse complement strand
CTCCCTCTCCCAAACCTGGGAGAGGGAGGGGGTTGGGGGTGGGTGAGGGCTAAAAATTCCTCAGCACCAGCGGCAGGTATACTCTATACTGCCCCGCCGCGCCGCACCAGTAGCCCAGGCAGCCGCTGTAGTTGGTGCCGGAAAATGAGCCGATGACCGACTGGCCGACGGTGAAGTTGACGGCGTAGTGGGTCGAGGAGACTGGCCCGCCGCCCCCGCCGGTCAGCGGCACGAACCAGTCCAATCGGTAGTTGGTAGAAGACATCGCCAGGGTGTGGCCGGCCAGCAGGAGCAGAATGACGAGGGCCAGGAGCACTGCCGTTCGTTTCATCGCGCACCTCCTAATAGTTGTGCTCCAGGGTCAAGAGCACCCCGCCGATATGGATGTACTCGGTGTCATTCGCGAAATGCAGGTAGAGCCGGAGTGTGAGAAGACCCTGGTCTGTCGAGAGGGTGTTGTAAGCGCCGTCCGTGGGCAGTGTGTAACTGGTAGCCGTGTTGCTCTGTCGGTTCCCGCCGTCGTCAATGAGTTTTTTGTAGAGGTTGAAGTCGGTCTGGTCGTATTTGAACAACACGGTTTCATCTATGTAATTGTTCGCGCCATTCTGGCACAGGTAATACACGGTGATGGTGAGAACCCGCACTGGTTGACCGTAGAGGACGCCAGGGATGGTAATCGGGATGTAGATGTACTTGTCGCCGGCAGTGCCTCCTCGATAGATTCGAGCTGCCGCACCCATCATATCCCATCTGGTCGAATCGGTGTTCAGGTCCTTCACGAACGCAGTTCCGGGGACGAAGAGATACGATCTCGCGCCCTTGATGATCGCCCCGGGTCGCACAGTCCAGGCATAGGGGACGGAGTAGATGGCCTGACGGGGGGTCATCTCGGCGTCAGCCCCCACCTTGATGCCCAGGTACAGTTGATCGCCGTTGATATCCCCGGGGGCGCAACTATCCATATTCATGGTGAACAGCCCGTTGGCGACGGATACAGTGTCCGTGTCCGAGCAGCGCGCCACGCCGCCCGCCGAAACGTCGTAGATGCTGGCCGTAATGCTGTAGTCGCCGTTCAGCGGGTTGCCGCTGGCATCGGTCAGCCGCCCCTGGATGGGGATGACATCATCTGCCATGTCCATCGGGCCGACCTCCCCCTCCACCACGACCTCGCCGCCCGGCGTCGGCGTCGGTGTATCCGGCTCCTGCGCCCGGCTCAGGCTTGCCGTCAGGGCAATGCCCAGCAACACTACCAGAAGGCCGATCAGGAACAGTTGTCGCTTCATTTTGCACCTCCATATTTGGGATAGAATGGTTGGGGATACATGCTTTTCGTTCATTGCACACCTCCGAAAACGTAAAACGTGAAGCGTAAAACGTGAAACGTGAAGCGCAAGGGGTTATCTCTCCCTCAACCCCTGTACTACCTCATCCAGGATGCGGCCGGCGAGGGCCGGGCTGAGGACCGCTTCGCCCCGGTGGACGGCGCGGATGGCGCGGACGATTGCTTCCGGCCCGGCCTGGCCTCGCACCAGATGCCCCAGCGCGCCTTGTCGAAATGCCTCCAGCACCAGGGCTTCCTGGCCCAATTCGTTCCACACAATGACCTGGGTGCCGGGCGAAAGAGCGCGCACCTGTGCCACCGCCTCCGGCCCATCGCTGCCCAGGGCCTCCAGACGCAGCAGAAGCACGTCGGGCTGCCGGTCGCGCACCAGGGCCAGCGCCCTGTCTTCGTCGGATGCCTCGCCCACGACGGTGAAGCCTCCCACACTCTCCAGTAACGTGCTCATTTGCTGACAAACGGTATCTTGATCCACGATGGCGACCCGGATGGACTGCGGCACGGTGCTCCTCGCTGGTGACACGGCGAATGTGGCCGAACCACACTCATCATACCGCTGGCCGATGCCGGTCCGCAAGAGGCAGCGTTCCCGTCCGCAAAAGAAAAAATACCCTCGCGGAGGAGGGTACTTTTTCTTGGGTCTAAAACGTAAGGAGTAAAACGTAAAGCGTAACTTACGAATTACGTTTTACTCTTTACGCATTACGTTTTACGTTTGTATCGTCATCCAGCCGGGCCCAGCCGCGGCGGAGAGCCACGAGCGCGGCCTGAGTACGGCTGGCGACGTGAAGTTTCTGATAGATTTCGCTCAGCCGGTTGGCGACCGTCTTTTCGGAAATGGCCAGTTGGTCGGCGATGGTCTTGTTGTCCGCGCCCTGGGCGACCATCCGCAGCACATCCATTTCGCCGGGGGTTAGCGGCTCCGTCTCATCCGCCGCAATCTGGCTCAGGCGGCGGAACTCGTCCAGTAGCCGGGTCGCCAGCGCGGGGTTGATGAGCGCCTCGCCGCGGTGTACCGCCCGCACGGCCTCCACGAACTCTTGTTCGTCAACGTCTTTGAGCAGGTAGCCTCGCGCGCCGGCCTTGATCGCCTCAAAGACGTAACGGTCCTGCTTGTACATCGTGAGGATGATCACCCGCACGGCCGGGTTGTCGGCGGTAATGAGACGGGTGGCCTCCACGCCGTCTAGGACGGGCATCTGGATGTCCATCAGCACGACGTCCGGCTTCAGCCGCCGTGCCAGTTCCACGGCTTCCTGCCCGTTTTCGGCCTCGCCCACCACCTCAAATTGCCCCAGGGTCTCGCAAATCTGGCGCAACCCCTGACGAAAGAGGCGGTGGTCGTCGGCGATGAGCACGCGGATGGGTAACATAGGCCCTTCCTATTTTTTTTCACCACGAAGGACACAAAGGACACGAAGGCTTTTTATGCCTTTGTGTACTTCGTGTTCTTTGTGGTTCAATTTACAGCACGATACGACGAATTCCTTCTCTCAGGTGGGGGCGTTGAAGTTGATGAGAAACCCTAATCCAGGCGTTGTCCCTCAATCAGACGATCCTTGTATGGCATCGCAATTTCCTTCTGGTGTGCACTTCCAAGGCCGCGTCCAGTAACGCTTTTCCCCAGCGCTCTACTTCTGTAGGTATAGGTTCGTGTTTTGTCATTTTCTCCCTCCCCCATAAAATTATTCTTTGTGTCCTTCGTGTCCTTTGTGGTCCAATCTAACACAAATCTCCGTCCCGCGCCCTGGCTCGCTGTGGAGAGCAAACGTCCCTTTCAGCCCGGCCACCCGCTCGCGCATCTGTTTCAACCCTATGTGCCCCCTGCGCACGGCCCCCTCCAGAACGGCCGGATCAAAGCCCACGCCGTCGTCGCGCACCGTCAGGTGCACGGTCCCGGCCTCCACATGCAGTTCAACCCACACCGTGCTCGCCTGTGCATGCCTGGCGGCATTGTTCAGCGCCTCCTGGATAATGCGAAACAGCACCAGTTCCAGATGGGGCGTGAGGGTCGGGAGCGCCTCGTCGGCTCCGCGCACTTCCAGGCTGACACGCAATTGGTTCTGCTCGCCGAACTCGTCCAGGAAGCGACGCAAGGCCGGCCAGAAGCCCAGTTCGTCCAGCGCCAGCGGACGCAGAGCAAAAATGGCGCGGCGCACCTCGCGGATGTTCCGGTGCAACAGGTCGCGCAGGGCCTCAATTTCGGTGTGCATCTGCTGAGGGGCCTCGTCCACCAGTTGATGCCACAACCGCGCCCGCATGCGCAGCGAGACCAGGTCCTGCGCCAGGCCGTCGTGGATTTCGCGGGCGATGCGGTGGCGCTCCTCGGCAATTGCCTCCTCTTCCGAACGCCACGCCTTTTCCGCGGTGATGTCTTCCACGATGACGATGGCCGCCTGCCCACGTCGCACCGCCCGTTGCAGCGCGGCGCTCATCCGCACCGGGAACTCGCTCCCGTCCTGCCGCCGATGGGTGGACTCCAGAGTGACCGTCTCGCCTGCCCGCAGTCCGTCCAACAGCCGTTCCAGGTCGGCCTCCGCGTCTGGGGCGACGAGCGAATCCAGGGGTATCGCCTCCAGTTCTTCCACCTGCCGGCCATAGATATGGGCCGCTTCCCGGTTGGCATGCAGAACGCGCGGAGGCGTGAGAGAGAGGTCTACCTCAAAGACGCCCAACGGCGCATTTTCGAAGAGGGCGCGGAAGCGCTCCTCGCGCTCGCGCAGCGCGGCGATGTTGCGCGCCCGCACCCGGTAGATGCTCAGGGCGATGCCCAGCAGGATGCCACCCACCAGTGTTCGGAACCACCACGTCGCCCAGAACGGCGGGGTGATGACCACCTTCACGGCCAGCCCTTCTTCGTTCCAGACACCGTCGTTGTTGCTCCCTTTGACGCGAAAAGTGTAGGTCCCCGGCGGAACGTTGGTGTAGGCGGCATAGCGCCGCGCGCCGCAATAGACCCAATCCCGGTCAAAGCCCTCCAGAATGTAGGCATACCGGTTCGCGGGCGGATCGGCATAGTCCAGCGCGGCGAACTCGAAGGAAAAAAAGTTGTCCCGGTGGGAAAGGGTGATCTCGTGGACGTCGGCCAGGTCCAGGTCTACGATCTGGTCAAACTTGCGGAAGGCGGTGAGGACGATCGGGGGCACGTGGGGATTATCGCGGATGCTGGCCGGGTAGAAACGGTTGAGGCCGCTGGCGCCGCCGAAGAAGAGTTCGCCGTCGGGACTGCGGTAGGCCGCGCCGGGGATGAAGTGCATTCCCTGTAGCCCGTCGCCGGTATCATAGTTGCGGAACGTCTCCGTGTGCGGGTCAAAATGGGAGAGCCCGCCGCCCATCGTCGCCAGCCACAGGCCGCCTGTCTCATCCCCCAGGATGGCCGCGATGGCGTCGTTGGGCAGACCGTCCTCAATGGTGTAGACGGTGAACCGCCCGGCACTTTTGTCGTCCAGACGGTTCAACCCACCGTGCGTGCCCACCCAGAGGTAGGGGGTCGTTTCACCCGTACCCCCGTGCGGTCCCTCGTAGAGGGCCCAGACGAAATCGTCGCTCAGGCTGTGGGGGTCTTCTGGATCGTTGCGGTATTGGACGAATGTGCCCCTTTCAGGGTCGAAATGCACCAGACCGCTGTACGTGCCCAGCCAGAGGTCGCCGGAGCGGTCCTCCAGAATGGCGCGGATGCCGTAGGTGTTGGGGAAACGGTCGGGATTGGATGGGTCGTAGCGATAGGTGGTGATCTCGCCGGTAGCCGGATTCAGGTGGGAGAGGGTGCCCGGCTCCTCCGTCCCGATCCACAGAGTACCGGCGTGGTCCTCGTAGATGACCTTGACCGCGCCTGGGGCGGGAGAGAGGTGTGACATCACCAGGCTTGTACGCGGGTTCAGGCGGTCCAGCCCCGCGCTCGTCCCCACCCAGATGTCGCCGCTGCGCTCCTGATGCAGGGCGGTGACGTGGTCGTGGCTCAGGCTGTGTGGGTCGTTCGGGTCGTGCCGATAATGGGTGACCGCGCCCGTCGGGTCTATGCGGTCCAGCCCTTCGGCGTGGAGCCCCACCCACAGGACACCGCTCCGGTCCTTCAGCACGGCGCCGACCCGGGGGGCGCCCAGGCTGTTGGGGTCCTGGGGATTGTGGCGGTAGAGGGTAAAGCGGTCCTTCTCGCGGACGTACCGGCTGATGCCGCCATCGGTGGCGATCCAGAGGATGCCCGTACGGTCTTCGTAGAGTGTGTACACGCGGTCGTTGACCAGGCTATAGGGGTCCAGCGGGTCGTGGCGGTGGACGGTAAAATGACCGGTCGCCCGGTCCAGGACGGCGAGCCCTTCCTCCGTGCCCACCCAGAGTGTGCCGGCGCGATCCTCCAGGACAGCGGTGATGTGGGCGTGGGCCAGACCCTGACGGTAGAGGGTGAACTGGCCGGTGTTCAGGTCGAGGGCCGCCAGCCCACCCACGTCCGGCTCGTGGTAGGCACCGGTGCCCACCCAAATGTAGGGGCGAAGCGGCGCTTCGCCCCCACGCGGCGCTTCGCCCCCACGCGGCGCTTCGCCTGTGCCGCGGGCCTGGGTGATGGCCGTCACCCGGTCGTGGGGCAACCCGTGCGGATCGGCCTCGTCGTGCCGGTAGACGCGCCGCTCCCGGTGGTTCCACAGGCCGCCGTACTCCGTCCCTACCCACAACGTTCCGTCCCGGTCCTGGTAGAGGGCCAGGATGTGGGTATCGGGCAGGTCACCACCGGCCTGCACGAACCGGTTGGCCTGGCGGTCGTAGAAGAAGAGGCCCGAGCCTGCCGTGCCGACCCAGAGCATGCCTTCCCGATCCTCGTAGATGGCCGTGACCGACTCGGCAATTTCGGGGTGGTGGACAAAGTGGCCGGTGTTCTGGTCATAGCGGTCCAGCCCGCCGATGGTTCCCACCCACAGCGCGCCGGACGAGTCCACCATCAGCGCCTGGATGGTGTTGTGGACGAGCGACCGGGGGTCGGAGCGCAGGTGGCGGAAGACGGTGAAGGTGTAGCCGTCGTAGCGGTTGAGGCCGTCCTGGGTGCCGAACCAGAGAAAGCCCTGGGGGTCCTGGACGATGGCGCGGACGATGTTGTGAGAGAGGCCGTCTTCCGCCGTGAGGTGGAAGAAACGGGAGCCGGCCGTCTGAGCGTGTGCCGGCGCCGGTTGCCAGACCACGAAGGCCAGTATCACCGCCAGGTAGATGGCGCAGGCCACCCGTATCGGTTGCCGTCCGACGCCAATCGTGATCACCGTTGTCCTCTGAGCGGAATATGGAATATGCGATGCGAGAGGGACGTAAGGCGTAAAACGTAAGGCGTAAGGGCGTGTTATGGACCGGTCACCGTCACGTCAATCAGCCAGGGGAACCAGCCCTGCGCATCGAAACGCAGCCCCTGCACGCGGTTGCTCACCCCGTTCAGGTTCACGTAATCGCGGATGGGGATCACCCAGGCTTCGTCCATCACGCGCAATTGCACCCGGCTGTAGAGCGTGGCCCGTGTACTCCAGTCGGACGTGCGCGCGGCTTCCTCCAGCCAAGAGTCCAGTTCGGGATCGCTCACCTTCGACCAGTTGGAGCCGCCCTGGGAGTGGAAGAACTGGCGCAGGATGTCGGGATCGCCGCCGGAGAGGTTGAAGGGGATCAGATGATGTCGCCCTTCGGCCACCACCTGCAGCGCCTCCGGGAAACCGCCCAGCACCTGGCTGTTGATCTGGATACCCAATTCGCTCCACTGCGCTGCCAGCAATTGGCCGACCTCCGGCATGTAGCCCCAGCCCATCAGGTACAGGTCGAGCGCGAGCGGCTGCCCGTCGTGGTCGCGGATGCCGTCGCCGTCGCTATCCGTCCAGCCGGCTTCGTCGAGCAACGCCGCCGCCTGTGCCTGGCCGTAGGGATAATAATCGCGCACCGCCGGGTCGTAGCCGCGTGTGATCGCTGCCAGCGGCCCGTAGGCCACCGGTGAGGTCTCGCGGAAGACGGTTGTGACGATCGCCTGTCGGTCGGTCGCATAGAGGAGCGCCCGGCGCACGCGCACGTCGTCGAGCGGCGGGCGGGTGGTGTTCATAAAGAACATCAGCGAGACGCCGGGAATGGGCACCGCCTCGATGCGAAAATCGGCGCTCTCTTCCAGTCGTGCGGCATCCTGCGGGGGGATCTCGCCCATCACGTCGGCTTCCCCCGTCTCCAGCGCCGGCGAGCGGGTGGCCGGATCGGTGAAGAAGCGGAACTTGATCTCGTCCACCTGCGCCGTGGCATGTTGATAGACCGAGGGGCCCCAGGCGTAATCGGGGTTGCGGCGTAGAAGGAGATGATCCCCCGGCACGTACTCGGCGAAGGCGAAGGGGCCGCTGCCGACCTGGTGCAATTGATAATCCGCGCCCCATTTTTGGACGGCGGTGGGGGAAGCCATCCCCAGGTAGACCTGGCTGAGCGAGTCCAACAGCGGCGCGAACGGCTCGCTGAGGACGATGCGCACGGTATAGTCATCCACTACTTCGACGTGATCGTAGGTGCCGAGCATAAAGCGGGCCTTCTGTGAGGCCAGGTCTGGGCTGGTGATGCGCTCCAGGTTGAAGCGCACCGCCTCGGCATTGAAGGGTGTACCGTCGTGGAATCTGACACCGCGGCGCAGATAGAACGTGTAGGTCAGCCCATCGCCAGAGACCTCCCACCTTTCGGCCAGACCGGGAACGAACTCGCCCGTTTCGGGGTTCTTGTAGACCAGCGTGTCATAGACCGACGTGAGCGGGATGCCCAGTTCCGAGGAGCGGTTGACGTGTGGGTCAATTCCCGAAGGGGCCAGCGTCAGGCCATAGACGATGCGGGTCGCGGTAGATGGCTCTTTGCAGGCGACAAGCAGGATGGCAAGCAAGGCAAGGATGGGGAAAAGACGTTTCATTGTGTTGTGCCTCCTCGATAGTAGATGGTAACTGGAGTAGATGGTAACTGGTAGATTGGGAGAGACCGGTCACCAATTTACCAACTACCAATCTACCGACGAGGCGAGATTATAACACACCCAATCCGGTTGACAAATCGCCCGCCCGACGGTACAATGCGCCCTAATGCAAGAGACCGTCAAGCCCATAGACCGCAACCGGTTGAGTGTGCTGATGGCCGTGCTGCTCTTGGGCAGTGTGCTCTTTCGCTTCATCGAACTGCCTGAGCAGACGTGGAGGCTATGGCCTTTGGGTTCTCCACTAGAGATCCACATCACTGGCGCCTGGCTGTTGATCGTCCTGATGATCGGCCTGGTCTGCACCGGCACCAATCTGATCCTGCACGGCCATCCGCACCTGAACGTGCACTCGGGGCGACCAATCTACATCTCCTGGATTTTGCCTGGGCTGGCGGCGGGGCTTTCGGCCTATCTGCTGGCGCGCCCGGCCTCCTGGCTCGTGTGGTTGGGGGAATTGGCGCTGGCAGGCATCGTCGTCAGTCTGACTATCTCGGCAGAGTACGTCGCCGTCTCTCCCGACGCCCCCGGCTACTCCACGGCCCGGCTTTTGCTTAACATGCTGGCTTACCTGTTCGCCTTCATCCTCTTTGCCGTCATCTACCATGTGCGCGCGCGCAGCCTGGTGAGCGCCACACTGACTCTGCTCACGGCGATGTTGCTGGCGCTCGATCTGCTCAGCGTGGCCGAGGTGCCGCTGAGGCGCATCTGGCCGTTCGTCGGCGTCGTCGGGCTGATCGTCGGCGAGAGCACCTGGGCGCTGAACTACTGGCAGATCAGCGCCTGGGCCGGTGGGCTGTTTCTGCTGTTGATCTTTTACGTTGTGGTCAACGTGGCCCACCAGTATCTGCTTGAGCGCCTAAAGTTATCTATTTTGGTCGAGTTCGCCGTCGTCGCGATTCTCGTGCTGCTGATCATTCTGCTCAGGGCCCCCTGAGCAGGTATACCGCTAAGATGCTATGGAGACTGAACTCTCTGCTCTATCGTCCAAGATTCCATCGCGCATTGCACGCCTGGAAGAACTGGCCTACAACTTCTGGTGGAGTTGGCACCGCGAAGCCCGCGAGTTATTCAGATATCTGGATTATCCGCTGTGGAGCGCGACCGGCCACAACCCGGTCAAGATGTTGCGCGATGTGTCGCCGGAGCGGCTTCAGGAGTTGGCTGCCGACCCGCTCTTCCTGCGCCAGTACGACGCGGTGCTCATGGTGTTCGATGCGGATTTGCACAACGGGCATCTCTGGTTCCCGACGCAGTATCCCGATCTGGTCGAGCGCCCCATCGCCTATTTTTCCGCCGAGTTTGGTGTGCACCAGTCGCTGCCTCTCTATTCCGGCGGCCTGGGAGTCCTGGCGGGCGATCACTGCAAGGAGGCCAGCGACCTGGGGGTGCCCCTGGTCGCCGTTGGTTTCCTTTACGAAATGGGCTATTTCCGGCAGCACCTGACCTCCGACGGCTGGCAGGAAGCGGTCTATCCGGTTTTCGACCCGCGCGAGGCCGCGATCCGTGAGGCACTGTGTCAGGATGGCTCGTGCCTCTACGTGCCGGTGGAGGTGGGCGACCGCACGGTGCAGTTACAGGTCTGGCACGTCCAGGTGGGACGCGTGAACCTGTATTTGATGGACGCGCACCACGACCTGAACGCGCCATGGGACCGGGAACTGACCGCTCGGCTGTACGGCGGCGACCAGGAAATGCGCATTCAGCAGGAGATCGTCCTGGGCATCGGCGGCCTGCGCGTCCTGCGGGCGCTGAGGATTGAGCCGGCGGTGTTTCACATTAACGAGGGACACGCGGCGTTTCTGGTGCTGGAGCGGGTGCGCGAGTTGGTCGAGGCAGGCAAATCGTTCAATGAGGCACGTAGGATTGTGCAGGCGACGACCCTCTTTACCACGCACACGCCGGTGCCGGCGGGTCACGACGTCTTCCCCTTCAACCTGATCGAGAAATACTTCTATTCCTACTGGCCGCGCCTGGGCCTCGATCGAGAACAGTTCTGGGCGTTGGGCGCTTACGAGGGAGACCGCCCCGGTTTCAATATGACTGTGCTGGCGTTGCGTATGTGCGGGCAGGCGAACGGCGTCAGCCGGCTGCATGGCGCCGTGTCGCGCCGCATGTTCCACCCGGTCTGGCCCAAAAAGCCGCTGGACGAGGTGCCGATCTCTCACGTCACCAACGGCGTCCACGTGCCGTCGTGGGTCGGCGGACCGATGGACCGGCTCTACCGCAAGTACCTGGGGCCGGATTGGATCGAGCGGCACGACATCGCGATGTTATGGGAACGTATCTTCGACATCCCGGACGAAGAATTGTGGGCGGCGCACCTGATCCAGAAGCGGCGTATGATGCACATGATCCGCGAACGGGTGAGACAGTTGCGCGTGGAGCGCAGGCTGGATGCGGAACAGGCGCTCAGCGCCGGGATGCTCCTCGATCCCGACGCGCTGATTGTCGGCTTTGCACGACGCTTTGCCACCTACAAACGGGCCACGCTCATCTTTGACGATGTAGAGCGCCTGCGGCGATTGCTGCACGATCCTTACCGGCCCGTACAGTTCGTTTTCGCCGGCAAGGCCCATCCGGCCGACGAAGAGGGCAAGCGGCTGATCCAGCACGTCTATAACGCTGCCCGCGATCCTGCGATGGGTGGGCGGATCGCCTTCATCGAGGACTATGATCTGCAGGTGGCGCGCTACCTGGTGCAGGGGGTGGACGTGTGGCTGAACACCCCGCTCCCGCCTCACGAGGCCAGCGGCACCAGCGGCCAGAAGGCGGCGGCCAACGGCGTCCCCAACCTGAGCGTGCTCGACGGCTGGTGGGCCGAGGGCTACAACGGCGCCAACGGCTGGGCGATCGGTTCTGCACAGCCCTACGAGGATGCCGGCGCACGAGATGCCGACGACGTCGAATCCCTCTACCGGCTGTTCGAAGAGGAGGTCGTACCGCTGTTCTACAGGCGCGACGCCGACGACATGCCGCGGGGCTGGGTGCGCGTGATGAAGGAGGCCATCCGTTCGGCGGCACCGATCTTTTGCACCCGTCGCATGCTCAAGGAATACACTGAACGTTTCTATGTTCCCGCAGCACGTTGGAGCAGTAGGAAGGGCGCGAAGCGCAAGACGTGAGGCGTGAAACGCGAAACGTGAAGCGTGAAACGTGAGATCACGCATCACGCATTACGTATCACGAGTCACGTTTCACGAGCAATGTCTACCTGGCTTGCAGGGCGTGTCCTCAATCTCGTGGATGTACTGGCGGATACGTACTACTCCCGCAAGTACGGCGCGCTGGCCCGGCGGTTGGGCCGTCCTGAACCCGGCCCCGACCAGCGGCGCGGTTTTATCATCCTCCAGATTGATGGCCTCTCCTACGACCATCTGATGCAGGCGCTTGCTGCCGGCATTATGCCCTACCTGGCCCGGCTTTTGGCCGAGCGGCGCTTGGTCGTTGCTCCATGGCGCTGCGGCCTTCCCAGTACGACCCCCGCAGTCCAAGCCGGTATCTTGTTCGGCAATCGCTTCGACATCCCCGGTTTCCGCTGGTACGAAAAAGAGCGGAAGTTGCCGGTGCTCACCCGGCGGCTCGATCAGGCCCTGGCGATCCGCGCCCGCATCAGCCAGGGGCGGGCAGGCATCCTGCGTGGCGGCTCGTGCTACGTGAGCCTGTTCGACGGCGATGCAGACCTGGCGCTCTTCACCCTCAGCGCACTGCACCCGCAGCGTTTCTTCGAGAGCGCACGTGGGATCGGGCTGTTTCTCGCTTTCTTGTTGAGCCCGTTCCGCCTGCTGCGGGTCTCGTGGCGCATTCTCCTGGGATACCTGGCAGGGCTGGGCCGCCGCCTAGTTGCGTTGGTGCGACCTGGTGTGCTGAACCCTTTCGACGTGTTTTCGCCGCTCGTGCACGCGGCCAGCGACGTGCTGTTCACCGAAGTGCAGACCTTTGGGGTGCTGCTCGACATCTACCGCTGTGCGCCGGCCATTTACGCCAACTATAACAGTTACGACGAGGTCGCGCACAAACTGGGGCCGAACCATCACGCCGCCTTCCGTGTCCTGCGCGACGTGGATAAACGCATCCACCAGATTGACCGCATGCGCCGGCGCTACCGGCGGCGTGAGTACGACCTCTACGTGATGTCCGATCACGGCAACACGCCCGCCGTGCCTTTCCGCTGGCGCAGTGGCGTCAGCCTGGGGCAGTACATCGTTTCTCATATCGGAGATGGGCTATCGCTCGAAGAAGGCGCCGCCCCCTACGCGCACTCGGCGGAGAAGATGTACTACTTGTTGGACGAGTGGCAGGGGCTGGAGCGCCGCTTCCCGCCGCGCCTGCGTCGCATCTTTGCCAGACTCCGGCGTTACGCGGATCGTCGCCTGTGGACCGAGCAGGCTCCAGACTATGACCTGGAGCGCCAGCGGGACGTCGTCGTTTCAGCCTCGGGCTCGCTGGCCCACGTCTACTTCAACGTCAGCCCGCGTCCGCTCGACCTGATCGAGGTGGCGGTGCTGTACCCGCAGTTGCTGGATGCCCTGCTCGCCATGCCGGGCATCGGCGCTGTGGTGGGGCGGGCCGGGGGACGGACGGTCGTGTTGGGCCCTCAGGGGGGGATGTCGGTCGTGGAGGATGGGCGCGAGGTGGTCGAGCAGCCGCATCCGTTAGCGCCGTTCGGCGAAGTGGAATACACTGTCCGCCAGGTGCACCAACTGGCGCACTTTCCGCATTCCGGCGATCTCGTCGTGTTGGGGAGCGTTGAGGGCGGGCGAGTGGTGGCTTTCGAGGAGCAGGTAGCGGCGCATGGCGGCCTGGGCGGGCCACAGATGCGGCCATTCATTGCTTATCCGCCGGAATGCGCGCTTGAGCCGGAGATGGTAGACGACCCACGGGAGTTGTATGCCTACTTCGTGCGGAGGTATTTAGAGCAATAGGATGCTCTCTTACTTCTGCTCCTCTTCCGCCAGCAGCCGCAGCGCGTAGGTCACGCGACGTGGGCGCCCGGTCAGCAATTCGCTGGCCTCCCACGCCTGGGCGATCGCCTTCAGCCGTGCTTTGGAAATCTGCTTGCCGAACGCCTGGTGCAGAGCGGTGACGTTGAAATAGCCTTCTAGTTCATCCAGCGCGTAGTGTACCAGCCGGCGCTCGAGCGGGCTGAGGGCAGGGAACGAGGCAGGCGGGGTCACCTGAGGGGAGATGGCGACAGTGTGGAGCATGCCCAGCCAGTGTACGGCATCCTCGATCAGATGGCCCATCTGGAAGTACAGCCGGTTAGACCATTCGGCCACGCCTTGCAGGTCGTGGATGAAGGGCGGCGCGGTGGTGACAGTCGCGTAGGCAGAGAACGGAAAATCGGCAGTGCTAAAGATGCCCGCGCGCGGGGTGCTGGCCTGGGCACGCAATACGTCCCAGCGTTCCTCGGTCACTGTGTAATCCAGCCAGGCGGTGACCAGGATGCCCCCAGGCAGCCGCCAGTGCCAGGATATGCCCACCCGCCCCTCGTAGCCAGGGGTCTGTTTGCCGATCTCGTCGAGGAGTTGATCGGCCAGGTGTAGTGCACTGAAGGAGGGATAGAAAAGGGCCATGATTGCTGCTCAGCGTTCCGAGATCCACGCCGCCAGTCCTTGCTGCCCCAGGCTGGCCCAGGCTCTCAGGAAATGTGACAATTCCGTGTCTCAGAATCGAGTGTGGGGTCCAGGCACATAATCTGATTGCCCTCCCACTGACAAAGGGATTTGCAGTCCATCTGCCCCCACTACTTGGCGCACGAGTTCCATATTCACCTCCAGCGCGCTCTTATGCTCAACCACAGTATACCGGTCACTCAGGCATTTGTCAACGACTTGCCATTGCCGACGCTACGCCAGCCACTCGGCTGCCGCCTTCGGCAGCAGCGCCAGCGGCCCGCGACGTACCGTTGGCTCGGGGAGCGAGTCTATGAACATCTGGCCGTAACTTTTGGTCAAAAGCCGCCGGTCGAACACCGCTACGACGCCGCGGTCGCTGCGGGTGCGGATCAGCCGCCCAAAACCCTGCAAGAAGCGCAGGATCGTCTCCGGCACGGCGTAATCCAGGAACGGCTGCTCGAAGGTCTCGGAGCGTGCGGCGAAGATGGGGTCGCTGGGGACGCTGAAGGGCAACTTGGCAATGGCGAGACAACTGAGCGCCTCGCCCGGCACGTCTACCCCCTCCCAGAAACTGCGCGTGCCCAGGAGCACCCGCCGCTCGCCCATGCGAAAGTTCTCCAGGAGTTGTGCCCGCGAGACCCCCTCACCCTGTGCCTGGACGGTGATCCCGGATTGTGCCAGCGGTGCGCGGATCGCGCGTAGCGTGGCGCGTAACTGGCTGTAGGACGTGAACAGTGCCAGCGCCCGCCCTTGCGTTGCCCGGAAGAGTGCGATCATGCCCTGTTCTATTGCGCGCTGGTAGGCTGGCTGCCCGGGCTCCGGGATGTCGTCCACCAGGTAGACCAGCGTCGAACTCTTATAGTCGAACGGCGAGCCGACGGCGAGTTCCCCTGCGTCCCAGGCGTTCAGCCGCTCGCGCAGGAAATCGAAGGTGCCGGCCGTGCGTAGCGTGGCCGAGGTCAGTATGACCACGTCTTTCTTGTTGAAGAGGTGTTCCTGCACGAGTGGCCCCACGTGCAAAGGGGCTGCGTGCAGGCTCAGGCGGTGGTTGCTGTTCATCTCGGCCTCTATCCAACTGATCGTTGCCGGGTTGTCCTGAGTGACGATCTGGCCGATCTTTTGCCCTATGTCGGCCAGGCGGCGCGCCACGCCGAGCATCTGCGCCTGCAAGTCGTCGGCGTCGGGAATCTCGAAGCCGGAGAGGTCTTCAAGACCGCCAGCAAGCCGTTCCAGCCCGTCGGCCACGGCGGCAAGCGGGACATGGGCGTTGTCCCAGGCGATCTCGATTGCCTCCCATGCCGGCTGACGACGCAGGCCAGGGGTGACGCGCAGGCGGAAGGCGTATTCGTTCTCCTGCCCTTCGCGGTGCTCTTGCACGAACTCCTCGACGCGGTCGAAGAACGTGTCCACCAGATGGCCGGCCCGCTCGGCGGCCATGCCGACCTTGCCGATGAAGAGTTCCACCTGCTGCATGGCGGCTTGCGGCAGGTGGGCTCTTTGGCAGGCGCCGAGCACTTCGGAAAGCAACCCGCTGACACGGCCTGCGACGTTCACCTGCCCGACCTCGCCCAGCAGGCGGTGGACGCTGGCGCGGTCGGCCTCGAAACTCAAGCCGTCGGTCGTGGCGGCCTCCAGATGGTGGGCCTCGTCCACAATCAGGTGCTTGTACTCCGGCAGGGCGCGGTTCTTGACGGCAACGTCGGAGAGGAGCAGCGCGTGGTTGACGATGACTAGGTGGGCGGATTCCGCAGCGCGGCGGGCGCGGTAGAAGTAACAAGAGCCATTGTGAAAGTGGCGGCAGCGTTCCGGATCGCAGCCCTCGTGGTCGGCTGAGAGTTGCCACCACGAGGTGCGCTCGGCAGGGGTGGGCAGGAAGAGCGCGTCGCCGTCGCCGTCGGCTGTCTCCAATTGCCAGACGAGCACCTTGGCCAGCACGCGAGCCTCGTCGGGTGAGTTGGCTCCGCGGTGGCGCAGCGCCTGCAGGCGCGCCGGGCAGAGGTAGTGCGAGCGGCCTTTGAGCACCGCAGCGCGGAACTCGAACGGCAGCACGCGCGCCAGCATGGGCAGGTCCTTGCCGTGCAGTTGTTCCTGCAGGTTGATCGTGTTGGTGGAGATGACCACTCGTTCGCCGTTCTGCACGCTCCAGTGGACGGCAGGAATGAGGTAGGCGAGCGATTTGCCGACACCGGTGGGCGCTTCGATCAGCATGTGTTCCTTACGGTTGAACGTCTGTGCTACCCCACGTAGCATAGCGACTTGTTGGGGGCGGTGTTCGTAGCCCGGCAGTTGCGCGGCAAAGGCCCCGTCTTGCTCCAGAAGCGCGGCGAGTTGCTCGACTTCCAGTGGCGTGCGCTCGGTGGCGGGCTGCAGCGGATGGGCTTTTTCTGCAAATAGTGGGCCTTGAGGCGCGATGGCAGGGGAACGAGCGGGCTGTCCGGCAGGGCGGCGAGCCGCCTCTTCGAGCGCCTCGCGGAAGAAGGCAACGGCGGCCCAGCCGGCCCGTTCACCCTGACCGATGATCTCTTTCAGCAGGCGAGGCGGAAGGGCAGCGGCGCGCCGGAGCAGGGCGCAGAACAGCCGATGTGTGGCTTGAGCGTCGTCAAGCGCACGGTGCGGCTGCTTCAGTTCGATCCCCAGGGCGCCGGCCAGTTCGCCCAGGCTATAGCGTTCGACGTTGGGGATGAGGACGCCGGCCAGCTCGAACGTGTCGAGGAGTTCGTTCTCGAACGGGTGGGAATGGCAGCGCAAAAAGCCCAGGTCGAACTCGACGCTGTGGCCGACGATGGAGCACTGTCCGACGAAGCGCGCCAGGCGCGAGAGCACCTCGTGCAGATTGGGAGCATTGGCGACGTCCGCATCGCGGATGCCGGTCAGTTCGGTGATCTGGAGCGGGATAGGGCGGCCGGGGTTGACGAAAGTGGAGAAGGTATCCAGCACCTCGTCGTCACGGAATTTGACGGCGGCCACCTCGATGATGGCGTCGTGCTTGGCATCGAGACCGGTGGTTTCCAGGTCGAGCGCCACATAAGTTCGGGGCATGGGGTGCGTCTCGTTTCTAGACCGCAGCAACGGCAGAAAGATTATACCCCAGGAGGGAGGACGGGGCAAGGCGGGTGTGTTTCGGTTCTATTCACAAACCTTCCCCATCCCTTGCTTCCCGTAAAGTGCCCATCCTGATAGACTGCCTGTCCCCGTACGATCGTCGCCCGCACCCGTCCCTGCACGCGCAGTCCCTCGTAAGGCGTATAGCCGGCGACGTGGTGCAGGTCGGCAGCATAGATAACACCCTCCGGCTGCGGATCGTAGATGACCACGTCGGCATCCGCACCGGGGGCGAGCACGCCCTTGCGCGGCCACAGGCCCCACAGGTGGGCCGGATTGGCGGAGAGCAAAGCGACCAGTTGTGCGAGCGTCAAACGTCCCGCGGCCACGCCGTACGTATACATCAGAGGTAGCAGAGTCTCCAGCCCCGGCAGGCCGCCGGGCGTGCGGGTGAAATCGTCGGCGGCGGTTTTCTGCGCAACGGTATAGTCGCAGTGATCGGTGGCGATCTGGTCCACCGCGCCCTGCGCCACGAGCGCCCACAGCCGCTCCGGCTCGTCCGGCTCGCGCAGCGGCGGCTGGAGGATGAAGCGCCAGGGGTCGGGACCGTCGTAGGCGCGGTCATCGAGCAAGAGATACTGCGGGCAGGTCTCGCAGGAGACGGCCTGGCCCTGCGCCCGCGCCTCGGCGACCAGTGCGACCGAATGGGCCGTAGAACAGTGGACGATGTGCACCGGGCAGCGGGCTTGATCGGCCAGCGCGAGCACCCGTCGAATCGCCTCCTGCTCGGCCGGCGCCGGGCGCGATTGCCCGTGATAGCGCCAGCCGGTCGCCCCGGCAGCGACGAGCGCCTGCGTCTGCGCCGTGACCTGCGCGTCGTCCTCACAGTGGACGAGCACCCGGATGCCCGATTCGGCACCGGCCGTCATCAGGCGAAGGATGGTCGCATCGTCGGCGTAGTAACAGGGGCGACCCGGCGGACCGCCCGCAACAGGGCGGTAGGTGGTGTAGAGTTTGATGCTGGACGCACCCAACTCCACTAGATCGGCCAACTCTGGCTCGCGGTCCGGCGGCAGGTCGGTGACCATCACGTGCAGCGCATAATCAATCACGGCATCCCGCGCCTCTGCGATGCGCGCCTCGACCGCCTGGCGCAGGGTCTGGCCGGGAAAACGGGTGGCAAAGTCCACCACCGTCGTCACGCCGCCGCAGGCCGCCGCCCGGGTACCTGCGAACCAGTCGTCGGGCGTGCGGTAGACGCCGGTATCCAGCGCGATGTGGGTGTGGGCGTCAATCACGCCGGGGAGAACGAGACAGCCGGTCGCGTCGAGTATCTGTGCGCCGGGCGCCGCCAGGTCGCGCCCGATGGCGGCGATGCGCTCGCCTTCGATGAGCATGTCGGCCTGCACGAGGCCGTCGGGAGTGACGAAGGTACCGTTTTGGATCACCATTTCGGTATCCCCCTGTATAGTTGGGACGGTTCGGAATTGGCTGACGCTTGCCGCTGCTTGCATCCTGCTCTCTTCACACCGCTCCCACCAATTTTCCTGCAATCCGATTGTGCCGTTCGATCACCGGCCCCAAGTCAACCGTCAACAGGTGCCCGTCCTCGATAACGACTCGTCCGTTGATGACCGAAAGGTCCACGCGCTGCGGCGCGCACAAGACCAGCGCCGCCAGTGGATCATGTAGCGCCCCGGCATAGTCCAGCCAGTCGAGCCGCAGGCCGATGAAATCGGCGGCCTTGCCGGGCGCCAGTTGGCCGATGTCATCGCGGCCCAGGACGGCGGCGCCGCCGCGCGTCGCCAGCCAGAGCGCCTCGCGCGCGCTCAAGCCCGCCGGGTTGCCAGATACCCGTTGCAGGAGCAACGCCTGCCGCGCCTCGGCCAGCAGGTGCGACGAATCGTTGCTGGCCGAGCCATCCACCCCCAATCCCACCCTGACGCCCGCATCGAGGTAGGCCCGCACCGGAGCGATGCCGGAAGCCAGCCGCATGTTGGAACTGGGGCAATGGCAGACGCCCGTGCCGGTGCGCGCCAACAGCCCGATCTCCGGCGTGTCCACGTGCACCGCGTGGGCGTACCACACGTCGTCGCCCACCCAACCCAGTTCCTCGGCATAGCCCACCGGACGGCGACCGAATTGCCGCAGGCAGAACGCTTCCTCATCCAACGTCTCCGCCAGGTGCGTGTGCAGACGCACGCCGTAGGCGCGCGCCAGAGCCGCCGCCTCACGCATCAGGTCGGGCGTCACCGAGAACGGCGAACACGGCGCGACGACGATGCGCAGCATGGCGTAAGGCGCGGGATCGTGGTATGTCTCGACAGCGCGCCGGGTGTCTTGGAGAATGAACTCTTCGTCTTCGACCACGCGGTCGGGTGGCAGGCCGCCCTTGCTCTCGCCCAGGCTCATCGCGCCGCGGCTGGCATGGAAGCGGATACCGATCTCTTGCGCCGCGCGGATCTCGTCGTCAATGCGGCAGCCGTTGGGGTAGATGTACAGGTGGTCGGAGGCCGTGGTACAGCCGGAGAGCATCAACTCCGCCAACCCGACCAATGCACTGATGTAAATGGCCTCCGGGGTCAGGCCGGCCCAGATCGGATAGAGCGTCTTGAGCCAGTCGAACAGTGTGGCATCCTGCGCCGCCGGGACGGCACGGGTGAGCGTCTGGTACAAATGGTGGTGCGTGTTGATCAACCCCGGCAGCACGATCATTCCACGCGCATCTATCACACGGTCGGCCTGCGCGGGCAGTTCGGCGGTCGGGCCGACCTGCTCGATCACGTTATCGCGCACGAACAAGCCGCCGTCGGGAATGCACTGCCCCTTATCATCCATCGTCGCCAAGAGATCGGCGTGTCTCACGAGCAGGGTCGCCATATCGTTCACCTCCGGGTTGATACATTGGTATATTGGTAGTTGGTAAGCCGAGCACGCACCAATGACCAAGTTACCAACTACCAATCTACCATCTACCAGTTTACCAGCATTCGTGATAAAATGAAAGTATGCGCACGCGTGTGTGGGTCACCATCATCGTCGCCAGCATTTTCATCTCCGCGGCGGTCGCTCTGACGGCCCTGCCCGTTCGGGAGCGCGCCCAGCCTGCCGGCCCGTCCACCGCCGTTCCCACCGCCGTACTTGCTCCCTCGCCGTCCGGCGAGACTCCCATTGCCCCGACCGCCTCGCGTGCTGTCCCCACGGTCATGCCCACGGCCGCACCACTCCTCTACATCGTCCAGCCGGGGGATACGCTGAGTGGTATCGCACAGGCATTCGGCGTTTCCCTTCAGGACCTGTTGGCCGTGAATGCCATTGCAGACCCCAACCTGCTTCACGTCGGTCAGGTGCTCGTCATCCCGGCGGACATTCCTCCCACCCTGCCTGCCGAATCGCCCACACCTGCTCCCACGAGGGCACCACTTCCGACTCCATTGCCGGTTCCCACTCCCTCCGGCCCGTCGCTGGTCGAGATCGGGCAGGTGCTGGGCTCCGGCAACCTGGCCGCCGAGGTCGTCATCGTGCGCAATCGCGGCGGTCGGGCGAGTCTGGAAGGATGGACGCTTTCGGACGCCGAGGGGAACACCTTCGTCTTTCCGGCGCTGACGCTTTTCGAGGGGGCCGAGGTGCGCGTGCATTCAGCGGCGGGCGCTTCCACGCCCACCGATCTCTATTGGGGCCGCACGACCCCGGCCTGGAACGGCGGAGAACTGATCACACTGCGTGACGCAGCAGGGGAAGTGGCCAGCACCTACATCGTGCCGTAGGGAGCATGTGGACTCAGTAAGACCCCAAGGAGTTACCACTGTGAATCTCAAAAACACTGTGACCCATCCGTGGGACTGGTGGGCTTACCAGTTCCGCGTCATACATCGTCCCGGCATCGAGCACATCGAGTTCTGGGACGAGCAACTGATCGAGTTCCTCGTGCACGTGCTCGACCTCAAGCCCGGCATGCGGCTGCTCGACGTGGCCTGTGGTTCCGGCGTGCACGCACTGGCATTGGCGCGGCAGCAGATCGAAGTGGTCGGACTGGACATCGCTCCCAGCCTGGTGCGCCACTGCCGTGAACAGGCCGCCGCCGCAGGACTGACCAACGTCACCTTCGTCGAAGGGGATATGCGGGAGTTAGCCTACTACGAGGAATTCGACGCACTGACCATCCTGGGCGTCAGTTTCGGCTTCTTCGACGACGCAGGCAACCGGCGCGTGCTCGAAGGCATCGCCCGCGCGCTCAAGCCGGAGGGACGGGCATTCCTGCAACTGGCCGACCCCATGACCTTCGTCGAGAGTCAGAAGCAACGCTGCTACTGGCGCGAACACCCGGAGGGTATCTACTGGACGAAGACGTGGTACGATCCGAGCACTTGCGTTAGCCACGCCGAGTTCCGCTTCACCGACAACGACGGTGTGACCCACTTGTGGGACGACCACGAGCGCGTGCGGCTTTATACGCTGCCGGAACTGCGCCAGATGTTTGCCCAAGCGGGCCTGGAGATTGACGCGGTCTATGGCGATGTCCTATTGCCGCCCATCACCTATGGTCCCGACTGGCACCGCGAGATGAACGTTGTGGGGAAGCGGGCTTGAATAGCGCCGGAATAGGGATTCCGGCGCTTCCCCACGAATAAAGAACGCAGAGCCGCCTCGATGACCCGACGAGGCGGCTCTGTGCTTGGTGAAGGGAACGCTTATTTGAGTTCGACGACCGCGCCGGCGGCTTCCAACTTGGCCTTGGCGTCCTCGGCGACTTCCTTGGAGACGGACTCTAACACGTTGGCAGGCGCACCGTCCACCATCTCCTTGGCCTCTTTCAAGCCCAAGTTGGTGATTTGCCGTACGGCCCGGATGACTTCGATCTTCTTGGGGCCGACGTCCTTGAGGACGACGGTGAACTCGGTCTGCTCCTCAGCCGGTTCGGCCGCTGCTGCAGCCGCAACACCCGCTACAGGCATGGCGGCCACCGCCACGGGCGCTGCCGCGCTCACACCCAACTTTTCCTCAAGCATCTTGACCAGTTCTGCCGCTTCGAGCAGCGAGAGTTTGCTGATTTCCTCAGCCAGTTTTTCAAGGTTTGCCATTTCATTTCCTCCTGAATTCGGCGCTTATGCGCTCGTAATCTGACGATCAGGCAGGCACGGCGGCCTGCTCCACGCCGGGCACCGCACCCGACTCTTCCAATTTGTCCACGTAGGCTTGCAGCACGTTGAGCACCTGCCGGATACCGCTGGCGACGACGCCCACCATACGGCTGGCAGGAGCGTTGATGGTGCCGAGCGCCTGGGAGAGAATCACTTCCAGTGGCGGAAGATTGGCGATGGCGTTCACCTGCTCTGCGCTCACCGCCGCCGCACCCACCAGGCCACCCTTTATGCGCAGCACCTCCAGCTCTTTCTTTGCCTCGGTCAACATCTTGGCTGCCCTGGGTACGTCCTGGCAAAACCCAACGACCGTCGGCCCGTCGAGCCAGTCATCCGGCAGGGAAAGGCCCACCTCGTTTAAAGCCAACTTTAGCAGGCGGTTCTTCACCACCCAGAACCGGCAGCCGACAGAGCGCAACGAATTCCTGAGCCCGGAGATGTCGCTCACCGTCATTCCCCGGTAATCGGCCAGGATGATGCCCTTGCTCTGCCTGAGTTGTTCAGCGTACTGCGTGACGAGTTCGACTTTGCGATCCTTCGAGATTGCCAATCCTGCTCACCTCCCTTCTGAAACGAAAATCCTCGCGCCTTGCCGACGCGAGGATATTACCCCAACCCATGTATGGGGATAAATAACCGTACTCGCCTCGGCAGGCCAGAATTAAGCGCCAGAGCGCGCCTGCTGTCTACGGCACAGATTGTCAGGGAAATGGACTAGACCGCGACCTCCAGCGATTGGGCCTGGATTGGATCAACTTTGATGCCCGGCCCCATCGTAGACGTGACCGTGATGCGGCGCAAGAAGGTGCCCTTTACCGAAGGCGGCCTGGCCTTCTTGATCGCGCCGATCAACGCCGCAAAGTTATCGAGCAGTTTCTCGGCCGGGAAACTGACCTTGCCGATGGGCACGTGCAGATTTGCGGTCTTGTCCACGCGGAACTCGACGCGACCGGCCTTGGCCTCCTCGATCAAGCGTGGCAGGTCCTCCGCCGGCGCCACCGTTCCCGTCTTGGGATTGGGCATTAGCCCACGCGGGCCCAGCACACGTCCCAGCCGCCCGACCTTGCCCATCATGTCCGGGACAGCAATGGCGACGTCAAAGTCCGTCCAGCCGTCCTGTATCTTCTTGATCCACTCATCGTCCGAGGCCACGTAATCGGCGCCGGCATCCCGGGCGATCTTTTCTGCCTCACCCGAAGCAAAGACCAACACGCGCACCGGCTTTCCCAAACCCTGGGGCAGCAACACCGTACCACGCACCTGCTGGTCGGCGTGACGCGGGTCCACACCCAGCCGGATGTGCACGTCCACCGTGGCGTCGAACTTGGCATAACTGGTCTCCTTGACCAGTTGCATCGCCTCCTGCGGCGAGTAGAGCCGCTGGCGATCCACCTTCTCCACTGCTTCCTGGTACTTCTTACCTCGCTTAGCCATTATTCCTCCTATGTGGTGCTAACGGGCTATGCCCTCCCACGAGCGGCATCTTGCTCAGTCTACGATGCGGATTCCCATGCTCCGTGCAGTACCCTCGATCTGCCGAATCGCGCCCTGCAGATCGAGCGCATTCAGGTCATTCATCTTCAGCCTGGCAATCTCTTCCAGTTGTGCACGGGTAATATCTCCCACCTTGTTCCGGTTCGGCTCGGCCGAGCCCTTTTCCACACCGGCCGCCTTGCGCAACAGGTCGGGCACGGGCGGTGTCTTGAGCGTGAACTTGAACGAGCCGTCCTGGTAGATCGTGATCTCCGCCGGGACGATGTTGCCCATCTGGTTTGCCGTGCGGGCGTTGTATTCCTTACAGAACTGCATCAGATTGATGCCGTGTTGCGCCAACGCTGGCCCCACAGGCGGTGCAGGATTCGCCTTGCCGGCTTCGATCTGTAGTTTCACGACTGCTTTCACTTTTTTCATTGCCTTCACCCCTGTACGCCTTACGCATTTACGTATTGCGTATTACGTTTTCTCGACTTGCAGGAAATTCAGTTCGACCGGCGTCTCGCGGCCAAAGAAAGAGACCAACACGCGCACCTTGGCTCGCTCCATGTCAATGGCATCCACCACGCCGATAAATTCGTTGAACGGGCCATCTATGATGCGCACCTTCTGGCCTGGCTTGAACGTGACTTTGATCTTGGGCGCCTCCGCTTCCATGCGCCTCATGATGCCCTGGACTTCCTCAGGGCGTAGCGGCGTCGGCTCGTTGCCCATCCCCACGAACCCGGTAACTCCCGGCGTATTCCGCACCACGTACCAGGAGTCGTCCGTCAGGATCATCTGCACCAGGATGTAGCCAGGAAAGACGCGCCGCTCGACTGTGCGTCGCTTGCCCTCGCGGACTTCGATCTCGTCCTCGGTGGGCACTACAACCTGGAATATCTGATCCTGCACGCGCATCGTCTCGATGCGCTGTTCCAGGTTATGCTTGACCTTGTCCTCGTAGCCGGAGTAGCAGTGAATCACGTACCAGGCCCGGTTATCCTGCGATTCGGTGTCTCCGCTCTTGCCGCTCTCGTCCTGCTTGACCTCATCCCTTCTCTCGGCTTGCGGTGCCGCAAGCACGGTCTCCGATGCAACCTCGCCCGTCTCTGTCACAGCCCCAGGGGCAGCCGCCAAGCCCTCTGCGGACATGCCCTCTTCAGGCGCGGGGGGAGTTTGCGCCGACACACCGGCTTCTTCCGTCACAGGCTCTGGTTCGAGCCGCTCTTCATCTACGGCCATTGCTTGCTACCTAGTACTCTGCCCGTCGCCTCAAGATCACGACGACCACAACACTGGCAACCGCCAAGACGGCTGCAATCCCGATTGCCCACGCACTGCGGTTGATCACTCCCGTCAGTTCCAGAGAAAACAGATAGTCCAATAGACCCAGGAAAGCAGCCATCGAGAGCGTGACGCCCAGGACGATCTTGGTCAGCCCCCAGGCCTCAGCACGAGTCGGCCAACTCACCTTGCGCAGTTCTGCGCGTGTCTCGCGCAGGTAGCGGATCACAGCATTGTCGCGCATATCATCTCCTAGCGGTCGCTCTACACTTCAAGACACCGCCGAACGTCCGGCGGTGTCTTGAAGCCCCAGGCAGGCCAGGCAGGAATCGAACCCGCAACCTACGGTTTTGGAGACCGTTGCTCTGCCAAATTGAGCTACTGGCCTATGCTCCTCCTACTTCGTCTCACGATGCAGCGTGTGTTTGCGGCAACGTGGACAGAATTTCCTGAACTCGAGACGGCCGGAGTCGTTACGCCGGTTCTTCTCGGTGGTATAGTTCTGTTCCTTGCACTCCGTGCAAGCCAATGTGATCACCGTGCGAATTGCTTTCTTGGCCATGCTATCACCATCTTAAACTCATGCTCAGAGCCCACGATGGGGGTCGAACCCATGACCCCACCCTTACCAAGGGTGTGCTCTACCGGCTGAGCTACGTGGGCCTGCCTTGAGCGACTTTATTTTACCTCAATTCCCACACCTGTCAAATCCATTTCGTCTCGATACGGCCAAGCGCCCTGGGGCGGATTGCCGCCCCACTCGAGGAGGAGACAGGCGCGCCCTCTTTTCCCACCATTCGCTGCTGCCAATTACGATGACAACAATTTGACAAATTATGGAGAGCATGTTAAGATTCTCCTTGACCAGGAGAGGAGGCCCCCTTGCAATCCACACGAGAACGCATCCTGAACATCCTGAAAGAACGCGGCCAGGCCACGGTGGACGCACTAAGCCGGGAACTGGGTCTGACTTCCGTGACCGTCCGCCACCATCTGGACATCCTGCGTGGAGAAGGGTTGATCGCGGCCCCGACGCTCAACCGCCGCAAGATGCCCGGCCGTCCTCAGTACGTCTACACCTTGACCGAAAAGGCCGCTTCGTTCTTCCCCAAGCGCTACGAGCATCTGGCTGCCCTGATCCTCGGTGAAGTGCGCTCTCGCCTGCCGGCTACCGAAGTAGAGCAGATCATGCAGCGCATCGGCGAGCGCATTGCCGACCAAGCCAATCTCCCCGGTACAAGCGATTTTGAGGCGCGACTGATCGCCGCCGTCGAGTTCCTGAATGGCCTCGGCTATATGGCGCACTATGAACGTCGGAACGACCTCGACTATGTGCTCTACGTCGCCAATTGCCCGTATGAACAAGTGGCCCATCGCAACCGCGAGATTTGCACGATGGACCTGGCCATGCTGACACGACTCTTGGGCACCGTGCCACAGCGTACTTCCTGGACAGCCCGGGGCGATTCGCAATGCGTCTACATTATCCGCCCACCCGGCGTATGAGGGGTTTCTGATGTCTCTCAAGACGACGCTCATCTATCCCGGCATTGCCGGTCTCGGCTTCGATTCCCTCAAGCGGGGAATGGAGGCCGGCTGGATTTCGCATGGACTGGCCTCGCTCAGCGCCGCCGCCAAGACCCAGGGGTTCGCCGTAGACCTGATTGATCTGCGGGCGCTTTCGGGCTGGGATCACTTCCGCCAGGTGCTGACCGAACGCGACCCCGACGTCATCGGCGTGACGATGATGAGCGTGGACTATAACCCGGCCTGCAAGGCCATCGCCATCGCCAAAGAGGTCAAGCCCGAGATCGTCGTGGTCATCGGCGGCCCGCACGTCACCATCGCGCTGGAAGACGCCCTGCGCATCCCGCACGTGGACTATCTGGTAACCGGCGAGGGTGAAGTGACCTTCCCCAAACTGTTGCGGCTGATCGAAGGAGGCGATCCGCCGCCGGATCGCGTGCTGCGCGGCGAGACGCCCGACCTGGATGCGATCCCCTTCGCCGACCGCGACCTGTTCCTGAACGAGTGGCGCAAGTGGGGCTACGACCTGGATTCGCCCGAGGTGCCCTTCGTCGAGGAACTGCCGCCGCCGTTCGTCACCATCATTGCCGGGCGGGGCTGCCTCTACCACTGCACCTTTTGCAAGCCGGGGGAAGATTATTTGTTCGGCCGGCGCACCCGCCGTCGCTCCGTCGCCAACGTCATCGCCGAACTGGAGATGCTGCGCGAACGGTATCACTTCGCCTCCTTTATGTTCCACGACGATACACTGACCGAGGAGCGCGATTGGGTGACGGAGTTCACCGAGGAGTATCGAGCACGGGGCTTCACCCAACCCTTCTTCTGTCAGAGCCGTGCCGACATCATCGTGAGGCATGAAGACTTAGTGGCGCGTATGGCCCAGGCCGGATTGCGTGGCTATTTCATCGGCTTCGAAAGCGGCAACGACCGCGTGCTTCAGTTCATCCGCAAGGGAACGACCGTGGAGCAAAACCGCCAGGCCGCCCGCATCTGCCGCAAGTACGGCGTCTCCATCTGGGCCAACTATATGATGGGGTTGCCGACCGAAACCAAAGAAGAGGTGCTGGACACGGTGCGGCTGATGAAAGAGATTGACCCCGATTACTACAGTCCGGCCTTCTTCACCCCCCATCCCGGCACCGACCTGTACGATTACGTCGTCGAGCATGGCCTGAGCCGCATCACCGATTACGACTCCTATCGCCGCAACCCGACCGAACCCAAGATCAAAGGCCAGGATTATGACTTCCTCAAGTGGGCCATGAAGGAAAGCCAGCGCCGCAGACCCCTCAACGCCCTCAAACGCTGGACACACAGGCAATGGCGTCGTGCCCGCCGCGTCACCCCGGCAAAGGTCATGCGGAGGTTAGGACTGGCGCGGGCAGCATGTGATTCGTGACGCGTGACACGTGACACGTGAGACGTAGAAAGAACCGTCACGGATCACGCATCACGGGTCACGTTCTGCCGTTTGCCAAAACCCCCCGCCCATGCTAGAATACCGCTGCTCCCCGGGGCAAAGTGAGGCGAAAGGCAGCGGTGAGACGACCCGCTATTTCGCACCTACCCCCTGTAAAGTTATGAGGAGGTACGATGCAGGAAACCAGATATGATTTTCAACCCGAACGAGCACCTACGGAGCAGCCCCAAGGTGATACTGCTGCTCTCCTAAAGAGCACGGGGGGCGTCGAAGAGACTACTATCGCAGAACCTGCCCAGGAGGCAGCCGCCGTTCACGGGACACCTGCCGCAGAGGATGCGGCTCCCGGACCGGCAGCGCACGGGACTCCTGTGGAAGAAGCCGTCGTATCGCGTCAATCTTCCCCACTCGGTGAGCAGTTGCGCGAGACCTTCGGGCTGCTGCGCGAGAAACTCAGCGGCGGAGCCTGGGCCTACGGCGTCTACGTCTTGATCGGCATCTTGGTCATTGCGGCCCTGCTCCTACCGCCAATCTCGCTTCTGCAACGGCTAGGCATCACTGGCTACACCGTCGTCAGCGCCGAAAACAGCGCCATCTCCCATCCCG
>DAOUBA010000042.1:0-5216 GCA_034432855.1 Anaerolineae bacterium | reverse complement strand
GGGGGAGGGGGGCGCAGGGGGGCGGGGGTAAGGTCTCCCCTCGTCTCCCTCCAGCACGTCACCGTCGGCTATGATCGCCGCCCCGTGTTGCAGGATTGCTCGCTCACGCTGTATCAGGGCGACTTGGCGGCGCTGGTCGCGCCCAACGGTGCCGGCAAGACCACGCTTGCCCGCGTACTCGCCGGCCTCCTGCGCCCGCACCGGGGGCGAATCATCTGGCACGATGGCAGGCGCGACCGGCGCGTGGGCCTCTTGCAGCAGAACCCACTCCATCAGTTGGTGTGCGACACGGTCGAGGAGGAGGTGACCTTTGGCCCGCGCAACCTGGGAATGGAGCGGGCCGGGTGGATCGAAGATGTGCTGGCCCAAGCCGACCTGCTGGAGTTGCGCCGCCGCCCGACGCATGCGCTCAGCGTGGGCGAGCAACAGCGTACTGCGTTAGCCGCCACATTGGCTCTGCGCCCGGCGCTCCTGATCCTGGACGAGCCGACGATCGGGCAGGACTGGGGCCACCTGCTCCGGCTGATGGACTTGATGGCCGATCTGAACTGTGCGGGGCAGACGGTGCTCCTGATCACCCACGACCGGCGGTTGGTAGAGGAGTACGCCAACCGGGTGTGGGTGTTGGAAGAAGGCAGGATACAGGATGCAAGAGGCAGGATACAGGATGCAGGATGCAAGAGGCAGGAGATTCCCCTGATCACTAATCCCTGATTCCCATTCGATGGAGGTTGCACAATGCGTTCTTACACCATACGCGATTGGGTCACCATTGGGCTGTTCGGTGCGTTATGGGGTGTGGTCGAGATGACGTTGGGCAGCGTTCTGCACGCCATCTACCCGCCCCTGGCCGATACGTTCCTGACCGGTGTGGTGCTGGGCGGGATCGGCGCGGCGGTGGCGCTGACCGGACGGCACTTTGTGCTGAAGCGCGGCTCGGTGGCGCTGATCGGCGTCGTGACGGCGCTGCTAAAATTGCTCGGCCCCGGCGAGAACAAGATCGGGCCGGTCGTCGCGATCCTGATCGAAGGTGTGCTGATGGAGATGGCGCTCCTGTTCGCCCGCACGCCGCGACGATGGACGTTTGTCGTCGGCGGGGCGCTGGCAGTAGCCTGGAATCTCCCCCACAAGTTCCTGATGATGCGCCTGCTGTACGGCAAGGGTATCGCCGAGGTCTACACCAAGATGGTACGGGATGGCAGTCAATCCCTGGGCCTGGCCCCGTCGCTGGCGTTGCTGATCCTGGCGCTCCTGCTTTTGATCCGCCTGGCCGTCGGCGCGCTCGGCGGCTGGGGGGCGTGGGAATTGGGCCGCGCGGTGGCGCGCCGGCTGGGGCGGCGCATGCCGGCTGCCAGTGGGGAGGAACGCTGAGCGCCTGGGGTTACCTGCTCTTCACCGCCTGGGCCACATCATTGGCCGTCCTGGTCGAAGGCGAGTGGCTGGCGGGAGTGGCACTGGCGGAACTGGCTTTCGGCCTGACGTGCAGCCGGCGTGGCTTGCATCTGCTGGCCCGCCGGCGCTTCTGGCTACTCCTGCTGATAGCAGTCGCGTCGGGTCCATTCCTCATCGGCGAGCCGGATACGGCGCTGGGGCCGCTGCGCCTTTCGCGGACAGGGTTCGCCACCGGCCTGGAGATGGCCGGGCGGGCCGGCGTGTTGATGCTGGCGTTCAGCCTGGGAGTGGCTGCGCTTTCGCTCTCCGACCTCGTTGCGCTGTGCGACCGGTTGGGGCTGCGTGGATTGGGTTTCGCCACGGCGCTGGCGCTGAACCTGCTGGGGACGCTGCGCGAGATGGCCGTGGTGACCTGGCAGACGATTCGTCTGCGTGGCGGTCTGCGGCGGCCCTGGCCGGCGCTGCGGCTGTTTCTGATCACCATCGTCGCCAACACACTGCGCTATGGAGACGAGGTGGTCAACGCAGCGCTGGTGCGCGCCTTCGACCCCAGCGGCGGCAGCTGGCCGATGCCTCTGCCACTTCGTCGGGCCGACCTGTGGCTCGCGGCCATTCTGGTCACTTGCTCCACCGCGCTGCTCATGCTCGATTTTCCGTAGGCACGGTTCCCTAACCCGGACGAGCCGGAACCCAAGACCACCAAGGGCACGAAGGGCACACAAAGGACACGAAGGAACTTAATTGCCTTCGTGTCCTTCGTGGTGGATTTTCTTGCCCAACGTGCAAGGATTTCATGCTCAAGGTACTGCTATCCCGTCTCCACCAACCCGTTTTTCACCACCCAGATTGCCGCCTCCGTGCGGGAGCCCAGCCCCAGTTTGCCCAAAATGCTGCTCACGTGTCTCTCCACCGTGTTCTCGCTCACATGGAGGATTCCGGCAATCTCCCGGTTGCTCCTCCCCTCCGCCACCAGATGCAGTACCTCCCGCTCCCGCTCCGTCAGGCCTTCCCATCGCTCACCCACCGCCTTGCGCCAGGAAAGCGCTCGCTATCCGGGGCCTTCTCCAGCGCGGCGCGGATACCCGCACGCGCCACCGGATGGTCGTCGGCCAGCAACACGCGAATGGCCATCGTTCCTCCTTCGTTATGGATCAACCTTGAGGGGAGCAACCGTGAAGCGGAGTTGGACAAACCATACCAGAATCCGGGCGAGTTGACAAATGGGGAAACCACCCGTGCCCACCGAGAGGTGCAAGACGACATCGGTAGGCAAGGCGGTCAGGCGACGGGTGATGAACTAGGCACCTTCGTAGGTCAGATTCTTTACGAATGAGTCAAGTTTTTGGACACGGATGAACACGGATTGACATGGATTCTTTATTGTTCTGATCCGTGTGCATCCGTGTGTATCCGTGTCCTATCACTTGTCGGTTTGAGGCGAAGCTTCGCTAGGAGTTAGTGTCGAGGCGGTAGCCGCAGGTCAGTTCGTCGCTGGCGGCGAGGATGGCGGATTTCATTGCAGCCTCCGAAACAACAAGTTGGCAGAACTATACCCGAAGAGGCGCGAACCGGCAAGTGGGGAAAACGAACCGCCGGACAACAGAATGGCTGTTGTCCGGCGTTGTTTATAGAACTCGGCGCATTTTGCGGCGGACTAATACGCAACCGCCAACGGAACATGTCGCGAGCAGGCAAACAGTGGACTTACCTGTCAGAGATTCGTCACTCGCTCATCATCTCTCCGACAAGCCAGTAAGGGCCGGGACAATCACCCGCTAGCGATGGCGCAAGATATTTCGCGTGTTCGGCGGGGACCTCACCACCGCTGACTTTTACTTCATCACCTATGTGCGCTACAGGTTGGCCGGTGCTATCCACAACCTGGATGCTCTCACCATCAGTGCTCAGCGAAAAACCCTGGGGCCATACAAGCAAGAAACTATTACCATGACTGTCATTCACGCGCAGGCAATCATCCACCAGCACCAATTCACCAACTAATTCGGCGTCGGGCCCTCCCATTTGTGCGACGGTGATCACCTCAACGTGATCGGGTAATCGTACCCCTTGCATTTGCAGCCTTTGCAGTGCGGCATCAAACCGAACCCGCTCGGCCACGTACAACTCAACCCGGTTCTCGAATACGTTAATCTGTGACCCCACAGGTATACCCAAACCACGGGCAATAGACATGGCCTCGGCCTGAGCCCTTTGGAGATCCACCAATGACACCTCTGCCGAGAGCACCTCGATGATACCGGCTAACTCTTCGTACTTATCCATGTATGGCCTGATCGTCTCCTCAGCGTTGCGAGTGAATCGCACAACGAGCCGGAATTCCGGGGTGTGCTCAAGCCACAGTCCGGCGAAGGTTTCTGCCTCCTTCGTGCTCAGTTCCGCCTCCAGGTGTCCGGCCACGTCTTGAAGCCGAAACCGGCGGATAGCCTCGTCAAGGCTAATCCCCGTGTTGGACGCGTATATCTGGGCATCCACCAACAGCGCCTCTTGGGCGTTCAGTGGCGCCGGAGACGCTACTGCCACACTGGCATTCGGTGAAGCCGGAGGCGCCGTTTCCCCTTGGGACCAGAGAGTCCCTTGTTGTGTACTTGCAGGTGCGCTATCCAGGGGTAGTAACTGCTGGTCAGTTACCGCACCTGATCCTACGCTTAACAACAGTACCACCAACACGCCTGCTGCCAGCGCGAACACCGTGCCTGCTTTTAACCGGCGCATTTTCGGACCTCCTGGCGTTGAGACTCGCCGGACTCCCCGGCGGCAAGTTTATCCTAAAGTGTAGACCTGCCATGCCGAACCCGCAAGCGGTGGGTGCCTAGTGGGAATCTGGGAGTGCCTGCCGCCACAGCAAAATAGCGAACGCGCTTTGTGCCGGCAGGTGTTACTCTTTCAACACAGACTGACAGTGTGTTATGGCGATGTCATCACACTGACGCCAAGTCCCTCCATATAGTTGATTGCCATGTAAACAGCGTCATTGGGATCGTCACCAGGCCCGCTATGTGTTCCATAGGCAGTGTTGCCCAGAAACCAGGGGCCGCCGCTATCTCCAGGGCCACGAAGAACAGGGTAACCAGCCGTATTATCAACCCGAATGAAAGTCGCGCTGCAACTTGGAACCCAGGACGGGCAAACGTCCTTAGCACTGATGTAGCCACATGTATAGTGGGTGGTTCTACCATACTTACAGACATATCCACCCACTACCTGCTCATTTCGGTGCCTCGTCGAGGTGATGTCACGCGTGGAGCCGCTGCTCGACCACTGTATTTTGTTCACTACAGTGAATCCCGGCGTGTGCCACTGAGCATCATAAGAGCCCGTGTACTTTTCGAGCATAAATGTCAGCCCCGTACCATTGTAACTTTGGCTATTTGAGCAGTGACCGGCTGTCGTGATGCCTTTGAAGCCGCCGCCAAGCTGCCTGACTGCAAAGCCACTTGTACAGTCGCTTAACGCGAGTCCGCCGTAAATGTCAGCGTCGGGGCCTCCCATTTGAGCGACCGTGATCACCTCAACATGATCGGGCAATCGTATACCTTGCCTGTGCAGTGCAGCATCAAACCGAACCCGCTCGGCCACGTGCAACTCAACCCGGTTCTCGAATACGTTAATCTCCGACCCCACAGGTATACCCAAACTACGGGCAATGGACATGGCCTCGGCTTGAGCCCTTTGGAGATCCACCAACGACACCTCCGCCGGGAGCACCTCGATAATACCGGCTAACTCCTCGTACTCATCCAGGTATGGTCTGATTGTCTCCTCGGCGTTGCGAGTGAATCGCACAACGAGCCGGAATTCTGGGG
>DAOUBA010000041.1:0-12377 GCA_034432855.1 Anaerolineae bacterium | reverse complement strand
CCGATCCCCCGCTGGTCCATTCGCGCCCGCAGATGGGGATGGATGTCCGCCTCGGTGACCCGGAATCGCTTTCTACCGTCACGCACAGTCCCTCTCCGTTTTGCCGGCTATCCAAGAAACCACGGATTACACGGATTGTTGGGGGTAAGGGAACCACGGATTGCACGGATTACACAGATTTTTAGATTCATCAGGGTTCAAAGGGTCCGCCTTGTGTTGCAGGCAGGGATGGTGTGCCAGAGTTCAGTCGGGCGCTTCTGCCGCTCGTACGGAAGGCTCCGCAGGTCCAGTTCATAGACCAGCGCGCTCTCATACACGGCCTCCAGAAACCCCTGCCCCAGTACCTTGTGCACCTCCATCGCCGCACCGATAATTTGATAGGTCAAATCGCTGTGAATCCGTTCTGTCATAGGAATCCGTGAAATCCGTGGTTCCAAACATCAACCAAGGCGCTCACTCCGAGTCCCTCACAGGAATTGAGGGCCACAACTCGCGCGGCAGGAGGTCAAGGACAAAATTCCATACCGCCTCCGCTGCCGCAAGAGCCTGGCGAGCCTCTTCCAGTGAAATCTCCGGCACATCGCCCGGGTAACGGATTTCGACAGCATAGGGAGATAGGCTTTCCGTCTCTTCCCGCAAAGAGGCAAATGCCGGGTCTTCCGCTTCGCACAGATCCATCAGGTAGACCAGGCTATGGACCTTCTCAAACGGCACAGACCGCCAGACCAGGAAAGCCTTGAGCGCTTTCTCGGCGGCCTGCTGGCAATGAAAGGCAGCCGGACCCAGGACGAGCGGACTGTGCTCAACAAGGACCCGCGCGGCGAGCAGATCGCTGCTCGCCTTGTATAGCCACGCTTTCACTTCTTCAGAGACCGGATCCATAGAGCACTCTTCCCTTATCTCGCACAACTCTCTCAATAGAACTGCGCCACTGCGCCCGGCGCTCAAATTCCGCTCGGGTCGCCACTCTGATCTCGGCCGGCAAGAAAAGCCCTCTCAGGGCACGATATGCCGCCACTGCTCTTCTATGAGGAGGCAGTGCAGAATCACTGACCACGACAAGCAAATCTATGTCACTATCCCGGTGCGGTTGCCCGTAGGCGTGCGACCCATAGAGATAAATTGCTTCGGGTTGCAGGGCATCCACAATACGCCGCACCGCTGCATCCAGGAGTTTCTGGTCTATTGCTCTCATGTCTTTTCCCCTTCAGAAGCACGCGGAGCATCAGGGCCGCGAGAGATAAACCACGGATTACACGGATTACACAGATTACACAGATTGTTGGGTTCAAAGGACCCGGCGTTTGTGTTGCAGGGATGGTGTGCCAAAGTTCAGCAGCAGCCCAACGCGGTGGCCTGTGGCTTTCAGGTAGTTGAGCAGTTGGGCCTCGTCTATCTCCGTCAGCCCCTTCGTCGCCTTTCAACTCCACGATCACCTTCTCGTCCACAGCGAAATCGGCTGCATATGTGCCGACCTCCTGGCCTTTATACATCACCGTCAGGCGCTTCTGCCGTTCGTACGGAATGCCCCGCAGGTCCAGTTCACAGGCCAGCGCGCTCTCGTAAACGGCCTCCAGAAACCCGTGCCCCAGAACCTTGTGCACTTCCATCGCCGCGCCGATGATCTGATAGGTCAAATCGCTATGGATCAGTTCGGTCATAGGAATCCGTGCAATCCGTGAAATCCGTGGTTAAAAAACAAGGCGCGCCCCTACGTTCACCTCAGGTTGTCAAATTGCCTGTTAGAACACCAGTTCTGTCAAACTTGGGATATCACTCTCAGGCTGTCTCTTCGGCCTCTGCCGCAATGATAGCCAGCACCTCCTCCGCGCTGACCCGGTTTGTGCGGCAGCACATTCGCGTCTGCACCGTCGTGAACGTGATGAGGATGTGTCGGCATCTCTGGATGATGCGCTGCGTTATCCCAACGCTTGCGTAGCACACCACCGGCACTCTGCCAATGGAAGCTATACTTGGTCACCAGCAGCCTTTCCCCTGCGACCTGGAAACGCTCGAACATGTCCAGCAAAGCACCATCGCGGAGCATGAGCCGGTAGCGAAAGAGTCCTACATCGCCCTGCACCTCCTCACGCAATACCGTCCAATGGATTACCTGCCGGTTCAAGGCGATAAGCGCCTTGATATGCGCCAGATAATCGTCCGCGTCTTTCACGAGACTGACTCCAGACGACGGATTTTCCCCACCAGATCCTGTCTGAGTTCGTACAGGCCGGCCCATTCAAAGAAGTCCATTGCATCGCCCATCTCACCAGCCTCGAAGCGGGCATAAAACGTCGCAGAATCTATGCCGTGACGCACCTCAAACTCACGGAGGGCTCGCTCATACCGTTCAAGGCGCAGACGATACTGTTCGAGGGTGAAATCCAACAGTTTTCTTAGAATCAAGTCCAGTTGGGCCTCGTCGGAATAAGCATCTTTGAGAATTTCCAACTTGTCCGATACACCCATTGTTCACCCCTTGCTCGCACTCATGCTCCAGATCCCATCCCTTCCAACTTTGGTCGGGCTTTGACATAGGTCTCGACACGGCCTTCGGTCGGTTCGGTGATGCGGGAGAGAATCTTCCGCATGCCTCCCCTGGGCTAGGTCGAAGGGCCTGCGCCGCGCCGATGATCTGCTAGCATTACCCTTGTACAGGCTTTCTCATTCGCATAACTGATCCCGAGACGCAGGTCTCCGGGCAATCATGGGGCTCTGCTCATTGGCTCAAATCCAGCACTTTCTGCGCGGATTTCGGCTGATTGAGCTGCCGGTTGAGCCTATTCAGGGCCTCAGGTCACCGGATAGCGTTTACTCGAGGTCTCGCGGATGGTGCTGTCGGTCAAGTCACTTCTTCCAGAAAGTCGGCAAAGGCCAACAACTCAGCGCGCAGCCTCGACCATAATTCAGGTAAGGCCGCCATCAAACCGACCATCCTGTCAGGCGCCAGGTTTATCGCATACACGTTGCGCACCAAATGCCTGAACCGCCGGAACTCGTCAAGCGCCGTAGCATTATCCTCGCTGATCACGGCAGGTCGTATATCCTCCAGATCTTGTGCCATTTGCTGAAGCAGATCACGGTGCCAGGTTTCGCTGGCCGGCAGGGCGCGATCCACATGCCTGGCAATCAACTCGAACAGACGCTCCAGGCCTGAATAGAAACCATGAAGGTTCAGGGCTACCGAATCCAGACCAGATAGGCTTGTTCGTCCGGCATCCTCCGCGCCTGTAACCAGGCACTCTGCGCTCGCTGTACGATCCCTTCCAGGTCCTGCACCTCGCCACGGATCCGCTCAACCAGTTCCCGATAGGGTACGCTCACAATTCCACCCCGTAACGTCGGATGGCCTTCCGGAGAGATTCCGTGGCCATCTCGACCTCGATCAAATCTACAGGCCGCTCTCCGATGATCTCTTCAACCAGTTGCCAGGCGCGCCAATAATCGTCGCCTGCCAGTCCCTCAACCGCCAGGTCAACGTCCGAATCCGGCGCAAACCAGGTGGCATGAGCCAGTGAACCGAACAGGAACACATGCCGGACACCAAAACGGCTCTTTAGCACGGCTGCCGCCTCACGCGCGCGCTCCAACAACCGTTCGCGCGCCCGCTGCTCAACTGTGGTCAAGTCTGGCGGCAATGGTCGCTGCCGGGCTGCTTCCAGGTACTTCTTTCGCCTCTCGTGGGTCAACTCTAATGCCGTTGGCATACGTCCTCTCCCAGGAGATCATCTTGGCGTATTCTCCGCGCGTAACTACCCAGGCTGGTCTGGTTTTTTTGGCCGCACCGCCGTGAACAGGCGGTGCTGGATATTCGCTCCGACCCAGCACCGGCTCTTTTAGGCCGGTGCGGGTTGGCGAAATCGTCCTGGCAGCCTTTCGATGATTATCTGCCTGGGTAGTTACCTCCGCGCCCTGTATTCGCCGTGCACAGGCGGTCCCCTCACGCCAGGCTTTGCAGGAAGCCAATAAACTGCTCCAACTGAGCGGCATACAACGTCTTGAGCGTCAATGCCTGCCGCATGACTATCTCCAGTCGCCGAGGGTCTAGCCGCATGGTATAGGCGTGGCGAAACACATGCCTGAAGCGCCGCAACTCTTCCAGGGCCTCGTAAGCAGCGCGATCGATCACCGCCGGACGCAGGGGCAACACGTCCAACTGCATCCGTTCCAACAATTGAGCGTGCCACTTGTCTACATCGTCCAGCGAGTTCTCGAACACCGCCGCGATGTTCTGGAAGATATTCTCGAAGGCGTTGTACAGATTGTGGAGATGGTAGGCGATCACGATCAGTGTGTCTTCGGCGGCATCGGCCTCCAGGGGATGGGAATCTAACTGGCGGTAGATGGCCTCGATGTCCTCGATGCCCCGGCGGATCGTCTGAATCAGGAAGATGATTTTCTCATCCATATACTTGTTCTCCGATCTGTGCCGCAACTTCGGCCAACCTGCCGGTCAGGGGACGCACGTCCACCGTCCGCCCCAGTTCCCGTTCCAGGGCACGCCAGAAAGCCGTTTCGACCTCCACGCCGTCACACTCGACACCCACGTCAATGTCCGAAGCCGGCCCGAAGCGCCCCGGCTGCAGCAGCGAGCCGAAGAGAACCACCCGCCGCACACCCGGGTGCTGCGGCGCAAGTTGCGCGACGGCCTCGCGCACGCGCTGTAGCCAGTGTTGCCGCTCCGCCTCACGCTGCGCACGCCGTCGCGCCTCGCGCTGCTGATAGTAGCGCCGCGCCGATTCGAGGTCTCTAGCCGTCAATGCTGTAGACAATGTACCCCCTGCTCCAGGATAGGACTCAACTTGACCCTGGCCCCGGAGCAATTTCCTGCCCTTCACGGCGGGCGATCTCGATAATTGGGCTGGTCACATCCTCACGCCAGCGGCGCTCGCCGACCGCGATCGGCTCGATACGACTGTCGGTCTGCGCCCGCAACTCCCAAAGCAGGTCTACCTGCGCCGGGTCGTATGGGCCGTCGAACTCGGGAGCGATCACCAGGATGTCCACATCGCTATCCGGGCGGGCATCACCCCGCGCGTGTGACCCAAACAGGATGGCGCGGTTGGCGTGAATACCCGAGCGGCGCAGAGCGGCCAGGTAGTCCAACACTACTTTCACAACAGACTCTTCAGCCACTCGAACACCTCCTCGGCTCGCTTGAGCTCTTTGCGTGCTACCTCCTGGCTCGGCGGGGCGGGCAGCAGGTCAGGATAGCGTCCCTCGATCTGGTAGCGATCAAAGCGCGCCAGAAAGGTGCGTTGCTCATCCGATAAAGCCAGGCCTGTGTGCTCCGCCAAACGCAAAAGGGGATGTATTCTAGGAGCCAGATCCTGGGTCGTGCGGCAAATGTGAGCCTTGAGCATCTTTTCGAGTGCCAGGTGTGCCAAGAACAGCCCGTGCCGCGTGTGGCCCATATTGACCAACTCCACCGCCACCAGCCAGTCCTCAATGGCTCCATTCCGCCAATAAGCGACCTGCTTCTCAACGTCAATCATCTGTCGCGCCCATCAATAAACCCGTTTTCTCGCTATCGGTAGGGCCAGTGCCCCACAAAGGTCGCCTTCTTGGGGAGAGAATCCCCACTCATCGGTCCAGACTTTCCTTCCAGGCCGTCCCGCAGGCTGAAAGCCCAATGTCACTAATACTGGACTCTGGCGAATTTGACTTTGTGGAGGAAACGCACCCAAAAACCCGTTTTCTGAGCCCGTGAGTGGGGATTCCTCTCCGAAAGAGTGGCCTCTGTGGGGCGCCAGCCCTGCCAAATGAGAGAAAACGGGTTTTTTCGCCAGACTCCAGACTAATATTTGGACGTGGGGCAGGCTTTCGGGCCTGCCGGCAGCCTGGAAAGGCTGCTCCACATCGAAAAGTGCCATTGCCCTCCCACGCCCGCGAATGGGGATTCGCGGGCTGCGGGATTCGCGGGCCGCGGGTCTTTCAGATCGAGAAGCGCCCCATTTCGGGCTGCGAAGCGCCGGAATCCCCATTCCGGCGCGGCGGGTTCGTCTCGCCCACCCTGGGTGGGGGGCCTCCCACTGGATCGGGGCTCCCTACTCCTCTGTTCCCTTGCTCCTCCGCTCCCCGGCTTCACTCCGCCACCACGCCACCACAAACACCCCGAAAACGGAGAGCATCAATCCCAGCGCGCCGGCCACGGCGGTGTTCAGCAGTTTGCGGGGACCGGTCGGTTCCTCCGGCACCGCCGCGCGGCTGGCCAATCGCGCCGTGCTTTCTGCCCCCTGCATGGCAATGCGGGTCTCTTCTACCTTACGGGCCAGCGCGATGTATGTCTCTTTCGCCAGGTCCCGCTGCCGGGTCAACTGGTCGGACTCGGTGTAGATCTCCTGCAGTTGCTCTTGCAGGGAGAGAATCTCGGGGGAGAGTTCCTCTATGCGCTGGCCGACCTCGGCGGACTTGGCCTCCAGCGCCTGAGCCATATCGTTCAGCAGCGCGATGGTTTCACCGATGCTTTTGCTGGAAAGGGACTCGGTGCCGCTCACCTGCAACTGAATGGGCGCCGACGCCTGCGCGTTGAAGGCCTTGATCTGCAGGAAGAGCGCCGTCAGGTCGTCGGCCAGAGATGCCGGGCGCTCATCGGGCTGACGGTTCAACTGCTCTCGCAGGGCCCGGATGTCCTGCAGAATATACGTGATGGCCCGCCGGTCGGCGAGGGAATCGGCCTGCTGGCGCTTCAGGGAATCCAGTTGGGCTTCCAGGATGCTGGCCTGGTTGCGGGCCTGGAACTCGATCAGCGCCTGCTCCGCCGCCTCCAGTTCTGCCTGGGCCCGGCTCAGTTGCTCCTCCAGTTGCTGCAACTCCTCGTCACCGGCCCCATAGACCCGGTTGGCGTGGGCTACGAAGAGTCCCGCCCAGAGATTGGCGATGCGGGCCGCCTCCTGGGGATCGCGGGCGCGGACGACCAGGCGCACCACGCTGGGGTCCGTGCCCGCCTTTGCCTCCACCATTGAGCGCAGATCCTGCAGTGTCTCCACTTCCCTGGGCCGGGGGTTCAGCCGGGCCAAGAGGGCCTCCAGCACCTCGTCGCCAAGGGCCAGGTCGGGATAGGCCTTGTAGGCAGGCTGCTGGGTGAGAGTCTCAAACCGGGGGTCGAATTGCATCACATACTGAGGTTGTTTGATAATCACCAGCGCCGTCGCCTCGTAGGTGGGCGGGAGGAGGAAACTCACTACCAGCGCGACGATTGCAGCTGCGAGGGTCACACCGAGGATCCATTTCCAGTATTTGAGAAGGATTACAGCGTATGCGCGCAGGTCAATTTCTTCTTCCATCAAGTGCCCTCCACATAGAGAATTCGAAAAGGCGAGTCTGGCCTATGATTTTGCAATTATACTCGATTCCTCTTCTTATCACAATCGCGCTCCCCTCAGCGTGCACTTCGAGGTCACCTGACATCCATGCACATTCGGCGATTGCGATGGAGGCCGCTCACCCTACCCGTAACTTTTCTTCAACCAGGCGCAAGGCACGGTCGGCCAGCCGCAGCGTCTCCTCCGCAGCCGGGCGCGTATAGACGCGCGCCGGGATACTATCGGGCAGACCGTTAGGGTAGCGCGTGGGGATATAGTAGCCATCCTGTGCGCCGCGCCGATCCTCTTGCGCCTGTTCCAACCAGCGTAACCCTTCGCTTCTGGCTTCACGCTTCATACAGCACCCTGCCTTCCTCCAAAGCCCGCCGCATCAGGGGATTATGCCTCATCCTCTCCATTTCCGCCGGCGTGTAAACGAGCAGATCAGCTGCGACGCGGGGCCGGAGACGGCGATATAAATCCATCGTGCGTTCCAAAAAACCCAATGGGGTATCCCACACGATCAGCAGGTCCAGATCGCTGGTCAACCCACCTTGGCTCCGCGCCAGAGAACCGAAGAGGACCACGCGTTGAACACCCAACGCTGCAGCCGCCGCAGTCAGCCGTTCCACTTCTTGCCATAAGGCCTGACGATGGGCTTCGCGCCGCCGTCGTAGCAGGCGACGGGCCTGGGATGTATCCGTTTGGTAACTATTCAGCCATTCTTACGCAACGTTAACACTGGTCTATCGTGAATCATATGAATGTCAGCGATAATAACGACCTTGATGACACCTGCACACTTACCCACTCCAGGAGAAATACGAGCCCTCTACCACCAGGGAGAAGAGGCGGTTGTGGCGGCAGTTGCGCAACTGGTGACCTTGATTCGTGAGTTGGAAGCCCAGGTCCAGACACTGGAAGACCAGCTCGCCAAGAACAGTCGCAACAGTAGCAAGCCGCCTTCCAGCGATGGGCTGAAGAAGTCCATCGCCCGCAGCCTACGCCAGTCGAGCGGGAAGAAAGTGGGCGCCCAACCTGGGCATCCAGGGCACACGCTCAGGGCCGTGGAACACCCGGATCACATCCAGGTGCATCGGGTGGAGCGCTGCCAGGGATGCCAGGCCTCGCTGGAAGAGGTGCCCGTGAGTCACTATGAACGGCGGCAGGTGTTTGACATTCCGCCGGTACGGGTGGAAGTCACCGAGCATCGCGCTGAAGTCAAATGCTGCCCGCACTGCCAGCGGGTGAACCAAGCCGAGTTTCCGCCAGACGCCACTCAGCCGGTGCAGTATGGGCCAGAGATCCAGACACAGATGGTGTACTTCAACCAATACCATCACATTCCGGTCGAGCGCACCGGCGAGATCGTGGCGGACCTGTATGCGCAGCCGGTTGGTGATGGGACAGTGGTGGAGGCCAGCGCCCAAGTCGCCGAGCAGGTCGCGCCGGTCAACGCCGCGATCAAGGAACATCTGGTTCAGACCATCGAACCGGTGCACTTGGACGAAACGGGCGCACGGGTCGCCGGGAAGCTTCACTGGTTTCACGTTGCCAGCACACCCACGCTCACCCACCTGGAACTGCATGCTCGCCGCGGCGCGAAAGCGCACGATGAGATCGGCATTCTACCCAGGCGCACGGGCTACGTGGTGCACGACGATTACGCTTCCTACTTCCAGTACGAGGCCGCGCAACACGCCACGTGCAACGCCCATCATCTGCGCGATTTGCTCTTCCTTCAGGAGCGTTATCCGCAGCCTTGGGTAGAGGGGATGATCCAATTGCTGCTGGAGATCAAACAAACCATCGAGACGGCCCAGCAAGCCGGACAGACGGCTCTCGCCCCGGCGCAAATCGCCGACTTTGAGCGCCGGTATCAAGGCCTGATCGAACAAGGGTATCAGGCCAACCCACCTGCGGTCACCCAGAACGACGACTCCAAGCGCCGGGGCAAGCCCAAGCAAAGCCCGGCCAGAAACCTGCTCGACCGCCTGCACCGCCATCAACGCGCCGTCCTGGCGTTCATGTACGATTTCAAGGTGCCGTTTGACAACAATCAGGCCGAGCGTGACCTGCGCATGGTCAAGCTGAAGCAAAAGGTGTCTGGCTGCTTCAGAACGTCAGACGGAGGCAAGACGTTTTGCGAAATCCGCAGTTACATCTCAACGGCTCGCAAGAACGACCAGAGCGTGCTGGATGCCTTGCGCCTGGCTATGCTTGGCAGACCATTCCGACCGCCTGGCATTTAGCACCAGACCACGCCAGTAGCCTGAATAGTTACACTATCCCCATGCATGCCGGCGATCTAAACCCCAGTACCCTACGCTCTATCATCCGCCAGGCGCGGATGACAGTGGACGAATTCCTTGATTTGGTGTAATGGGTCTCAAGCACCAACGGCCCGCACCTGCGCCTCTGCGTGGTACGAACTGCGCACCAGCGGCGCGCTTTCCACCCACCTGAACCCCATCTCATAGCCGCGCTTGCGGAACACCTCGAATTCCTCCGGGGTGTAATAGCGGGCGATGGGGTGATGCTCTCGGGTCGGTTGCAGGTATTGGCCGATGGTCAGGATGTCTACACCCACTCCACGCAGGTCGCGCATCGTCTCCAGCACCTCGTCTGTCGTCTCTCCCAATCCCACCATCAGCCCGCTCTTGGTGAGCGCCTCCGGCCATAGGACTTTGGCGTTGCGCAAAGTCGCCAGTGACCATTCGTAGCGACACTGGGGCTGAACGGTGCGAAAGAGGCGCGGCACGGTCTCGACGTTGTGGCCGAGAACGTCGGGCCGGGCGTCCAGCACGGTCTTGAGTGGCTCGATTCGGCCACGAAAGTCGGGGACGAGCACCTCGATGGTGCAATCCGGCTGGAGTTCTCGAATGCGGCGGATGACGGCCGCAAAGGCGGAGGCGCCCCCATCGGGCAGGTCGTCGCGGTCTACGGAGGTGATGACCGCATGCTTGAGTCCCATCGTCTGCACGGCCTGCGCCACGCGTTCTGGCTCCTCGGAGTCGAGCGGGGTCGGGCGCCCCGTGCGGACGTTGCAAAAGCGGCAGTTGCGGGTGCAGGTATCGCCAAGGATGAGAAAAGTGGCGGTGCGACGGTTCCAGCAGTCGCCGATGTTGGGGCAATGCGCCTCTTCGCAGACGGTGTGGAGGGCTTGCGTGCGCATCAGCCGCTTGAGCCAGTGGTAGGTCTCCCCCGTAGGCGCACGCACCTTTAGCCACGGGGGACGGCGAGAGGGGTAAACAACAACCTGCTCAGTTTGGCTCATAATCAAAGTAACTGCTCAGCCTGAGCCAATGTGCTTAATACTACTGCCTCGGAATTATGGTTAAGTTACGGCGGGACTCTGACAGAAGCGAGTACACCCTGGGCGTATGGAGACATCTATTTGGTGGGTGTGAATCAGCCAGCGGATCAGCTCTTCCAGCAGGAATTGGCAGACTGCACGCCGTGTCTCCCGCACGCTCTGATACGGTTCCGGGCCATAGGGGGAAAACCGGCGTCCGTGAGTCTGCCACAGGCTCCGGCGTGGTCTGAATCACGAGCGACGGTGGACGTGGTCGCTGCCGGATGAGCCAGGTAAGAAGCAGCATTTCGATGACCAGATGGCGATGAAAACTGTGCCACCGTCGTGCAGGATAGTCTCCTTGTCCCCCTTCCCCTTTCCCGTCCTGGTAGCCTCGCTCAATACCAGGGCGACGGTGGAGCACCTCCACCAGTCGAGCCAAAGGAGTTTCTGCCGGCAAGTCGCTCCAATAATACTTGAGCTTCCCTTCCTCCTCACCCCCCTTTCCCCCAGGCACGGCCCGTTCTCCCACCAGCCATCCTTCCCGCCCCGTCCATTCCCCCACGGCGCGATGGACGCGCAGCGCGGCAAATTCCCCCCATAAGCGCCGTCCGCTACCACGCCCGTAACGGGCACCCCCATCTCCCGCGCCTCGTCAATCAGGTCAAGGGCAATCTCCGGCTTGGTCTGAAAGACCACGTCCTCTGGAATGCCAGCCTCTGCTCTCCGCTGCGCATCATTAGCCCATTCCTCCGGCAGATAGAGCCGGCCATTCACGGGCCAGGCAAAGTGGGGGTCCATATAGTGCGTGGTGACAAAAACCTGGCAGTTGGCCACCTTCCCCAGCTCCCCGCAGTACTGCCGGGCCACGCCAACGCACTTGTCCCCCTTGCGCGGATAACTCCCTTCATCCACCACGAGCACCCCGTCGCCCGCTACCCAATCCCTCAACATCGTCCCTACCCGCTGCCGGTTGAACGCGACCTCGTCCCACTCCGTCTCCACCAGCAACCGGTATACCACTCCTTCCGACAAACCGGCTACCGCTTGGGCCACCCCGGCGCCACTCTTGCGTGGAACATCGCTCAGCAGACCGGTCACCAGGCACTCCAGCGTGCGCAGGCTCTCGCAGCGGTAGAAGTGGACGCGAAAAGGCCGCAGGTACTCGGCCAACTCTGGGATTGGATAGGGAGATACTCGTATTCCCTGTTCCATCGCTCTTCACCTCCACCTCTGAATTTTACCATAAAAACGAGGCAGTAGTATTAATTATAACGAAACTCCGAGATTCCAATGCAAAACCAATAAACGCCGGGTAGAATTTGTGCTATGACGTTGGATCATTTGCCCACGCACGAAGACATCCACGCCGCTTACCTGCAGGGGGAGGAAGCCGTCATCGAGTTAGTCGACGACTTGCTTGCGGTGATTCACCACCTGGCCGACAGGGTGCAGGTATTGGAAGACCAGCAGGCGAAGAACAGCCGCAACAGCAGCAAGCCTCCCTCGAGCGATGGGTTGAAGAAGCCTGCACCGCGCAGTTTGCGTCGGCGCAGTGGACACAAGAGCGGCGGGCAGCCAGGGCACAAAGGGCAAACCCTGAAGGCGGTCGAGAATCCCCAGCATAAGCAGGTCCACCGGGTCACGCAGTGCGCGCACTGTCAGGCCTCGCTGGAAGAAGTAGCTCCGAGCGATTACGAGAAGCGCCAGGTGTTCGATCTGCCGCCGGTGGCCGTCGAGGTCACCGAGCATCAGGCCGAGATCAAGCAGTGCCCCGT
>DAOUBA010000040.1:0-6968 GCA_034432855.1 Anaerolineae bacterium | reverse complement strand
GCGTCAGGACGTGGCAAGCGCATGTCACCTGCATCACACGGCTGGTTGAAGGGCAGCACCGCTGATTGAGTTCTGCTAAAGTGTGTCCTCGTCAGGTGCCCAGATATCAATCCGGACAGTATTGGGGGCGGTGCCCAGGCAGAACTTGACGTTGTGCTTGCCCCTGGGCTCTGTGGTGAAGAAAGAGTAGAAGGAGACCACGCCATAGACCTGGCTTTCGGGGACACGGAGTTGCCGGGCCACGTACTTTTGCACAGGGAATGAAACGTATCCGATGGCGTCCTGCAACTCGCCCAGCACGACCATGGGGGCACCGGGAAGATGACGGTTCTCAGCGATGATCCGGTCAATCAACGCCCGCTGTTCGGGCACGGTCAACGGATCCGGCAGACGTTTGCGCGTTTTCGCCATGTGTTCTTCATCTCCTGCAATGGGCTGATGGGCACACACCGAAAAGATATTTTACTACCGCTGGGAAAAGTGGTCAAATGGGGTTTTGCATTCGTCTGACCGGGGGTATACAATGACGTTGTGCAACGTGATAGAGCGTATTGGCTGCGTTTGCTGCGGTTGGCGCTCGCGGCGTTCGTCACCGGCGCAATCGGCGCGCCGACAGCCGTGCTGCTGAGCACGGCCCACCTTTATGCCCATACCCTCACCCATCCCGGCTGCAGCGAGGCCGGTGGTACGCCGGAAGCGTTCGGCATCTTTGACGTGCAGGAGGTGACCTACCCCAGCCACGACGGGCTGACGCTCCGCGCCTGGTACCTCCCGCCGCAAAACGGCGCCGTCGTCATCCTGCTGCCGGGGCTGGGCGGCGCACGCGACGGGATGCTGCGCGAAGGGGCGATCCTGGCACGCCACGGCTATGGCCTCCTGCTCACCGAAACGCGCTCCTGCGCCCGCGCCGACGGCCAATCCACGCTCGGCTACCTGGAGGCGCGCGATCTGCAAGAGGCAGTGACGTGGGTGCGCGGCCGGCCGGGAGTGGAGCACATCGGTGTGCTGGGGTTCTCGATGGGCGGCGTGACCGGCATCCTGGGCGCGGCAGAGGACACGCGCATCGAGGCGGTGGTGGCCGAGGGCGGCTTTTACGACCTGGCCGCCGACATCACCAACGAGGGCCGTGGCCCCTGGTGGGAGCGCGCCTTCTACCAGGCGATCCTGTTCTTCTTCCGGCGCGAGGCCGGAGTGGACGCCTGTGCCATCAGCCCCATCGCGGTGATTGACCGTATCAGCCCGCGCCCATTGCTGCTGATCTACGGGGACCGCGAGGTGGCAGAGACCCGCCCGCAGGAGCAACTGGCCCGCGCCGGCGCGCCGAAAGACCTGTGGATTGTCCCCAACTGCGGTCACGGCCAATACCTCGACGTCGCCGCCGGGGAGTGGGAGCGACGTGTGACGGCCTTTTTCGCCGCTGCCTTCGGCGAGGACACCGGCAGGTGACGCGGCTACTCGTTCAATCGTTCCACGCTGGGCCGCAGGTCGAGTTCGTCAATCAGCCCGTTCAGTTCCTCATCGTTGAGCGGGCGCCCCTTGCCCGCGTAGGCGGTCAGCGCCGCCTCCATCATATTCGTGCCGAACGAGCGCCCCTCGTAGCGCGGCGTGGTCGTGATCATCAGCCGCACCCCGCGCGCCCGCAGGAACTCGACGTTCTCGGCGGTGGTGGTGTTGGTGATGACCACCTTGCCCGCCAGGTCCTCGGGCAGATACTTGCGCATAAAGAGGAAATCGCCCGCCAGCAGGTCGGACTCCTGCCAGTAGCGCGTGTATCTGGGCTCCGCTTCGGACCCGCCGCTGCCATAGAAGAGCAGACTCATCGGGAAGTGGCTGACAAAGGGTAACATCACGCGCGCCACCTGGTAGTAGCGCCTGAGGCCGCGAATGGGGATGGGGATGCCCAGCGCGACCATCAGATCGCCAAAGATGACTTCGTCGGCGACCTCCGAGACGGCGTGGGCCAGCCCCAGGCGATCTACCGCCACCGGCACGAAGGCGCGGCGAAAGTGGGGGATTTCGTCTAACGCCGGCGCCGCCAACTGGAAGACGCGCCGCTCCAGCGTGTGCTTCAGCCCGCGACCGTCCACCACCGGCGTCCGGTGGACCCCCTCGACTAGTTTGAGGGCCGCGTGCAGGGGGTACTCGCGTCGGCCCAACCGTATGTACAGGTCAACGCCCCCCACGCCCAGCGCGTCCACCTTCCCGTCCAGTTCGGTGAACAGGCGACGTGCCTTCTCCACATCGCCATCGGTGCCGATACGCTCGACGCTGAGCGGCTGGCCCTCAAAGTTGACGACGACCTGCTTATCGCGGGCGGAATTTCCCAGACTGACACTGACGGCTCGTTTCACAAGGTACCTCCGTGGCTTGTGGTTTTTCTATGCCAGGGGCATTATACACCAGAGAACGCCCGCGAGAAAACCCTGACCGGCTTCACCTATGGCGGCAAGCCGCAGCGCAACTCATCGGTGGTTGCTGCTTGTCATTTGAATCCAACACGGGTACAATAGCACCCGTGAACCCGAGACTCGCCTATCGTCTCCTCTTGACCGCCATCGTCGTCGTTTACGTCGCGATTGGCGTTCTCTACGCAGCCCTCACTCCCATCTGGCAGGTTCCCGATGAGCCGGCCCACTACAACTACATTCGTGCGCTGGCCGGAGGGCGCGGCCTCCCGGTCCTCGAGCCCGGCGACTATGACCAGGACTATCTGAATCGTCTGACGACGGAGGGGTTCCCCTCCGAACTCTCCGTTGATGCCGTCGAGTACGAAGACCACCAACCGCCGCTCTACTACTTGCTGACGACTCCGGTTTACTGGCTTTTCGGCGGGGCAGTGCTACCGTTGCGCCTGCTCTCGGTTTTGTTCGGCGCTGCATTGTTGATCGTCGCCTCGGAGACAGTGTGCGCGATCTTTCCGGCGCAGTCCTGGCTGGGGCTGGTGACGGCAGCCTTCATCGCCTTCATCCCCCAGCACGTGGCGATGAGCGCCGGGGTGAACAACGATACGCTGGCGGAACTGATTGCGGGAGGGGGCCTATGGGTATCGGTGATCTACCTGCGCGGCGGGCACAACCGACCCTGGCTGCTTGGACTGCTGGCGGCGGCGGCTCTGCTGACCAAGGGGTCGATCTACATCGTCGTGCTGGTGGCCGTCGTCGCCGTGGCGCTCCGCCGACGGCACGAGCGGAGGGCGTGGCGCTGGACGACGACGCAGTTGGCCTGGGTGTTGATCCCGGCGCTGCTCATATCCGCGCCCTGGTTCATCCGCAACGGTGTCACCTATGGCTGGTTCGACCCGACGGGACAGGTGCGGCACGACGAGGTCGTGCGGGGGCAACTGACGACCGCCGAGTATCTCGCGAACCACGGCTGGGGGGATCTGCTGCGCAACATGGCCCGCACGACGTTTCACAGTTTCTGGGGACAGTTTGGATGGATGGCCGTACCGCTCCAGCCCCGTTTCTACCGGGCCCTCACCGCATTCTCGCTCCTCGCAGCGGTTGGATTTCTCTGGTGGCTGTTCGACCGCCACCGTCCCAGGCTGACCCCTCACCAGCGCCTCAGCCTGATTCTGTTGTTCCTTTCTTCTCTCCTGACTGTTCTCGTGTTCCTGGGGTACAATGCCAGGTTCCTCCAGCACCAGGGTCGTTATCTCTTCCCGGCCCTTGTCCCCGTCGGGATAGCAGTGGCCCTGGGGCTAGGTAGGCTGGCGAGCATCCTGCCCAGGAAGATGCGTTACGGAGCAGTTAGTGTCCTCTTTGCCGGAATGGCGTTGTTCGACGTCTATTGCCTGTTCAGGGTCGTCGTGCCTTTCCTGACGCGGTAGACGTCTGGAGTCTCCAGTATCGCTCCGCCGGTTTGCCGTCGCCGACCCGTTCTGCAAACGTTCGGACCGAAGCGGCCATTTCTGCTGCGCCGGGCCAGAAGGTGCTGAGTTGCGAGTGGTAGCAGGCGATAGCGGCGATCTTGGCCTGCAGCGCCTCCTCGGAAAGCGGCAGCAATTCTGCCTGCCAGTGCGCCTCCCCCAATGCAGTCTGCACGGCCAGAGGGTCTCTGGCAGCATAGGGGTAATCCTCGTAATAGACCGGCAGGCGTCCAGAGTCCTGTGCCGCGCGGCGCGCGATCTGGTGATCCACGTGACGTCCGGCTGCCAGTGGCGCGTAGAGCGTACCGTCCTCCCCCAACGGCAGCGTCGCGATCCGGCCCGCCAGTTCCGCGACCAGGCTCTCATCTGCCGGATGTATCGCTCCCCAGAGTGACGCTTCACTTGCGTAGGGAGAATCTCCGCCAGGTGTCTGTCGGTAGATGCAATCGGTGTAAGGCCAGTGCAGGGCCTCCGCCCCGAGGATGGCGAGCGCGGCCCGGTCTTCCTCCTGCCGCCTGAGGGTCGCATCGGCGGGATGGCCCCAGCGCGTGTGCAGACTCTGAGCGAATGGAGAGAGCGGTGTTGTGGGCGGCGGCGCGCCGCCGAAGAGCGTCACCACCAGCACACGCTCGCCAGTCTGTGTCTGCTGCCAGATCTGTCCTCCGCAGGAGAACACAGCGTCGTCCAGATGAGGAGAGAGGTAGATGTGGGTATAGGTATCCATTCAGCCGGCCTCCGGCCCTACAGGTTGCACAAGTGGCACGGTTGCAGTATAATGTACCTGGCAGAGTGAGAGAGGAGGTCGATCGAAATGCCGTTGTATGAATATCAATGCCAGGTTTGTGGAGTGCGGTTTGAACGCCGGCAGCACGTGAGCGACAGGCCTGTGAAGGTCTGCCCGGAGTGCGGGGGAGAAGTGCAGCGCCTGTATCAGCCGGTCGGAATCGTCTTCAAAGGCAAGGGTTTCTACGTGACCGACCATCGCGGCAAGTCTTCTACCGCGACGTCGGGCAGCAAGTCAGAGTCATCGGGAGAGAAGAAGGAGTCTGCTGGCGGGAACAAGAGCGAGTAGGACCGCCTTCACGTGCAGGGAGCGGGCATAGCCGCAATGGCTATGCCCGTTTTTCTTTTGACCAGAGGGTTGCTGGGCTACAACTGGAAGCCGCCGCTGGCGTGAATGATCTTTTGTCTGTAGTCGGTCACGTAGGCGAGCAGCCTCTCTTTCAGTTCACGCCATTCGTCCGACGACAGGATCCGTTCTAGCCGCTCCAGATTCTCCACGACGCCGCCTGTAAGAATCTGCGGGTAATCGCCATAGTATGTGTACCAGGCGTCTGTGGGCCGAATTCCCAGCGCCATTAACCCTGGCCCGAACTCGCGCACGATGAACTCGAAATACTCGTCCTCGTAACGCGGCCGGATATTCCACGACATCAAAAGTTTAACCATACCTCGATCCTCGAAAAGGGCTGCGGGATGTCTAGGGACAACCCAAGGCAGTCATCGCCCGCCGGCCTTGCTCCTGCCAGTCCGGCGGAGGATTCAGTTCTATGAAACGGCGGTACACTTCACAGGCTTGGGTCACGTTGCCGCTCTGGGCGTAGGCTTCTGCCAGCGCGTAGTGGGCCTCCGGCGAATCCGGCACCCGCGCGATGGCCTTTTGCAGCGACTCGATGGCGGCTGCATAATCGGCCTGGGCGATGTAGACGTTCCCTAAGCCGATGAGCGCTTCGGGCATATCTGCTTCTAGAGCGAGCGCGGCCTGGAACTCGGCGGTGGCCTGCTCCAGCCTCTGTGAGTCGGGTGGGGCGTTGGGGTCGAGGCTGGGGAAGGCCAGGGCAAGATAGGTTGCGCCGAGTTGGTAGTGTGTGTCCGGATCGTCCGGATCCAGTTCCAGGGCAGCCTGGAACTCGGCGAGGGCAGCGTGGGGGTTGTGCATCTGGAAGTAGGTTATACCCAGATTGTGATGCGCGGCAGCGTGGTCGGGGGCAATTGCCAGCACCGTGCGGAACTCGGTCACCGCCTTCTCCAGGTCGCCGGTATGGAAGTATGCCTGGCCCAACGCAAAGTGGGCCTCAGCGTTGCTGGGGTCTGCCGCGACGGCAGCCTCCAGGTCGGCGACGGCCTCGATGTATTCACCCGCCTCCAGGTGGGCGCGCCCCGCCGCCAGCGCATCTTCCGCGCCGGTGGCCTGCCTGCCACAGGCCGTTAGCACCAACGCCAATAGCACAGCAACGGGCAGACAAGGCCTGCGCACTCTACCCCCCATTCCCCTGCTTGGGCTCCAGGACAACGATCCGGGTCTCTTCAGAGAGACCGCTCCTGGTAACCTTGAGCGTTTCCTGGCTCTCTACCTTCTCCAACCCCATCTCTTTCAGGAAGCGGTTCAACGTGCCTAGACTGACCTTGAGCCCAGGGATCTTGTAGTACATCGGGATGACCAGGTTAGGCTCAAAGAGGCTGATGACCTCCGAAGCCTGCGCCGGGTTGAGGCTGCCGCTGCCGCCCACCGGCACGAGCAGGACATTCACCGCGCCCAGGTCTTCCACCTGTGACTGGGTGGGCACGTGATCCAGTTGCCCCAGATGGCACACGGTCAGGCCATCGTAGTCGAAGGTGAAGATAGTGGTAGGGGGGAGCGCGGTTCTCTGCTTACCGTTGGCGTAGGCGACGATACCAGTGATGAACACGCCGCCGACCTCGTACTCGCCGGGGCCATCAAAGACCTTGAATGGGCCGCGTACGCCAGAGGTATAGCGACACTGGGGGTCGTCCCGACTCACGGTGACGACGTCGGCGCGCGGGCGGGGCAGGATCAGACCGGTGTCGGGGGAACATGGATCGGTCACGACCGTTGCCATCCCTCGCTCGCTCAGGCGGAAACATGTTTGTCCATACCAGGTGATTTCCATAAGTCCAACCCAATCTCCCACTGCAATTATACCTCGACCGCCGCAAAAGCCAAGTGCAGAGCCGGGGACCGTCACACATTGGGGACAAGCTCCTGGAAAGCGGCAGCAGGCCATTGCAGGGCCAGCCCGCGGAAGAGCTGCGCCATTGGCAATTTCTGCACCTCGTAGCCGGCCAGTTCGAGGGGGCA
>DAOUBA010000039.1:0-2370 GCA_034432855.1 Anaerolineae bacterium | reverse complement strand
ATACGACCAACACAAGGAGGTGATCGGTATGCCCCATCTGCCTTTAACTGCCCTCTCCAGCGAGAAGGAGCAACTGCTCGCCGACTATCAGGAGTATCTACACCGCTGGCGGTATTACCTGGCCGAGGAGAAACTCCGTGCTGCCCGCTGCTTCCTTGCCCTCGGCCCAGAGCGCCTGGCCGACTTGAGTGACGCCGAGATTGAGCACTACATTCAGCACCGGAGCGGGCCGCGCTCTTATTACCTGCGTACCTTCCAGTTCTTCCTCCGCGAACGCGGCCTCATCCGGGCCCCTGAGCCCGACCTGCTCACCCCACGCCTGGCCGGGATACCCCCGCAAACCGCCCAACTCGTCAGGGCCTATCTGGACACCCTCCGTCGCCGTAACTACTCGCCAGCAACCATCGAGAGTATAATGTACCTGCTCACGGCCTTCATCCAGACTTTGCCCCCTGAGCAACAGGCCTGTCTGGGCCAGGTGGACCGCCATGCCATCAGCGCTTACGTTGACCGCTTACAAGCCCGTTCCCTGGGAGGAGCGACCATCAACAATCATCTCTCCGCCATCCACGGCTTCTTTCGCTTCCTGCTCGACCAGGAGCAGGTCACGCGCAACCCGGTCCTGGAAAGCCACTACCTGCGCGAGCGCGAAGACCCCTTGCCGCAGGCGATGAGCGACGAGGAGGTGGCTCGCTTCCTCTCCGTCATCGAGGAGCCGCTGGATCGCGCCCTTTTCCTCCTGCTCTTGCGCAGCGGGCTGCGGGTAGGAGAAGTGGCCGCGCTACGCTTGAGCGACGTGGACCTGGCCCAGCAGACGGTGCGCATCGAACGGGGCGAAAAGAATGGCCGTGGACGCATCGTCTACTTCACCGCCGACGCCAGGGCCGCCCTGGAAGCCTGGCTGGCGCAACGGTCCCCCTTCTCGGAAGTGCCCTGGCTCTTCTTCACCAAGAAGACCAAGCGCCTCCGCGTCTGCACCATCAACGAACACTTCCAACGCTATCGGCTACAGGCCGGCATCGAGAAACCCTACTCGGCCAAGAGCCTGCGGCATACCTTCGCTACCCAATTGCTCAACGCTGGCGTACCGCTCACCACCGTCCAGGAGTTGTTGGGGCACGACCGTATCACCACCACCCAGCGCTATGCCCGTCTCCACGACCGCACCAAACGGCAGGATTACTTCGCTGCTATGGAGCGTGTCCGGGCACGGCAACAGTTGACGGAGGCTGAGGATGACTGATCAAGAAGCCCTGGCCCTCTTCCAAGCCTATCTGGAACGACGCAACTATGCGCCTCATACCATCCGCAACTACCTCCACGACCTGCACGGCTTCTTCGCCCAGGGATGGCCGGATGTCCTGACCGTCACCCCGGCTGACGTAGAAAGATACATCGAAAGCATGCAGGCCCAGGGGCTTTCTGCGACGACGATCAACCGCCGCCTGTGTGCCCTGCGCCGTCTGTACGTCTACCTGCGCGAAGAACGGGCCTACGACCTGGTCGTGCCGGTGCGCTTGACCCATTACCTGAAGAAAGACCGTCCCTTGCCGCGTCCCCTCCAGGATGAGGAGATTTAGCGCCTCTTCGCCGTCATCCACGACCTGCACGACCGCGCCATCCTCACCCTCATCCTGCGCGCCGGCCTGCGGGTGGAGGAGGTCGTCAACCTGGAAGTGGGAGACCTGGACCTGCCCCGGCGACGGCTGATGGTGCGCCAGGGCAAGGGGGCAAAGACCGCCGCGTCTACCTCAGCCCAGATGGCGTGGCTGCCCTGGAAACATACCTGCAGCAACGTGGCGATGTCCCTTGTGTACGCCTTTTCCTGGTGCAGAAGGGCGTCTACAAAGGGCAGGGCCTCTCCGTGCGCGGGGTCCAGAAACGGCTGGAGTATTATGCCCGTTTGACGGGTGTGGAGGTCAGCGCCCACCGGCTGCGGCACACCTTTGCCACCAATCTGCTGGAAGGTGGCGCCGATATTGTGACTGTTCAAGAGCTGTTGGGTCACGCCAGCGTGACCACGACCCAACGGTACACGCGGGTTTCGAATCAGAAAGTGCGCGACGACTATTTCAAAGGGATGGAGAGAGTGCTGGGTGCTACCCGGGCCGGGTAGCACCCAGATTTTCCCCAAAGGGCCTATGGTGTTACGTATAACCACGTAACAACGCGTTGATCCGGCCCACGATGCGTCCCAGCGAACTCTTGACTTCCATCCGGTCAATCGCCGCATAGTGGTCGGGGTCTATAGTATTGCTCTCGAAAAACTATCGCAACCGCGAAGATTTTGCTCTTGGCCGCACCGGCCTGAAAGAGCCGGTGCTGGCGGGGTTTCTTCCAGGAGAGAAACGCTTCCAGCGCCGCCGGTTC
>DAOUBA010000038.1:0-25435 GCA_034432855.1 Anaerolineae bacterium | reverse complement strand
GGGCAAGAAAATTCACCACGAAGGACACAAAGTCACACAAAGGAAATAAAGGAATTCCTTCGTGTCCTTTGTGTGCCCTTCGTGCCCTTGGTGGTTTTTGGTTCCGGCTTGTCCGGGTTAGGGTAAAATTGAATGTGATGACCGGGCGCCGAGCATCCACGAATGACCATGACCTCGCCTTCCTCCATCGCAAACCTGATAGAAGAAAGTCTGGCCCTGGAGCGAGCAGGCGACCTGCCCTCTGCTCTCCGGCGTGCGCGCCAGGCCCTGGATGCAGCGCGGGCGTCCGGGCATCCGGAATGCATCGCCGCCGCGCTGCTGGCAGTGGCCCGCGCCCGCTTCCGCCTGGGACAGTACGAGAGAGCGAAAGCGCTGGCGGAGGAAGCCCTGAGCCTCTGTGCCCCCGATTCACCCCACCGCGCGGATGCGCTGATCCGGCTGGGCTCGTGCGCCACTGATACGAATGACCTGGCGGGGGCCGAGGCCTTCTACCTGCAGGCCGCCGCGGTGGGGCGAGAGATCGGTTATACGCTGGCACTTTTCAATGCCCTGCACGGCCTGGCAGCGGGCGTCTACATCCCGACCGGCCGGTTTGAACTGGCGCTGGCAGCCGATGCGGAGGCCTACCGCGTCGCCAGCGAACGCGGCCTGGGGGAGTTGCGGTATTTCCCCCTGATGACGATGGCCTGGACGTGCACGACGACCGGTCAGCGCGAGCACGCTCACCATCTTCTGGATGAACTGGGGCAGGTCGCGCGGCCCGGTTCGTGGATAGAGGGGTACTATTGCTGGCTGGCGGGCGACCTGGCCCTGGAGGAAGGCGACCCCGAAAGGGCGCGGGCGCTGTACACCCGGGGGCGCTCCATTGTTGAGGAGACCGGCGAATACCGGCTGACGGTCGCGATACGGGTGGGTATGAGCCGTTACTACCGCTTGATTGGAGATGGCCCCAATGCCCGAATTTGGGCCAATGACGCAGTGGAGTACGCCGTCCGCGTAGATTATCATCACGCATTGGGCAAGGCCCTGATAGAGCGCGCTCGTGCGGCCCGGCTGTGCGGCGACCTGACCGCAGCCGGAGAGGACCTCTGCGCTGCCATTGAGGTCCTGACCCCTTTGCAGGACAACTTTGACCTGGCACATGCGAACCTGCTCCTGGCCGCTTTGCTTCATCCGCAGAGGCGAGCCGAAGCAAATCCGGCCTGGCTGGAGGCCGTCTCCAGGATTGTGAGCGGCGGTTATGCCTGCCTTCTGGAACAAGAGCGGGCCCTGTCTTTCCCCCTCCTGGCTTCGTTCTTGAACAGCGCCGACCCCTATATGGCGCGCGTCAGCCGGACACTATTAGACCACCTGGCGCGCGTCCCCCCGCCGCCCCTGCACATCGTGACCCTGGGACGGTTTGAAGTCCGACAGCAACAGCGACGCATTGAAAAACCCGCGTTACGCCAGCGCCGGGCCGGCGAACTGCTCGCCCTGTTACTTCTCAGTCCTGGATGTTCTCTCACCTTCGACCAGGCCGCCGAGACGCTATGGCCCGACAAGAGCCCCGCCGCCGCGCAAACCGCCTTCCACCACGCCACCTCGGCCCTGCGTCGCATCCTGGAGCCCGACCTCCCCGATAAATTCCCCTCCCGCTACCTGGAGGTGGAGGAAGGGTTCATCACGCTCCACCTGCCGCCCGGTTCGTGGGTGGATGTAGAAGCCCTCGAAGCCCATTGCCGGCAGAAAGAATGGGAGACGGCCCTCTCCCTCTACGGCGGCGAGTTTCTCTCCGAATACCGCTACGCCGATTGGACGATCGCTCCCCGTGAACGGATGGGCCTCCTCTACCAGCAGGCCCTGCTGGAGGCCGCCCGGGACCGGCTGACGGCGGGCCGGTTCGGCGGAGCGCTCGAGGCCTGCTGGCGCCTCCTGGCCCTGGAGCCCTGGCATGAGGAAGCGGTGCTGCTGGGCATGCGCGCCTGCGTGGCGCTGAACGACCTGCCCGGCGCCCGACGGCTCTACCTGGCGCTGGAAAAAGCCCTGCGCGAAGATTTGGGCACCGTCCCTCAGGAAGAAGTCCAGGCCTTTTACCAATCTCTGACCCCTCCTGCCACTCCTTGACCCCTGACGGCTCTCCTCTGGCAGTCCCCTGTGCTTTAATAGCAGACAGGGGGCTGTTGCAACCCCATCACGTCCCGTCCAGGAGGCACCTTGCGCGCCACTCGCACCTTCATCCTGCGCCTGCTGGTCAATTCGACCGAGCCGGAGGCCCTGCGCGGCGACCTGCGGCCCATGCCGGAAGGGGAGGCGCAGCCCTTCCCGGACGAGCAGGCCCTGCTGGCCCTGCTGCACCGCCTGCTCTCCCCGGCCGGAGAATCTCCCCCACCGGGCGAGAAATGTATCGGCAACAACTCAAACCCGAGAAATGGAGGTTTACAATGTCGGAGCAGCGAAGACAAAAAGAACCAGTCCTGGCAGCCCTCTTGAATCTCCTCACCGGTGGAGTTGGATATCTCTACCTTGGGCAGATGGCCAAAGGCGTGGTCATTATTGCATGCCAGATCCTCTTCGGCTCAATGGCGGCTTGCCTGGCCTTCTTGCCGACCGGCCTGGCCGAGATGGGAATGACCTATGCCGGATGTTGCCTGAGTCTCGCGCCGCTTTTCTTCGCGGGCCTCATCGCTCTCTCCACTGCCTGGGATGGATACAGGCTGGCCCAACGCGTCAACGAAGGGCACACGCTGGGCAACTGGGAGTTCTTCCTCGGCAGGAAGCAGGCAGGCCCCGCGGCTTGCAGGTCACGCATCCCTTTCAGGCGTTTAGGCAGGGCGAGGCAAGCCTTCGGGCCGAGGGCTTGCCTATACCCTTTGGGGCCTGTGGCCAATGGTCGGCCTTCGCCGACCTGCCTGCCACCGCGCCAATGAGGAATGGGGACGATCCGGCGGATCGCGCCAACTGGCGCCATTTCGCGAAAGCGAAGCGCCCAAAGAGAGCGATTTCAATCGGGGTGAACAGTTACGACGCTCGACTATGAGGCCGGAAGCCCGTTGCGGGGAACGAGTTCCTTCACAAAGATGACCAGGTCATCGCCGGGGGCGTAGAAATCGCGGATGACCGCCTCGCAGCGGCAGCCGCACGATTCGTAGAATCGGCGCGTCGGGGCGTAGGAGGGCAGGCTGGAGGTCTCGATCACCAGCAGGCGGCCGCCCCGCGCCCTCACCTCGGCTTCGACCTGAGCCAACAACGCGCGCCCGATCCCCTGCCGACGTGCGTCGGGGTCCACAGCGATCCAGTATAGATCGAAGGTACCTTCGGTCAGGGGATGGGGGCCAAAGCAGGCAAAGCCCAACACGCGCCCCCCCTCGTTGCGATACACCCGGAAAGCGTATCCGCCAGCCGCCTCCCCTTTATCCAGGTACGAATCCCACAACTCGGCGACGCATTCCCGGTCTATGCGCGTGAAAATGCTGATCGCGTCCGCTATGTACAGGATGGACGGGCCATCGGTAGCCCGCGCCGGCTCGATCGAAGACATACGGTGCTCCTCGGGCGAGTTTCAGGATGCGTACCACCATGTCCTGATAGGTGTACCCGGCCACCCGCGCCTCGCGGAAAAAGCCGGCATCGGGCGAGATGTCGGGATTGCAGTTGACCTCCAGGACATAAGGCACTCCCCCGTCGCTGACGCGCATATCCACCCGCGCATACCCACGGCAGCCGATAGCCGTCCAGGCGCGGCGGGCTGTGGAGACGATGCGCGCGCTCAGTTCGGGGTCAACCTGCGCCGGACAAACGACCGGGGTGTTGTTGTACTCGAACGTGTCGGTCTCCCACTTGGCAGCGTACGTGACGACGCGGGCGAACGGATCGGGAATGGCGCTGAAATCCACCTCGGCCAGGGGAAGGACTTCGGGCGGATCGCCCCATAGCCCGACGTTGAACTCCCGCCCGGCGATGAAGGCTTCTGCCAGGGCCGCCTGGCGATAGTGCTTGACGATGTAGGCCACGCGGCTGCGCAACGCCTTGGGCGTGTGCACCACGGCGTCGCCGTCAATCCCGATGCTGGCATCTTCGGCCACCGGCTTGACGATGAGAGGGAAGGGAAGCATAGCAGCGACCCGCGCGCTCACCTCCCGGGAGTTGTGAAAGATCCACCACGGTGGCGTGGCGACGCCGTTGGCCGCCAGGACGGCCTTGGCCCGCGCCTTGTGCACGGAATTGGCGATCGCATCTCCCGAAGACCCGGTGAAGCGATAGCCCATGGCCTCCAACGCCCAGGCGATGCGGGCCTCTTCAAACAAACGCCCCCCTAACCCTTCGCCCAGGTTAAAGATCACCCAGCGCGTCGGCGGGTAGGGGGCCAGCGCCTGTTCGACCGTGGTGTGGATCGGCACCTGCGCCACACGATAGCCCGCCGCACGCAACGCGTCGGCAACGGCCTGGGCGCAAGCGATCACACCTTCGTCGGCCAGCAGATCGCGCTGCTGGCCGCGCACCAACTTGGTGCTCTGGTTGTAAAGTACGACGATACTCGAAGGCTCGTCTTCTTGACTCATCGCTTCCTTTCCGGCGGCTCAACCCGCCACAATCTGACGGCATCACGAGGTGCCTGGTTGTCCATAGATACACGGATTCTATTTTAACACATCTATATTGCAAAGCAAGAGCCAGACCCACGAAGGGCTGTTGCCCCCTATCCTCCCTGCTCCTTCCCCAGGGAAGGGAGGATTTTTGTGGGGGAGGGTGCGGCGGGAGCTTTGCCGGTAGTCAACTCGCATACTCCCGCAGGATCAATTCGTCCAACGATCGCTTGGGCACGTGGTGCACGCCCTCCGCGTCACGGTAGTACTTGATGTCGCCGTCTGGACCAAGGTCCTCGATCACCACCGTCTCCCCGGGCTTGCCCAGCGCCAGCACGAGCAGAATCTCGTAGCGCTCGGGGATGCCGAGCGTCTGCCGTAGCCCATCCCGGTCAAGTGCGCCGATCATGCAGCCGCCCAGCCCGCGCTCGACCGCGCCCAGCATGATGGACTGCGCCGCGATGCCGTGATCGCAGCCGAAATCCTTGCTGATTTCCGTATCGCCCAGGATGACGACGTAGGCCGCCGGGCGCTCGCCTTCGGCGGGACCGCCCCAGTCCTTGAGATAGCCGGCCCAGCGCGTGTGCGGAAAGATGCGCGCGTTTGTCTCCGCGCTGCAACTGAGGATGTACTTGAGCGGCTGCTGGTTGCCCGCCGAAGCGGAAAGCCGCGCCAGGTCCACCAGCGCACGCAAGGTCTCGATGCTGACCGGCGTATCCTGATAGAAACGGCGATAACTGCGGTTCTTACAGATCAGGTCTCCCAGCATAGTGTCTCCTCAGAAACAGCCGTTTGCCACCAGATATGGTGGTTCTCCGGGGCACCGTCGGCACATATAGGCCCACAGTTTGATTATAGCCCAATGACGACAATTGCGCAAGAGAGGGGCAGGGTCACCCCGTTACTATCAGAGGATTACCCCGTCCATACTAGAGTTTGACACACGGCCCCGATCGGGATATAATGCCAACTACAACCCAGGAGGTCTTGCCGATGCGTAACCCCTACATCTTTCGCTCGTGGTGACGCATCGTCTTCCCAGACTGTCCGTGCAAGAACATGAGCCGTGGATGCGTCGTCGCGCCCACGGCTTTTCTTTCGCAGGTACCCAATATGCTTCAAGTCAGCAACATCAGCAAGACCCACGGCGATGACGTGATCCTCGATGCCGTCTCGTTCGTCGTCAACCCTGGCGAGCGCGTGGGGCTGGTGGGCCCCAACGGCTGCGGCAAGACGACGCTCCTGCGCATCATCGCCGGCCAGGAGCCGCCCGATCGCGGCAGCGTGCGCTTTTCGCCCGCCAACGTCATCCCTGGTTATCTGGCGCAGGCGCTCGAATTCACGCCGGGAGCGACCGTCGGCGACGTGATGCGCGAGGCGACGGCGGCCCTGCACGAGGCCGGGCAGCAGGTGGAGGCGCTCGCCGCGCAGATGGCCGTCGCGCAGGGGGCGGAACTGACCCGCCTGATGGACGAGTACGCCGCGGCGCTCGCCCGCTTCGAAGCCGCCGGAGGTTACCGTGCCTCTCCCGAGACCGAAGCGGTGTTAACCGGGCTGGGACTGGCAGAGGTGGAGCAATCCACACCGGTCGCCACCCTCAGCGGCGGGCAAAAGACCCGCCTGGGGCTGGCGCGCTTGCTGCTGATGCGCCCACAACTCCTGCTGCTCGACGAGCCGACCAATCACCTCGATATCGAGGCGTTGGAGTGGCTGGAGGGATGGCTGTTGGCATTTCGCGGCGCGGCCCTCATCGTCTCGCACGATCGCACCTTCCTCGACCGCACGGTGGCAGCAATTCTGGAACTCGACCCGCTCACCCACACCGTCCGCCGGTACGCCGGCAACTATTCCGCCTACGTCGCGCAGAGGGAGGCCGAGCGAGAGCGGCAGTGGGCGCAGTGGCGCGATCAGGAGTACGAGATTCGTCGGATGAAACAGGACATTGCCCGCACCAAGGAGCAGGCCCTGCGCGTCGAACGCTCCACCACGCCGGGCCAGCCCACCGTGCGCCGTTACGCCAAAAAGGTCGCCAAGAAGGCCAAAGCGCGCGAAAAGAAACTGGAACGATACCTGGAGTCCGATGAGCGCGTGGACAAGCCGCCGCTCTCCTGGCAGATGAAATTGGATTTCGACGAGACCCCGGCGAGCGGTAAGGACGTGCTCGTATTGGAAAACGTGAGCCTGGGTTACGGCGGCGTGCCGTTGCTCACCGATGTGAACCTGACCCTGCGGCAAGGGGAGCGCATCGCGCTGGTGGGGCCGAACGGCAGCGGCAAGACCACGCTCCTGCGCGGCATCGCCGGGGAACTGGCGCCGCTGGCCGGGCGCATCCGGCTGGGCACGGGCGTGCGTCTGGGCGTCTACTCGCAGGAGCAAGAAGGGTTGGACGAGGCGAGCAACGCTTTCGAGGAGGTCCGCCGCGTCGCGCCGCTGGGCGAGACGGAAGCGCGCAGTTTCCTGCACTATTTCCTATTCAGCGGCGATGCCGTTTTCACCCCCGTGCGCAGCCTCAGTTTCGGCGAGCGGGCGCGGCTGGCGCTGGCCAAACTCGTGGCCGCCGGCTGTAACCTGCTCCTGCTCGACGAGCCGATCAACCACCTGGACATCCCCTCGCGCGAGCGCTTCGAGCAAGGGCTGGCCGTTTTCGCAGGCACGGTGCTGGCCGTGGTCCACGACCGCTACTTTATCGCGCGCTTCGCCAGCGCCCTCTGGTCGGTCGAGCGCGGCACGGTGCGCCGCTACCTCGACCTGGAAGACCTGCGGCGCAGGCGTGCAGATTCATCGCAATAACTTGCCAGCGGCAGGCTTTCCGGCCTGCCGGCACGGGCTGGAAAGCCCGTGCCACGCCCACTGTCACGGGACTTCACGCCATGCCGGTCGGGCCTGCCGGGTTGTGACCCGGCAAGCACAGCCGGTACATTCTGTCCGCAGGGGTAACTGCTCAACCCCCCTATCCCCCTGCCCCTTTCCCCCCGCTCGGCGGGGGGAAAGGGGAGTATAAGGACGGGGGTTGGGGAGGTCAGGCTGAGTAGTCACCCGCAGGGCGACTTTTGCGGAATGGCCATTTGTGGTATGATGCCGTATGGAATTCAGGCGTTTGGTTGAAATCGTCGGCGATGAACGGATGTGCAAGTGTGAGCGAGGTGACAGATGGACGAGGGCCTCTCCGGCATCATTCTCGTCGTAGACTGTGAACCGGCGATACGCCAGGGCCTGGAAGCGCTCCTTGCCGGCCAGGGCTATCGCGTGGCCGTTGCCGGTGATGGCGCCGAGGCGCTGGCCCAGGCGACGGCACTTGTTCCGGACCTGATCCTGCTCGACGTCAAGGTGCCCGACGTAGACGGACTCTGCCGGCGGCTGCGCGCCGACCCCGCCCTGGCCGAAGTCCCGATCGTCGTGCTCGCCTCACCGGCCGATCGCGCGGCCTGTTTGCAAGGCCTCGAGGCCGGCGCCGACGATTACCTCTCCGGCCCCATAGACGAGACCGAGTTGCTGGCGCGGGTGAAAACCCTGACCCGCCTCAACCGCTACCGCCGGTTATGGCGGGCTTCAGGAGACTCGCGTAAGAGCGAGAAGCCATCTCAAGTCCTGGTCGAGATGATGCCGCAGGGTGTGTTGTGTTGCGACACCGCAGGGAACATCGTGTTCGCCAATCCGGCCGCCCGGCGGATTCTGGGCCTGACGCCAGATCAAATCCAGGCCCAGGCACTGGCTGCCCCGCATCAGCAGATGATTCGCCAGGATGCCCTCCGGCAACACAAGGAAGTTTTGCCGGCAGCCGCTACCCTGAGATCGGGCGAGGGAACGCAGGACACGGTCATCGGCGTCTTTGATCCCGTGCGTCAAGAGTTTCGCTGGATGAGCGTCAGCACGATGCCGCTATCCAGACCAGACGAAGATAAACCCCATCTGGTCTACACCATCTTCGAGGACGTCACTCAGCGGGTGCGGGCGGAAACGGCGCTGCGTCAAAGCGAGAGCAAACTCCGCAGCCTCATCGAGCAGGCTTTCGATGGGATTGTCCTGACCGACGAACAGGGACACATCACCGAATGGAATCGAGCCCAGGAACGGATCACCGGTCTGAAGCGCGAGGAGGTACTCGGCCGCTCCTTCTGGGACGCTTATTTCCAGATCATTCCTGCGGATCGCAGCGACGCATCGTTTCGCGAGATGATCGAGGTCAGCCAGCGCGAATTCTTCGCTACAGGCCAGGCGCCCTGGCTGAACCAACCCATCGAGTACGACATCGTGCGTCCCGACGGGACGCGCCGAATCATCCAGGTGGTCACCTTTCCGGTGCAGACCGAACGCGGCTTCGTCCTCGGCAGCATGATCCGCGACGTCACCGAACGGATCAGGGTTCAGGAAGAGATGGAGCGGCGCAATCGCGAGTTGGCGGTGCTGAACGAGATAAGCCGGATCATCAACTCGACACTGGATTTGCGCGAAGTACTGACGTTGATCACCGGCCACACCAACCGGCTGCTGGGAACGCAGGCAACCTCGGTGCTCCTCTACGATGAGGAGCGCGACGACCTGTACTTCGCCGCCGGTTCGGGGCTGGGCGCGGACTTTTTGGTGGGCCAACGATTGCCGTTGGGCCAGGGTATTGCAGGCTGGGTGGTCGAACACGACGAGCCGGCGCTGGTGCCGGATGTCTCGCAAGACCCGCGCTGGCTCGGCAGTTTCGACCAGGGGGGCAATTTTGCGACGCACTCGCTCCTCTGCGTCCCCCTACACAGCAAGGGGCGCGTCATCGGTGCGCTCGAAACGATGAACAAGGAAGGCGGCTTTGGCCAGAACGATGTACGCCTGTTGACCGCGCTGGCGGCGCCGATGGCCACGGCGATCGAGAACGCCCGCCTGTTCGAGCAGGTGCGTACCGGGCGCGCCCAACTTCAGGCCCTCTCGCGCCGACTGGTCGAGATCCAGGAGGCCGAACGCAGCCACGTGGCCCGCGAACTCCACGACGAGACCGGCCAGGCGCTCTCGTCCCTGTTGCTGAGCCTGAGTATGCTGGAGCAGGAGGCCGGTGACCCTCAGGCGGTAAGGGCGCGCATCGCCGGTCTGGAGGCAATGGTTGACGAGATGCTGGAGAACCTGCACCGGCTGGCGACGAACCTGCGTCCCGCCACGCTCGACTTCCTGGGATTGATTCCCGCGTTGGAGCAATACGTCGAGACCTTCAGCGAGCAGTACGGCATTCCCGTGGAGTTCGAAACGGTGGAATTGACTCCGGAGCACCGCCTGCCGCCGGAGGTGGAAACGGCGCTCTACCGTATCGTGCAGGAGGCACTGACCAACGTGATCCGTCATGCCCAGGCCACCCGCGTGGACGTACTTCTGGAGCGGCGCGGCGATCGGGTGGTAGCGATCATCGAGGACGATGGGGTGGGTTTCGACGCCGAGGCGGCGAAGCAGAGCGGCCGGCTGGGGCTGTTCGGCATGCAGGAGCGGGCCGAGATGCTGGGCGGGCGGCTGACTATCGAAAGTGCCGCCGGAATGGGGACGACGGTATATGTGGAGGTGCCCTATGCCCATTCGTATCCTGATCGCGGATGACCACGGTGTACTGAGGGCCGGCCTGCGTGTCCTGCTCAACGCCGAGCCCGACATGCAAGTGGTGGGTGAGGCGACCGCCGGCCACGAGACGCTGCGCCTGGCCAACGAACTGCGCCCGGACGTGGTGTTGCTGGACCTGAGCATGCCCGACCTGGGCGGCATCGAGGTGACCCGGCGCATCAAGGCCGCGCTGCCGGAGACGCGCGTGCTCATCCTCACCGTCCACGAGGACGAACGCCTGCTGCGGGAGGCCATCCAGGCCGGTGCCGCCGGGTACATCGTCAAGCGCGCCGTGGAAACCGAACTCATCAACGCTGTTCGCGTGGTCTGGCGCGGCGACCTGTATGTTCATCCAGCCATGACCCGTGCGTTGTTAAAGGGCCTGGTCCCATCTTCCCCGGCCGACGAACGGCCTATCGAGTCGTTGACCCCGCGCGACACCGAGGTTCTGCGCCTGATCGCCCAGGGCTACACCAACCGCGAGATCGCCGACCTCTTGAGCCTCAGCGTGCGCACGGTCGAAAGCCACCGTGCTAACATCATGGACAAACTCGGCCTGCGCGGCCGCGCCGAATTGGTGCGTTACGCCCGCGAACATGGCCTCCTCGATTGAAGGCGTGAAACGTAACGCGTAAAACGTGAAACGTAAAACGTAAAGCGTAAAACGTAACACGTAAGACGTAAGGCTATACGTTACGCCTCACCCCCGCAGTTTCTACGGAGCCGCCCCGTATTTTCCCGCTTCCTCCGCCTGCAGAATCAGGGTTTTCTGCGCTTCACAGCCCGCCTCCCAACCGTTATACTGAAAGCGTGTTGGCGCGGATGCCCGATGCTCCGACCGGCATTCGATACCCTACCCTACCGGACCAGGTTGCGCTAGCAAGCGCGGGCATCTCCAGCCAACCAACTAACCAACTAACCAACCAACTAACCAACTAACCAACTAACCAACCAACTAACCAACCCGGGCGGGATATTCCAATGGAACCGATTTCCGTGATGCTCGTGGACGATAGTCCCTTGTTTCTGAGCACGGCCACCCAGTTTCTGGAGACGTGTAAAGAGGTGGCCGTCGTTGGAGCGTGTAGCAGCGGCCAGGAGGCCCTGGAGAAGGCTGGAGACTTGCGGCCGCGGGTGATCCTGCTCGACATGATGATGCCCGGTATGTCTGGGTTGAGCGTCATCGGTCCCCTCAAGCAGTTGTTGCCCGACACGGCCATCATTGCCCTGACGGTGATGGACACTCCGAACTTTCGCAAAGCGGCGCTGGCCGCCGGCGCAGACGCCTTCATCCCCAAATCCACCATGCGCGTCGCTTTGTTACCGATCATCCGCAAGATGGGCAAGGGCCGAAGCGAGAAGGATCGTCTCGGGACCGTGGCGGAAGACTCTCAGAGCAAGGAAGCCGAAGCGCCTCGAACGGTCTTGCTGATGGAAGACGATCCCAGCCAGAGCCGCCTGTATGCCAAGGCGCTGCGCAAGTCCGGCTACGCGGTATACGAGGCCAGGACGCTCCACGAGGCTCGTGACCTGCTGGCCCGCAACCACTTCGACGTGTTCCTCTGCGACATCCACATGGGCCGCGAGCGCGGCACCGACCTGCTGCGCGAGCACGGCGAGGCGCTGAGAGAAAACGGCACGCAGATCGTCGTCGTGTCCGCCGACCCGGTATATCGCCACATCGCCGAGGGCCTGGAAGTCGAGTTCTATCTGGAGAAGCCGGTCTCCATCGCCTCCCTCGTGACGTTGGTGGACCGGCTGACGGGAAAAGAATGACCGTAGCCGTGGTCATCCGTAGGACGATGCGGTTGCAGACTATCAAGTGGCGGGAAGAGTTAGGAGGCGCTATGAATTCATTCTGGTGGAGGACATGTTCAACCACAGGAAGAACGATACCGTGAAGGTCTTGCACATGCAGAAGCAGTAACCAATCATAGGAGATGAAAAGATGAACGAGAAAAGAGGTCTTTGGAGTAGAATCGGAGCATTGTGCGCGCTGCTCATTGGAGCGATGGTGTTGGCTCCGCTCTTGGGCGGTTGCGCCCCCAAGCCCAAGGTGTACCGGGTGGGCATCATACAAGGAGGGGCTTTCGCCGTCATAGCCGATGGCTTCAAGGCCAGGATGGCCGAGTTGGGCTACGTGGAGGGCGAGAACATCGTATATGACGCGCCGGACGCAGGCGCAAACATGGCTGGGGCGCCAGAGATCGCCAGACAATTCGTGGCCGATAAGGTGGACCTGATTTTCACGGCAGGTTCCACTCCGGGGGCCATGGCCGCTAAGGCAGCGACGGAGGGGACGGATATTCCTGTAGTGTTTGCCTACGCGGTTACAGAAGGGACCGGTCTGATAGAAAGCGTGCGCCAACCCGGCGGGAACATCACCGGCGTGCGTTACCCCGGCCACGAAATGATGATCAAACGCCTGGAGGTCCTGCTCGAGATAGCGCCGGAGGTCGAACGCGTGTGGATAGGCTATGACGTAAACAACCCCAACACCGCTGCTGCACTCGAGACACTGCGCTCGGCGGCGCCGTCCTTGGGTGTCACATTGGTGGAGGCCCCCGCCACCAGCTTCGCCGACATCGAGGCCGATCTGGCAGCGCGTGCCGCAGTGGACGATCTCGGCCTGGATGCCATGATCCTGATGCCAGATGGCTTCAACCACGCGGCGGATACTCTGGCGGTGCTCTGTCAGTTCGCCGCGGAACACAAGGTGCCGCTGGGCGGCAGCCTGCTCTATACCGTACAGGCAGGAGCGGTTTTCGGGAACGCCAATGATCTCATCAAGGTGGGGGAATTGGCCGCGCCCCTGGCCGACAAAATCCTGAAGGGCACCCCGGCCGGCACCATCCCGGTGGTCACCCCGGAGCAGGACCTGTACATCAATTATAAAGTGGCCCAAGAACTGGGGCTGACGGTGCCCGAGGGCCTGCTGGCGCAGGCAGCCGAAATCATTCGCTAGTACGTACGTGAACGTAACCAAGAGGCCAAGCCTCTCTGGGCCAACCCCCAGATGATCGGGAATCGCCCATTGAGCCAGGTGGAGATGGGTTGGCATCTCCACTGAAGGTATCATCGTGCGGCCTGTTGCCGCAGCCGGTTATCGTGTGGTGCTCGGTATAAAACTTAGGAGCATCTCTGACGCCGACCTGGCCAGAACGGCCTTCGAGAAGGCAATAAGTCCAGGGATGCAGATTAGTCTAAGAGGTGAGAAGATGTCTATGCAGATAGAAGAACCCAAACGATCGCGCAACCTGGTCACTACTCTAACCACTGCCTTCGCGGCCTTGAGCGCCGTCGCGCTGCTGGTTGCCAGTCTTTCCCAGATACTCTTCAACTTCCAGGCGCAACAGGAGAACGTCGCCAGCAGACAGCAGATCATCGCTCGAGAGGCGGCCAATACCGTCGCCGGCTTTGTCCAGGAAAAGTTCAGCGAGTTGGAAACCGTGGTCAAGGTGGGCAACCTGGACCTTGCTTCACGACAGGAGCGAGAGAACATCCTGGGGAACCTGTTGGGTCTTGACCTTGCCTTTCGCCAGGTGGTGCTACTGGACCCACAAGAACGGGAACTGGCGGCGTTCTCGCGCATATCGCAGGTGTCGGTGGAGAAGTTGATGGCACGAGCCGGAAGCGATCTGTTTTCGCAGGTGATGCAAGGGAACAGATACATCAGCCCGGTGTACGTTGACGACGTAACCAGCGAGCCCATGGTGATTCTTGCGGTCCCGGTTCAGGATGTCTTTGGAGGGTTTCAGGGAACGTTGCTGGCCGAGGTGAACCTGAAATTCATGTGGGACCTGGTGGACAGGTTGCAGATCGGTGAGAGGGGCCTGGCCTACGTGGTTGACAGGCAAGGCAACCTGCTTGCCTTCAGCGACATCTCCCGCGTCCTGCGCGGCGAGAATGTGCGCAAACTGGAGGAAGTCGCCGAGTTCGTGAACAGTCCCGCACCCGTGGATGAAACTCCGGTGAATGTATCCACAGGCATCAACGGGAATCCTGCTGTCACGTCCTACGTGCCGCTGGGAATGCCCGACTGGGCCGTCGTGATCGAACTGCCGGTAGCGGAGGCCTACAGGCCGGTCATCCGCAGCACGGTCATCTCGGTGTTGATCCTGCTGGTCGTCGTCACGCTGGCCGGACTCGTAGGCGCCTACATCGCGCGGCGGTTGGCGACCCCCGTGCTCGCCCTGACCGACGTGGCCGCCCGTATCGCCGGGGGTGAGCTGAACCTGCAGGCAAGCCCGACCGGGCCGGCCGAGGTGATCAGACTGGCCGGAGCCTTCAACGACATGACCGCGCGGTTGCGCGAACTCATCTCCGGGCTGGAACTGCGCACCCGTGAACTGGAGGCCAGCCAGCGTGTCACTTTCGCCGCCAGCGAACGTGTGTCCCCGGAGGAACTCCTGGACCTGGTCGTGAACCTCATCCGCGATCAATTCAACCTCTACCACGCCCAGGTGTACATCGTGGATCGGGAGCAGGGGGCGGCCGTCCTGCGCCAATCCACCGGCTACGCGGGGCGACAACTCCTGCAACGCAAGCACAAGATTCCGCTAGACGCCACCGCGCTCGTCACCAAGGCCATCCACACCGGCGAACCGGTACTGGTGGCCGACGTGACGCAGTCCCCCGACTTCATGCCCAACCCCCTGCTCCCCGAAACCAAATCCGAACTGGTCGTGCCGCTGAAACTGGGCGACGAGATCATCGGCGTGCTCGACGCGCAGGACCGCGTGCCGGGCCGATTCGGAACCAGCACCGTCGCGCTCTTCCAGTCCATGGCCGATCAGATCGCCATCCTCTTCGAAAACAGCAACCTGCTCGCCCGCATCACCGAGCAGACCGAGGCGCTGACCGTCTTTACCGACCAACTCCGTGTTGCCGCCGAGATCGCCCGGCGACTGGGCACCATCCTCGACCCCGAACAACTACTGGAGCAGGTGGTCGAACTCCTGCAGAGCCGCTTCGGGTTGTATCACGCCCACGTCTACCTGGTGGACGAAGCGACAGGCCAGTTGGTGATGCGCGCCGGCGCCGGCGAGGTGGGCCGCGTGCTGCGCAAGCGCGGTCACGCCATCCCGCTCGATGCCGAAAGGAGTATGGTCGCCCGCGCCGCACGCGAACATGAAACCATCCTGGCAAACGACACCAGCCAGGAACCTGACTTCCTGCCCAACCCGCTTCTGCCGCAGACGCGCTCCGAAGTCTCGATCCCCCTGATCATCGGCGACCGAGTCCTGGGCGTGTTGGACGTTCAGGACGATCGCGTCAACCGCTTCACCCAGGCCGACGTGGACACCTTCACCACCCTGGCCGGACAGATTGCTACCGCGCTGCAGACCGCCACAGCCTTTGAACAGACACAGATCCGCTTGCGCGTAAGCCGCGCCCTCGCAGGTGCCAGGACGGAGGAAGAAGTATTGAACGTGCTGGCCGAGCAGGCCAGCCTGTATCCACAGGCAAGCGTGGATGTCATGACCGTCGAGCGGAGCGAGGACGGCGGCCTTACACTCATCAGCCGCCGCTCCCTGAGTTTCGAGAGCGGCATCCCGCCAACTCCTCGAGATACTCGCTTCCCGGCCTCCGAGTTCCCGCTCGTAGAGCTCATTACGCCGGACATACCGTTTGCATCACCCAACGTGTTCCGCGATGAGCGCGTGGATGAAGGCACCCGGGGAATCGCCCGCCAGGAAGGTTGGATCAGCCTGGCCATCGTCCCCATCACAGCGGGTGAGAACTGGCTAGGGGCTATCGTCACCGCATCCAGGCAAGAGGCTTATTTCGATGCCACGAAATTGATCCTCTACCAGGCTCTCGCCGAACAAGGGGCTACGGCGCTACAGATCGCCCACCTGAACGACGAAAACCTGCGCACTGCCGAGCGGTTGAAGGAGGTAGACCGACTCAAGAGCGAGTTCCTGGCCAGCATGAGCCACGAACTCCGCACGCCGCTCAACTCCATCATCGGCTACACCGAGGTCATGCTGATGGGCCTGGATAGCGAACTCGACCCGGAGTTGCGCGAGGATGTACAGGCGATCTATGACAACGGCAAGCACCTGCTCAACCTCATCAACGGCGTGCTCGACCTGGCCAAGATCGAAGCTGGCCATCTGACCCTGAACCCGGAGCAGGTGCCACTCCAATCGGTGATAGATGCAGCCATCAGCAGCGTTTCGGGACTCTTGGTGAACAAGCCCATCGAGTTCGAAGTCGAGGTCGGCCAAGACCTCCCCACGATCTGGGGCGACCCGGTGCGACTCAACCAGATCCTCAACAACCTGCTCTCCAACGCGATCAAGTTCACCGACGAGGGACGGGTCACGCTCCGCGTCTTTACCCAAAACGGCTGGGCCTGCCTGGAGGTCGAAGACACCGGCATCGGCATCAGCGAGGCCGACCAGAAGAGACTCTTCGAACGTTTCCAGCGAATTGACAGTTCCCGTGCACGCGGCAGAGAAGGCACCGGTCTGGGGCTGGCGATCACCCGCCACCTGGTAACCCTGCACGGCGGCACGATCACCGTGAAGAGCAAACTGGGCGTAGGGTCCACCTTCACCGTGTACCTGCCACTGGACGCCCGGACGCAAGAAGGCACCGTGCGCACTTCGCCCCCCCCGGCTACTTCGACCGCCGGGGGCCCAAGAAGAACTGAGACGACACGAGCGGCGATAAGCCAGATCAAGGACGTCGCACCGATCAGGATGCTGACGACTTAGCGATCTTTCCGAGGCCGCTGCGCGGCGTCGGGTTGAGGGCGGGCGGCAAAACCGCTCGCCCTCAACCCCAATCCCCCTTCTCTCCCCGTCAGTGGGGAGAGAAGGGGACAGGGGGGATGACAGTGTGGTTGCCTGTGTAGCCACGTTTTCCATAGCGCGGCTCTCGCTAATACCGATTGCCGCGCCGCCGTGAACCGGCGACGCTGGACCTCACCCATCCCCACCCCGGCCCTCCCCTTCCCTCTCCGTAGCGGAGAGGGAAGGGGAGGGTGAGGGAGGGGTTAGGAGAGGTCGCCTCCCAGCACCGGCCCTTTCAGGCCGGTGCGGCCAAGAGCAAAATCTTTGCGGTTGTGATGGTTGGCACGAAGTGAAGACGCTATTCAAGGCTGTACGCTGCCTGGCATGCGGCCACGACATGGCCGCCGATCTCTATGCCGCCAGGTGCGAAAAGTGCGGCAACCCCTGGCTGGATGCCCGCTATGACCTGGCCGCGCTTCCGCCTAACTGGCCCAGGATGCTCGCCGAGCGCTCCTTTAGCCTGTGGCGCTATGCCGAACTCTTGCCCTTCCCGGACCCGGACGGCTTTCCCTTCGTCTCGATGGGCGAAGGGTGGACGCCGCTCACCCGCGCCGAAGGACTGGAACGGGAGACCGGGTACGAGAAGCAGGGAGGCGAGATCTGGATCAAGGACGAACGCCAGAATCCCACCGGCTCGCTCAAGGATCGCCAGGCAGCGTTCACCATCAGCGCCCTCCGGGCGCGTGGGATCACCGAAATGGTGCTGGCTTCCACCGGCAACGCGGCCGCCGGTTACGCCGCCTACGCCGCGCGCGCCGGCATCAAGTTGTGGGTCTTTTTGCCCAGCAGCGTCCCGGCCGAAAAGATGCGCGAACTGGCGCTCTATGGCGCCGAAGTCGTCAAGGTCACCGGCACTTACGACCAGGCAAAAGAGATCGCTGCCGACTTTGCCGCCCGTCGAGACATCTACCTCGACCAGGGCGCCAAAGCCATCCCCGGCAAGGAGAGTATGAAGACGATCGCCTTCGAGATCGCCGAACAATTCGGGTGGGATGCTCCCGACTGGTACATCCAGGCCGTCTCGGGTGGCATTGGGCCGCTCGGTGTGATGAAGGGCTTTATCGAACTGCACGAGGCCGGGCTGATCGCGCACGTGCCCAAGTTGGGCATCGTACAGGCCGAGGGCTGCGCGCCGATGGTGCGCGCTTGGGAGAGAGGGCTTGCCCAGGCCGAGCCGGTGCAGCCCGACACCCTGGTCACGGTGCTCGCCACCGGCAACCCCGGCCTGGCCTACGACGTGCTGAAGCAGATGACCGACCGATACGGCGGTGCCATGGTCGCCGTGAGCGATGGCGACGCGTTCCGCGCCATGCGGCGAGTCGCCCGCATCGAAGGCTTTTCGATGGAGCCCGCGGCCAGCGTCGCCTTCGCGGGGCTGGAGAAACTGCTGGCCGCCGGCCACATCCTACCGGGCGAGCGGGTGTTGGTCAACTGCTCCGGCCACACCTTCAGCGCCGAAAAACACGCCCTGGAGGATCGCTACGTGTTCCAGTTGCAGATAGAGACCTCCCTCCAGACACCGCATGCTCCCGAAGGGCTGGCCGTGACGCTGGAGCAGTTGGACGAACAGATTACCAGCATCGTCATCATAGACGACAATCCCAATGATAGCCGACTCATCCGCCGTCTGTTGCAGACCTACAAACAGTATCGCATCTTCGAGGCACACAACGCGCCCGATGGCCTCGACCTGGTACGTCAGCGCCGGCCCGACCTGGTCATACTCGACCTCTCGATGCCGGGGACCGACGGCTTTGCCGTTCTGGAGGAACTCAAGGCCGACGAGCGCACCCGCGAAATCCCCGTCGTCATCATCTCTGCCAAGACCCTTACCACCGATGAGTGGACGTATCTACGCCACTACGCCGAGTCCATCTGGCAGAAGGGCAATTTCAGCGCCCGCGAACTCGTGAGCCACGTGACCGCGATGCTGGGCGATCAGGTCGAACAACCACAAAGGCGTTCTGGAGGCGACAGAACCACGAATGACCGCCCGCTCAGGGCGTTCGGCGAAGGCCGGCGGCCTCGTATCCTGGTCATTGACGATTATGTGTCAGACGCGCGCCTTCTCCGCCGCCTCTTCGAGGCCAATCATCGCTTCGAGGTCGTCGAAGCTCATTCCGGCATAGAGGCGCTAGCGGCAATAGAAAAGTCCACCCCCGACCTCATCATTCTAGACTTGGTCCTGCCGGACATCAGCGGCGAACAATTGCTGGAAATGCTACGCCGGCGCGCCGGAACACAGGACGTGCCTGTTGTCGTCGTTTCGGCCAGAGACATTGATCCGGGCCTGCGTGCACGGCTGGCTGCCCACACGAATTCGGTGTGGTCAAAGGCGACGCTGGATCGCAGCAGTCTCCTGGCCCACATTGAGACTATCTTGCCAGAATAGACCATGGAGCAAAAGACCATTCTCTACATCGAAGATAATTTCCACAATCGCCGCATCGTGCGCAAGATCCTCCAATCACAGGGCTATACCCTCCTCGAAGCCGAGGACGGCGAATCCGGCCTGGCGATGATCCGCAGACTGAAACCGCCCCTGGTCCTCCTCGACATCAGCCTGCCTGGTATGGATGGACTAGAATTGCTGGCCCAGGTGCGGGCCGACGAGAGGCTGCGCCACATCCCGGTGATCGCGCTCACCGCTTCCGCCATGCGCGGTGATCGTGAGCGCTTCCTGGCTGCCGGCTGTGACGATTACATTCCCAAGCCGATCCAGGTGCTAGAGTTGCTCGAAAAGGTGGCGGCGCACTATCCATCGCACGCAGGACGGAGTGCCCACCCGCTCCATGATGGGCCACCAACCTGTCCCACCGACCACTCGCCATGAAAACCATCCTGATTATCGAGGACAACCCTGACAATGCGCGCATTGCACTGCGCGCGCTCAAGCCGCACGGCTACCGTCTGTTGCACGCGCCCGACGGCGAAACCGGCCTGGCGATGGCCATAGAGGAAAAGCCCGACCTGATCCTGCTCGACCTGGGCCTACCCGACCTGGAGGGGCAGACGCTGGCTGCCCTGCTTCGGGGGATACCGGCGCTGGCTCACGTGCCGCTCATCGCGGTGACCGCCTGGCCACCGGATACCGCCGTGCAAATGGCCAGAGCCTACGGTTGCGACGGTACCATCTCTAAGCCGATCAGCCCGCGCGACTTTCCCTCCCAGATCGCCGCCTACCTGAACCGCCAGGAGCACAAGTGACCCGGCAAGGTGATGCCGGCCCGACTCTGCTGCCCGACGAGCCCGGGTTCTCTGTCCTACCTCCGTGCCCGGCACGGCAAGGGATCCCGGTCACTTCCTCGGCGCAGAGTGCGGTCTCTTCGATCAGGTTGCTGCCCGCCTGCCAGTTTACCTACGAAGCGCTCGTCGCCGCCTATAACCAGACCCGCGTGGATTACATTGTGCCCATGCCCATGAATGCCACCCGTCTGCGCGAATACGTGCACACCTACGACGTGGATCTGACGGCATCTGTCGTCGCTGTAGAGGGCGATCAGATCCTGGGACTGGCGATGCTGGGCGTGCGTCCGGGGCACACCTGGGTCACGCGCCTGGGGGTGCTGCCGGTCAAGCGCCGACGCGGCATTGGCCGGTTACTGATGGAGCACCTCATTGCCCATTCCCGGCGCCTCGGTGTGCCGTACGTGACCCTGGACGTGATCAAGAACAACGATCCGGCCTACTATCTCTTCCTCAAATTGGGGTTCTACGATGTGCGTGAACTGCTGGTGATCCGCCGCCCGCCCGGCGCTCCTGCCATCCCCGTGGACTCGTATACCTGCGAGGCGCTGGATGACCACCAGGCACGCGAATTGCTACGCCAACGCCGTGATGCCCCCTCGTGGCTGAACGAGACGGCATCACTGGAGAACGGCGGCAACCTGGCCGCGTTGCGCGTCGAACTGACGGGCGGCGACCGGGGTTGGCTGGTGTATCAAAAGACAGTCTTTCAACTGAACCGCCTGATCATGCATACCGAGGTGGGCGAGCCTGGGCGAGTTGCCCGGGCACTCCTCCACGCCCTGCACGGATACTACCCGACACTCGACACCACGACCGAGAACCTTCCCGCGAACAGCCCCTATTGGCCCGCCATGCAGGAGATGGGCTACCTGGAATCCTTCCGCCGTATCGAGATGCACCTCGATCTTCGGTAACGAGCCGATCAACCACCTGGGCTCCCCCCGCGCGAGCGTGTCACGCAAGGGTGGACCGCTTTCGCCTGCACGAAGTAGAAAATCCGGGTTGACGCTCCGAGATTTCGTGGTATTCTGTGCACCAGGAGGCCACGCGATGACGAAACGTCAGGTGATCGTAGTGGGCGCAGGCGCTGCCGGGCTGATGGCCGCCGGGCAGGCCGCCGAAGCCGGTGCCGAGGTATTGCTCCTGGAAAAGATGGCGCGCCCGGGACGCAAACTGCGCATCGCCGGCAAGGGCCGTTGCAACCTGACCAATGTCGCGCCTCTGGAGGAATTTATAGCCCACTTTGGCCCCAACGGGCGTTTTCTGCGCCAGGCCTTTGCGCGGTTCTTCGCTCCCGACCTGGTGGCCTTTTTCAAAGAACGGGGTCTGCGCACGGTGACCGAGCGCGGCGGGCGCGTCTTTCCCGCCAGCGGCCAGGCGCAGGACGTGGTAGATGCACTCGTGCGCTGGGTGCACCGTTGCGGCGCCACTCTGCGCACGCAAGCGTCGGTTGCGTGGCTGCCGGTCGAGGGCGGGCGGGTGGCCGGGGTAGAGCTGGCCGATGGGCGCACCTACCCGGCCGATGCGGTGATCGTCGCTACGGGCGGGGCCTCGTACCCCGCTACCGGCTCCACCGGCGACGGCTACCGGCTGGCGGAGGCGCTAGGACACACGATCGTGCCCATTCGCCCGGCGCTGGTGCCGCTGGAGACGGCCGGCAACATTGCACCGCGTCTGCAGGGGCTGAGCCTGCGCAACGTCACCGCGCGACTGTTGGTGGATGGCCACGAGGAAACCGCCGGGTTCGGCGAGATGGTGTTCACCCACTTCGGCCTTTCGGGGCCCATCATCCTCACGCTGAGCCGCCAGGCAGTGGACGCGCTACGCGAGGGGAAGCGTGTGGCGATCGCGCTCGACCTCAAGCCCGCGCTCGATGAGCGGACGTTGGATGCGCGGCTCTTGCGCGACCTGGACGCGCACGGCAAGCGGCACTTCCGCACCCTGCTCAAGGGGTTGCTTCCCGCCAAACTCGTCCCCGTGTGCATAGACCTCGTTGGCATCCCGCCGGACAAGGCAGCGCACCAGATCACAGCGCAGGAACGGGCGCGGCTGCGCGCGTGGCTGAAAGATTTTCGCCTGGAGGTGAGCGGCCACCGCCCGCTGGCCGAAGCCATTGTCACCGCCGGGGGCGTGGCGCTGAACGAGGTCGAGCCGCGCACGATGGAATCGCGCTTGATCGAGGGGCTGTACTTTGCGGGCGAGGTGCTCGACCTGGACGCCGACACCGGAGGCTACAATCTGCAGGCGGCGTTCTCGACCGGGTGGGTGGCGGGCCGGCAGGCCGGTTCCACCTACTTGCCCAATGCCTCCCGCACAGCGGCCCCGGCGTCAATGAACCCGCAGCCGTAGACGTTGTTTGGCGTGCCGGTCGCGCCCCCGCAGGCGCATACCGGATTATAGAGCAGTGCGGTGAACATCCCTTTCGGCACCTCGTCCACGGCGGTGCAGACCTCCTCCACCGGCCTGGGCCGCGCCGTCCGGCAGATCAAGGCTTCGGTCGCGTCAATGTCGCCAACGAGCGCCGGGGCCGCCGACCACAGCAGCGCGACCAGCCCCGTGACATGCGGCCCCGCCATCGAGGTGCCCCCGGCGTAGCCGTACCCGCCACCAGGCACACTCGAACGTACCCAATCCCCCGGTGCGGAAATGTCCGGCTTCAGCAGGCCATCCGCCGGCCCGCGGCTGCTGAAACTGACGATATTCCCATCATTGTCCGTCGCGCCAACAGAAAAGACAGCGTCATAGTTGGCAGGGGGCGTCGTCGCCGTGCCACAGGCGGGGCCATCGTTGCCCGCGCTGACGACCATCATAATGCCTGCGGCTCGCAACGCCTCGACCGCCGGCCGAAGCGTATCGGGGAAGCAGCCCTCGATGTCCGGGCAGCCCCAGGAGTTGTTGACGATGTGGGGCGCGTAGCGCGTATCTCCATCGGTGAAAGGATCGCCGCCGTGTGGATATGGCGCCAGAAAGAACTCCATACACTCGGCATAAGCGCCGGGGTTTCCCAAACCACGCCGCATATTGCGGCAGCCGAACCAACGCGCCCCTGGCGCGACTCCCGTGCGGGTGCCGGCACCGTCATCTCCCACCACGATGCCCATCGTGTGCGTGCCGTGCATGTCATCGTCGAACGGTTCGGCACGATTGTCCCAGGCATCGTGCCAGTTATAATCGTGATCGGCGGCCTGGCCGTCCCAGCCCCGGTAATGGGACTTGAGCGCCGGATGGGGCCAGTCGTAGCCTGTATCCTGCCCGGCGACGACGATGCCCTCACCGGTCACTCCTAACGCCCAGGCATCGTCGGCGTGGATGGCTGCCAGGTTCGATTGCACCTCGCCGGAGACACCTCCGTCGCCTTCTCCGACACCCGAAAGCGGGATGCGGCGCGGATAGCGGCGCACGTTAGGATTGAGGATCACCGCCGCCACACCCGGCCGATTCCGAAAGCGCGACACAAGCCAGCGGTGGCCGTCCACGCGGATCATGTTGATGATGTAATACGGGCGATAGGATACTCCCAGGCTGTCCAGTTCCTCGCGTAGCGGCGCCTGGGTGCGGTCGGCGGTCTCGATCAGCGCATTGCGGACGGCCTCCAGGCGCATCCCCCGGTCGGAGATGGCGCGTGCGGCGCTCAGATCGGCCTGCTCGTTCAAAACGATGATAAAGCCGTCGTTGGCAAAGCCGGGCTCCCCAGCAAAGAGGTACAACCCGCCCCAGGTTCCCCACGCCACCACTGCCGCCAATGCCCAAGCAGTCAGCCGCATCCAGGCAGGGATACGGAACCGCTCGCCCAGCGCCAGGAGCACTCGTCGCTCAATCCACAGCGTCAGGCCCAAGACCAGGGTCATCAATACCATGACTGCGCTGCTAAGCAGGTGCTGGGCTTCCGGCACGCCCTGGACGATGGCATCGCGCGGGTCCATAAACAAGAGCGGCGTGACGCGGTAGAGAAAAGCCAGCGGCAGCAATGGGTAGATACCGTTCCCCCTGGCGCGCAGTTCGGTGAGCAGGAACGCCAGCGGCAGGAGTATCAGCCCACTGCCTGCCGCACCCCAGTTTGCCGCCGGCAACGCGCCGCTTAACGCAAAGGCCGCATACGAAGCAAGCACGGCCAACGCCGCTGCCCATGTGCAGGAGAAGGTGGAAGTCAGCAGGCCGAAGATCAAGCCCCAGAAGAGCAAGACTCGAAGAAGCGCCCATACCGCCACCTGGAACGCCAGGCTCAGGCTGGTGAGGCTGTCGCCCAGGGCGCCGGTCAACGGCCAGGGGATTATCACGAGCGCCGCTGCTGCCAGCGCGAGCAGTACGGTTGGTGGATCGAAGCGACTCAGTCCCAGCCAGGCCCATAGTGAGCAACGTGGCACGCCCGCCAGACGCGGCGTCAGCCAGGCGGCCAGCAGGACGTAAGGAACGAGCAACACGAGGCGCAACGCAGCGGCTTCGGCGCCCTCGCCGTGGAGGGAGGGCTTATCAGGAAACACGGCCCGCACCGCTGCATCGAGCAGGAGGTAGCCGGCAACAGCCGCACCACCGGCAGCGACCGCCGCGGTTGCCTGCCAGCCGGCCCGGCGGCGGGTGACCAATGCTACCCCGACAAAGGGCGCCAGCAATAGCGGCGCGGTGACGACAAGCGTCGCCGTGGCGACCCCGGCAGGTGTGGTCACGTCGCCCAACACGGCGTCGGCCAGCAGCATCACGCCGAGAGGCGTCACCCCCAACCATATCAGCATTGCGACGATGATCACCGCCTGCCAGCAGCCAGAACCTGTTCTCTCGTTGTTCATATCTCACCTCAACAAGGCCTGTCCCACACACAGCGCCTTAACATCCATGCTACTGACATTTCGTTTGGGCAACGCGTGGGACAGGCTTTCCAGCCTGTCGGCAGCCTGGAAAGGCTGCCCACATCGGCTTTGCGCCCATCGAAAAGCCTCCAACGAGGCACCCAACGCGAATAGTGCCATTGGCCTTTACATCCCCCATTCCGCACCTAACCGGTGTCCAGAAGCATTTTTCTACATTGGGGCCGAGGAGGCGGAGGATTTGGCGATGTACCGGTTTGAGGTTCAATACCTGCTGCCGGATCTCTTCCGGGGTGCGGATCACCAGCAGGTCAATCCCTTCAGACATATGAAAGACACGGCGCATCGTCGGGCGCTGGGTAGGCTTCCCCACCTGGTCGGGCACGCTCTCCCCCCGCTCTTGCAGAGCGGTGCGCAACTTGTGCTCCGCCAACGCATAAACCAGGAGCGCCAG
>DAOUBA010000037.1:0-53628 GCA_034432855.1 Anaerolineae bacterium | reverse complement strand
TTGGCGCTGCACTATGATCGTGCTCACGTGCGCGATCGTGCGCTGTACTATACCCTGTGGGCCGGCAACCGCGCGCGCGACCGCTTCGCCAACCGCGAAGCCATCGAATACTACAGCCGGGCACTACAAATCTCACAACACCTGAGTGGCTATGCCGCCGAACGCTGGCAAGCGGCCGTCGGTCTGGGTCAGGTCGAGCAGCGCATCGGTGAGTATCACGAAGCCGTTGCCTGTTACCAGGCTGCGCTGGAGGAATGGGAAGAGGCGCCGCGCGAAGCCCGGGTCCAGGCGATGCTCGGCCTGGCACAGGTGTGGAGCAGGCAGGGGGCCCTGCCGATGGCAGAGGACTGGCTGGAGCGCGCGCTGGAACAACTCGGCAATGCCGCCGACGCGTTCCCATTGTTACGTGCTCAGATCTATTCGGAATTGGGCTGGGTCAGCCTGTGCCGGGGTGACCTGGACGCGGCGCAGGAACAACTGGCGCAGGGGTTGGTATTGGTCAAGGACACTGAGCAATACGACGTGCTCTCCACTGTCCTCAATCGTCTGGGCGCGGTGCATTACAGCCGCGGGGAATGGGAGCAGGCGGCCAGGTATGTCGAAGAGGCTCTGGCGCTCTGCCGGCAACTGGGCGATCTTGTTGGTTACGGGCGCTCGCTGAACAGCCTGGGCAGCCTCAAGCAATCCGCCGGCGATTGGAGCGGCGCACTCGCCGATTATGAGCAGGCCGTTGAGTTGCACGAGCGCGTTGGCGAGGTTGAGGGACTGGCTCTGGCTTGCGCGAACCTGGGTGTGCTCTATACCGTCCGGGGCGAATGGGGCAAAGCCGAGGAGACCCTGCTGCGCAGTCTCACGACCGCCCAGCGCCTGGGGCGTCCCCACGAATTGGCTCAGGCCCACGTGAATCTGGGGCGTCTCTACCTGTTGCAAGGCCGTCGAGACGATTGTGCCTGCCACCTCGATGCCGCGATCCCCTTGTGTAGGGAAGCGGGCAGCCAGGCAAATCCGACCCTGAGCGAGGTGTATAGGCTGCAGAGCATCCTCAGGTTGGAACAGGGGCAGACTGACCTGGCCCTGGAATGGGCCGGGCGCTGCCGCGAGTTGCTGCGCCGGGTAACCGGCGGTGAGGACGGCGAATCGCCCTGTTGGGGACGGTATGAGCAACTGATGGGACGCATTGCCTGGGCCACGGGCAACCTGGCTGCGGCACGCCGCCACCTGGAGCGCAGCGCGGCCATCTTCGATGTCAACGGCGCTCAATATGAGACCGGACAGACGACCTACTGGAGTGCGCTGCTGTGGCTGGAGCAGCAACAGCCGGAGAAGGCGCGCGAGGAACTATTGGCTGCCCGTGGGATCTTTGAGCGGCTGGGCGCCGCCGCTGACCTGCGGCTTGTCGAGGAGCAGTTGGCGCGACTGACGTAGTAGGTCGGGATGGCCCCGACCTACGCAGGCGGCGGGCAGGAGGATGGGCGTATGAAAACGAAACGGTTGGTCGTCGGCATCTCGGGCGCCAGCGGGGTGGTGTACGGCATCCGGCTGCTGGAAGTCCTGGCAGAGCGCCCGGAGATCGAGACGCACCTCGTCGTGAGTCACGCCGCCCGTCTGATCGTCGCACACGAGAGCGAGCGCACGGTGGCGCAGATCGAGGCGCTGGCCGATTATGCCTACGCGCCCGATGACCTCGCCGCCCCTATCGCCAGCGGCTCCTTCGCCACGGACGGCATGGTCATCGCCCCCTGCTCGATCAAGACCCTCTCCGCCATCGCCAACTCGTACACCGCCGATCTGTTGAGCCGCGCTGCCGACGTCATGCTCAAGGAAGACCGCCCGCTCGTGCTCGTCGTGCGCGAGACGCCACTGCACCTGGGGCATCTCTGGCTGATGGCGCGGGCCGCCAGGTTGGGCGCTGTCATCTTCCCGCCGGTCCCCGCCTTCTACGGCCATCCGCAGACCGTCGCCGATCTCGTGGATGGCAGCGTCGGGCGCATTCTGGCGCGGCTGGGCGTGGAGAACGAGTTGTACACACGGTGGGAGGGTAGGAGATAGGGAGACGGAGAGAGGGAGTGGGTGACTCAGGGGAGGGTGTTAACCCCGATAGACGCGTCATCTATGGCGAACCCTCCTACGTTTGGAGGGCCGGACAGGAACGGCGCTTCGCGATGGTGCAGCGTTGGGTGCCTCTGGTGGGCCGGTGCGTGCTCGACGTGGGCTGTGGCCTGGGGATGTACACGGCGGCCTTCCTGCGCGGGACGCCCCACGTCTTTGGCGTCGAGATCGAGCGCGAGCGGGCGCTGGAAGCGCGGGAGCGCGCGGCGGGGGTGGCGCAGTCCTGTGGTGAACGTTTGCCCTTCCCCGATGGAGCCTTCGACGTCGTCTTCTCCCACGAGGTGCTCGAGCACATCGCCGACGACCGGGCGTGCGTCACCGAGATGGTGCGTGTGACGCGCTCAGGCGGGCGCATCGTTGTCTTCGTGCCCAACCGGCTTTACCCGTTCGAGACGCACGGCGTCTTTTGGCGTGGGCATTACCACTTTGGCAACGTCCCGCTGGTCAACTGGCTGCCCGACCCTCTGCGACGGCGACTCGCCCCGCACGTGCGCGCCTACACCGTGCGTGGCCTGCGCCGCCTCTTTGACGGCCTGCCGGTGCGCATTGTCCACCACACGCAAGTGTTTCCCGGCTACGACAAGGTCGCCGCCCGCGCACCGGCACTAGGACGGCTGGCGCGTGCGATCACCTACGCGCTCGAACGCACGCCGCTGTGTATCTTTGGCCTTTCGCACCTGCTGGTTGTAGAGCGCATTTGACAATGCCAGAAGGGGATGTACACTATGTGCAGAATGTACTGGGAGGTGGAGCGTGGCGTTGAGAATGGGCACAGTGGAAGCGCGGCGGTCGTTCTCGTGTCTGATCGGTGAAGCCGGATTCAAAGGGGAACACGTCGTTATCGAACGCAACGGCACGCCGATGGCCGTGCTTATCGGGTTCGACGAGTACGAGAGGCTGACTGCGGCCCGTACACGTGAGCGGGAAGCGCGGCTCAAACGATTGCTGTCCATTGCCGGGCGCAACCCGGACGCATCTCCTGAGCAGGTGGAAGCCGATGTGGCTGAAGCAGTGGCGGCGGTGCGGGGTAATCTGTGATACGCGCCGTCCTGGACACCAATGTGCTCGTGAGCGGCGTCATTGCTTCTCGTGGTGTGCCGCGCCGCGCGTTGGAGGCCTGGCTTGGAGGCCGGTGTCCGATGCCGAGATCGTGGCCGGGCTGTACCAGGTGCGCAAGAGCACCGGCCTGGCCGACGACATGTTTCTGGCTTGTGCGTTGGAGGGGCGCGCCGAATACGTTGTTTCCGGTGACAGGCATCTGCTAGAGATCGGCTCTTATCACGGTATGCTGATCGTCACACCCCGACAGTTTATGACGCTGTTGGCCGTGGAAGAAAGACAAGGAGAAGAAAGACAGGAGTGATGCCGGAACAGACCGCGGGCCGTGCCGAAAGGGCCTTTCCTCTTGCCACCACCGGCATCCTCGTTATCGCTGCCTACATCGCCGCGCAGATGCTCTCCGACGTGATGAGCCTCAAGATCGCGCTGGTATTGACGTTCAGCATAGATGCCGGCACATTCATTTACCCCTTCACGTTCACGCTGCGTGACTTGGTGCACAAGCAGTTGGGGCGGGCGGCGGCGCGGACGGTGATCGTTGCGGCAGGCGTCATCAACCTCACGATGGCCGGGTTGTTCGTCTTCACCGCCTGGCTGCCGCCCGATCCGACGTGGCCGTTGCAGCGCGAGTTTGCCGCCGTGCTGACCCCCGTCTGGCGCATCGTCGTCGCCTCGATCCTGGCCGAACTCGCCAGTCAGTTCGCCGACACCGAGATCTATCACCTGTGGGTCTCGCGCCTAACCCGGCGCTATCAGTGGATGCGGGTGTTGACGAGCAACGTGGTCAGTGTCCCGCTTGATAGTCTGTTCTTTTGCTGGGGCGCGTTCGGCGGCGCCTTGCCCGCTGCAACGGTGTGGTCCATCTTTTGGGCCAATGTGCTGGTGAAAGGGGTGGTGACGTTGGTGAGCCTGCCCGGAATTTACCTGGTGCCTGGACGCGACAAGGAGCGCGATGTCTGAAGCGTACCCGCCCGGCCACAAGTCCGGTTTCGTCGCCGTGATCGGCCGGCCCAACGTCGGCAAGTCCACGCTGGTGAATCGCCTGGTCGGCACCAAGGTCGCCATCGTCTCACCCAAGCCGCAGACCACGCGCGGCCGCATCCTCGGCATCCTCACCCGTCGCGACGCCCAGGTCATCTTTGTGGACACGCCCGGCCTGCACCGCCCGCGCCACGCGCTGGGGCACGCGATGGTCGCCGCAGCCACCGGCGCCATCGCCGATGCCGACCTGGTGCTGTTTGTGGTGGACGTCTCCGTGTTGCCCACCGACGAAGATCGGCTGATCGCTGGCCTGATCCGCGAGCATGCCCGGGCGCCGGTCATCCTGGTGCTCAACAAGATGGACCGGCTGCCGCCGGAGAAGGTCGAAGCGCACACGCGGGCGTATTGGGCCCTCGTTGGATTACACCCTCTCTCTGCGGGGGAGACCTCACCCTTCTCCTCGCCCTCTCCCAACTTTGGGAGAGGGAGGGGGTTCGGGGCAGGTGAGGGCTGGATGATGACCACCGCCACGAGGGGCATCAATCTGGACAAGTTGTTGGCGCTGATCATCGCCACATTGCCCGAAGGCCCACGCTACTATCCTGAGGACCAGATCACCGACCAGACCGAGCGTGAGATTGCCGCCGAACTCGTGCGCGAGCAGGTGTTACGTTACACCCGCCAGGAAATCCCTCACGCCGTCGCCGTCGTCGTCACCGAGTTCAAGGAACGCGAAAGCGGGGTGACCTACATCGCGGCACAGATCTGGGTGGAGAAGGAATCGCAGAAGGGCATCGTCATCGGCAGAGACGGCCAGATGCTCAAGCAGATCGGCGCGGCGGCACGCCAGGAGATCGAGTTTCTGCTCGGTCGCAGGGTCTATCTCGACCTGCATGTCAAGGTGCGCGAGGGCTGGCGGCGGGACGAGAAAGAGGTACAGCGCCTGGGATACGGAGCCTAGGGACGTACGATGAGAAACCCGGTTTCTAGGGGAAATCGGGTTTCTCCCAGGTTGACAGGTTCGCGCCTTTCGGTTAACATTACCCCAAAATCCCCGTCAGCCGCCGGTTTGAGGAGGAGAGCGATGGCCCGCTATTACGAAGCATCCCATACCTTCAGTGAGTATTTGTTGATCCCCAACCTGACCGAGAAGCGCCACGTCCCGCGGAACGTCAGCCTCAAGACCCCCCTGGTCAAGTTCAGGAAGGAACAAGAGCCGCCCCCGTTGGAGTTGAACATTCCCTTCGCCTCGGCCATCATGCAGGCCGTCTCTGATCATCGTATGGCGATTGCCCTGGCCCGCTGTGGCGGCCTCTCGTTCATCTACGCCTCCCAGCCCATCGAGCAGCAGGCCAACATGGTCAGGGAGGTGAAGCGTTTCAAGGCCGGTTTCGTGAAGAGCGACTCGAACGTCAGGCCGACGACGACCCTCCGCGAGGTGCTGGCGCTTGCCCGTCAGACCGGCCACACGACCATGGCGGTCACCGAAGACGGCACCGCTCACGGCAAACTGCTGGGTATCCTGACCAGCCGCGATTACCGGCCCGGCCGGCACGATCCCGAGACACCGGTGTCGGAACTGATGACCCCCTTCGAGCACCTGGTGTACGGCGAGGAGGGCATCACCTTGAGCGAGGCCAACGACCTGATCTGGGAGCACAAACTGAACACGCTGCCGATCATTGACAAGGAGCAGCATCTGTGCGCGTTGGTCTTTCGCAAGGACTATGAGCAAAGCAAGGAGAACCCCAACGAACTGGTGGATCACGAGAAACGGCTCATGGTCGGCGCCGGCATCAACACCCACGATTACCGCGAGCGCGTGCCGGTCCTGGTGGACGCCGGAGTGGATGTGCTGTGCGTGGATTCGTCCGACGGCTTTAGCGAATGGCAATGGGACACGCTCCGTTTCGTCCGCGAGCGGTACGGCGATGCGGTCCGAGTCGGCGGCGGTAACGTCGTGGACCGCGAGGGCTTTCTCTACCTGGTCGAGGCCGGCGCCGATTTCGTCAAGGTCGGTATCGGCGGCGGCTCGATCTGCATCACCCGCGAGCAGAAGGGCATCGGGCGTGGGCAGGCCACGGCGCTGATCGAGGTGGCTCAGGCGCGCGACGAGTATTTCGCAAAGACTGGTATCTACGTCCCGATCTGCTCGGACGGGGGCATCTTTCAGGATTATCACATCGCCCTGGCGTTGGCAATGGGCGCCGACTTTGTCATGATGGGCCGCTACTTTGCCCGCTTCGACGAAAGCCCCGGGCGCAAGACCGTCATCAATGGCGCCTACGTCAAGGAGTACTGGGGCGAAGGCTCGAACCGCGCCCGCAACTGGCAGCGCTACGAAGCCGGAGACGACGGCCGGTTTATCTTCGAGGAGGGCGTGGAGGGGTACGTGCCCTACGCCGGCAAACTGCGCGATAACCTGGAGGTGACCGTGGCCAAGATCGTCGCCACGATGTGCAGTTGCGGCGCGTTGACGATCGAGGCACTGCAGGAGAAGGCGCGGATCACGTTGATTTCCCCAGCCACCATCCGCGAAAGCGCCGTGCACGACGTGATCCTGCTGGAGAAAGAGTCGGCGAGTGTCTTTTAGGCAGTTGCCGGAGTCTCTTGACCGGGGGGTGTGGCACGGGCTTTCCAGCCCGTGTGCAGGCGGACTGGAAAGTCTGCCACCACACAAGCCCAATCCTTGGACAGCCCTGTGCGGGACACAGGGTTGTTGCAAAGTCTCTTGACAGGGCACGTGGCACGGGCTTTCCAGCCCGTGTAGGCAGACTGGAAAGTCTGCCACCACGTCGTTGCTCGACTTTGCAACAGCCCTGGTGCGGGACAGGCGTCGCTTGAAGTATGCCGCCCTTTGTGGTATAGTTAGGTGTAGCCGGAGCGTGGCGGCGGGAATGATGCGCTCCGTCGAGAGGAATGTGCCGATGAGACGTCAATTTATAGCGATTGGGCTGGCTATATGTGCGCTTGCGCTGCTTGCTTTTATGTCGGCTGTACTGGCTGCCCCTGGAAACGCTCCGCTGCTTCAGGCCAACGAGACGGAGCCTAATAATACTTTCGACCAGGCCAAACCCATCAATATGCCTGGTACGATCTTCGGCATGGCAGCCAATCAACCGCTCACAGATACCGACTTCTTCACGGTTCCTACAGTCAATGGGCTTAGTTATCGGGCTACACTCAATATTGGCGGTACTGGCTCTTTGTTGCTCAAACTTGTGATCTACGATCGAAACAAGGCCTATCTCACCAGTAGCAGCTCTTCAAACTCCAGCACAGAAGTATCATGGACGGCTTATACAGATCGATATTACATTGAGGTGCAGCCGTCTGGCCCAGCGACGACCACTCTACTGAGTGCCTCTTATGTGCTCGACGTGTTCCAAATTGCGGCGACGCCTACCCCCACGCCCCAACCCACCAATACCCCGATTCCTACTACCGCCACCCCCGTCTCTGGCCTGGATCCCTGCGAGCCCAATTTCGACTTCGACCGCGCCTGCGTTATCCCTCCTAACCAATCGCTGAACTTTAACTTCATCTCGGCCGGCGGCGGACCGGATAATGATTTCTTCAAGATCTGGGTCAAGCCGGGGCTGAGGTTCGATTGCAGGACGTCCGACCTGTCTCCTGGCGTAGATCCCAACATGATCATGTACGATCAGAACCGCAACGGTATTGCCGGCAACGATGATGTCTCGCCAGGGGACTATAACAGTGCCCTCAGTTACTTTGCCACCTACGAGGGCTGGCTGTACATCCTGGTGGGCACAGGCAATCGTATGCCGAGCAACCTGGCGGCCAGCAACTACACGCTGCGCTGCGAGGTGGTGGCGCCCGGCACGGCCACCCTCATACCAACCAACACACCACGGCCCACCCCGGAGCCGGGTGTCGTGCAGCCTACTGCTGCACCGCCCATCCCGACGCAACCAGCGGGCCCGACGTGGCGCTTGCTGACCACACCGCCCCCATCTGCCGCCATCGCCACGACCCCGGCCCCGCGCTTCATCCCCATCAACCTGCTGGTCTACTACGACGCCAACAGCGACGGTCAGCCCGGTGCGGGGGAGGGCATCGCCGGCATTTCGGCTGAAGCCTACGATACGAGCACCGGGCAGCTGCTGGCCCAGGGCTTTACCGGCGAGCAGGGCAACCTGACGTTCACCGTCGCCAGCGCCGGTCCCGTGCGCTTGAGCGTTCCCTTCTTCGGCTTCAATCAGTTGGTAGCCGGTGAAGGGGCCAGCGTCTACCTGCGCATCGCCCCGCGATCACCCTAAAGGAACGCTCTGAGTGATGAACGAACCGATCTCGACCCTGCCAAAGCCTCCTTCCGGTCCCACCTCGCCCAGGCGCGGGTGGCTGCCGCTCCTACCGATCATCGGTGGTGCGCTTCTCTTGCTGGCAGCCGCGGCGCTGATCCTCTTTATTGGACTGCGGACCTTGCGCCGTACACGCGAGGCTAATCCCGGCATTCCCCTTGAGGTGACCAGGCTTGCGCCTACCCCCCTTGTCTCCCCGCTGCCGCCCCCAAGTTGCGAGACGATCATCTCCAGCGGCGACGTACAGGTAGCGGCACCGCTTCCTATCTCTCTCACCGTGGGCAGCCGCGCCTTCTCTGTCGAACCGGTTGCGCCTGGGCAGACGGAATACCCGGCGGGCCGCTCGGGAGCAGTCGCCTGGGTCTGCGGTACGGTGGTCAACTATGTCCTGGGGCTGGAGCCAGCGGCGGAGAACGAGGCGCTACTGGCCGGTCTGAGACCGGGGGACGAACTCGGCCTGTTGCTCTCGCAGGGCGTGAGGCTTTCTTTCCGCTTCACTGAGCAGCGCGAGGTCGCTACCTACGCAGCGGGCATCCTCGAGCAGTCCCGTCCACGCCTGACGTTGATCCTGGCCAAGGCGAGTGGCACCTGGCAAATCGTCACCGCCGATTACGTGGCCAGGACGCCGCCGGTCCAACCGCCCCCGGGGATAGTTGCTCAACCCGGACAGCCCGTGCGCGTGGGCGATGTGCAAATCACCGTCATTCGCGGCCACGCCGAACGCAACGTTGCCGGCCTTGCCCCTGGGACGATGGTTTACCTGGTCGAGTTCAGGGTCGAGAATCTGGGCACAGCGCCGCTCAATGCTACTGTCTTTAACATGGAACTGCAAGACGGCTTGGGGAACAAATACCTGCTCTCGCCGACGGCCAGCGCGTTTGGAGAAAACGGCCTGCTCAGCGGGGAAATTGCCCCGGGCGCTATGGCCCAGGGCTCGGCCGGTTACCTGGTGCCGGCCACGCTGGCCGGCCCCACGCTCACCTGGACCTTCGCGCGGCCCGACTCGGACTTGCGCGCCGCAGTGAGCATCTCCTACGAATCGGTGCCGGAGACGGTCGTAGTAGAGAGCGGTCAGGCTCAGGTGAATATCACCGACGTCTTCCTCAGCGCCGACGGTACGGTGCTGGTCATCGAGGGCGAGGTATGGAACAGGGGCGATGGCCCGCTCACAGTGGAGTTGAGGGACATCAACCTCAGTTCCAGCGCCGGGATGGGGAACCTGCGCATGGCGGCCCCGCCGCTGCCGTGGGTGGTCCAGCCGGGCCAGACGCAGGTGATCGAACTCCAGTACGACAGGCCAGCCGCTCCGACTGCGCTGCTCACTGTGAAGGGATTCTCGTTCGAGATCGGGGGATTGCAGTAGATAGCGGATTGCAGGACAACAGCCGAATCAATTCTGGCCGGCGTTTGAACGGGCCAGGGAAACCACGCCCAGGATGCTTCGCGCCTGGGCGATGTCCTTGTGGATCTGCGCCACCAGCGCCTCCACGTTGGGGAAGGTTTGTTCATCCCGTAACCGGGCGATAAAATCGAGCGCCAGCGTCTGGCCGTAGAGGTCGCCCTCGAAATCCAGCAGGTGCGCTTCGACCACCAGGGTGTGCCCGGCAAACGTGGGCCGGGTGCCGACGTTGACCGCTGCCGGGTGGCGGCTCAGTCGCTCGCTGTGCGCCAGGCAGGCATAGATGCCAGTGGCAGGTATAAGGCGCTCCGGCGGCGGCGCGATGTTGGCTGTGGGGATGCCCATGTCGCGGCCTGCCCCACGCCCGTGCACGACTGTGCCCACCAGCCGGTAGGGGCGGCCCAGACATCCCGTCGCCTGAGCGAGATCGCCAACCTTGAGCGCCGCCCGCACGCGGCTGCTGTTCACCAGCGCGCCCTCCCACATCAGCGGCTCGACCACGCGCATGGTAAAGCCCCACCTGGCGCTCAGGCGCCGCAAACAGGAGATGTTGCCTTCACGCCGATAACCCAGCGCAAAGTCCGGCCCGCCCCACAACTCGGCCAGGTGGAGGTGCTGCACGAGCGCCGTGACGAAATCGGCGGCGGAGGTACGGGCCAGGGCTGGCGTGAAGGGCAGTACGACCAGCACATCGAGCCCCAATGCGGCCAGGAGGTCGGCGCGCTCTGCCAGCGTCGTCAGGAGCGGCGGGGGCTTGCGGCCCAGTACGGCGGCCGGGTGGGGATCGAATGTCACGGCGATGGCCGTGCCGCCTGCCGCGTGCGCCGTCGCCACCATCGCGGTGATGAGGTGTTGGTGGCCACGATGGACGCCATCAAAGACCCCGACGGTGACGTAACCCCCCCCGCCTCCCCCCACAGGGGGGGGAGAGGGGGGGATGAACTGTGCCAAGTCGTGGATGACCTGCATGGGTCAACGCTCCACCCGGCAGAAGACCTTGTGGGGACGCCAAACCCCGACGTTGGGATCGTAGGCCACGAGCGCCAGGAAGGCGCCTTTGGGGCCATAGGCGCGGGCGATTCCTCTCTCTTCTCCCCCTGAAGGGAGGGAATGGGGGGGAGTGATCGCCTGCCCCGAACATAACCGCCGTGCTCCCTCCGCGTCGAGTTGCAATGCCGGGAAGCGTGTGAGCGCCGCGTCGAGTGGGTGTAGCAGGTCGGGCCAGCGGCCCTCGGCAACGGCCTGGGCGAATGCATCCAGCGTGATGGCTTCCTCCAGGCGGAACTCGCCGCTTGCCAGACGGGTGAGCGCGGTGAGATGTGCTCCGCAGCCGAGCGCCTGCCCCAGGTCATGAACCAGCACCCGCACGTAGGTGCCCGGCGAGCAGGTCACCTCCAGCGTGCACTCTGGCGGTTGCCACGCGCTCAATTCCAGCTGCAAGACCTCCACCGGGCGCGGTTCGCGCTGCGCTTCGACGCCACGCCGGGCCAGCCGGTGGAGGGGAACGCCTGCGCGCTTGAGCGCCGAGTACATCGGCGGCGTCTGCAGGATCGGGCCACGGAAGCGGGCCAATGTTTCTTCAACCTGCTCGCGGCTCACCGTCACCGGCGCTTCGGCCACCACCCGGCCTTCGGCGTCGTAAGTATCGGTAGTGACACCCAGCCGTACGCGAGCACGGTAGACCTTCTGTCCGGCCATCAGATACTCCGCCACACGGGTGGCCTGGCCGAGACACACGAGCAGCACGCCGGTCGCCAGTGGGTCGAGCGTGCCGGCGTGCCCCACGCGGCGGACACCGGTCAGCGCGCGCACGCGTTCGACGACGTCGTGAGAGGTCGGGCCACGAGGCTTGTTGAGGTTGAGAATCCCGTCCACGCTTCACGCATCACGTTTTACGGCATTAAGGTAAAATTCGCACGCATTGTGGCAAAAGCCGCACGTGGAGCGGCCTTTCCAGGCTGCTGGCAGGCTAGAAAGTGCCCCACGTGTCACTTTTGCCCTCATGCGTTTTACGCTTTACGTTTCACGCCTCATTCTCTGTCGGGCGATCTCGGCACGGAGGACGGCGAGTACGCGATCCTGGGCTTCCTCCAGCGGGCCGGGAATGTTGCAGCCGGCGGCCAGGGTATGGCCGCCGCCGCCGAATTGGAGCGCCACCGGCGTCACGTCGAAACCGGGGGCCGCGCGCAGGCTTACCTCGATGCGGCCATCGTCCCGTTCGACAAAGACAGCTGCAGCATCCACGTCATCAGCAGTGATGAGAAAGTTAGCCAACTTAAAGTCACCGTTTCCGGCGTGGCCCGTGGTGCGGCGCATAGCCTGCAAGATGCTCGTCCAGAGCAGGCGATCCTCGACGTGCAGTTGGGCGAGTGCTGCGCCCCAGAGCCGGATCGCTGACGTGGAACGGCGGTCGAGGGAGTGATGGGCAACGGTGGGCAGCGAGGCTCCGGCCCTCATCAACCGCAATGCCGTCTCTACCACCTCGACAGTGGTATTGCCGGTGCGGAAGCCCCGGGTGTCGGAGACGATGCCAGCGAGCAGGCAGGTGGCCGATTCGGTGCTCAGGGGAATTCGCATCGCGTCCAGCAGGCGCAACACGATCTCGGCAGTGGACGAGGCCTCCGGATCCACCAGGTTGACCGTACCGAAGCAGGCGTTGGTGACGTGATGGTCAATGTTGACGAGTGGAACACTCCCAAAGGCTGGCAACTCGAGAAAGCGGCCCAATCTCTCCCGATCGGAGCAGTCCACGCACACGACGAGGTCGAAGGGGGTGTTGATCTCCTGCACGATTGTTCTGGCGCCGGGGATGTAATCGAACTGGGCGGGGATGGGATCGGAGCAGGCCAGGGCCGGGCGCAGGCCCATCTGGTGCAAAGCCCAGCCCAGAGCGGTCAGGCTGCCGACGGCATCTCCGTCGGGGGAAATGTGGCACACGAGCAGGGGGTGGTGTGCCGCCCGGATCAGTTGGCTAGCCTGTTTTAGCGCCGCGCTTTGTTTCTTCGTCACGGAAACCTAGTTCATCGAGGATGCTGGCAATGTGTTCCCCGCGCTCCAATGAAGGATCGTAATGGAAAACCAGTTGCGGAGTGTTGCGCAGTCGCAGCCGTTGGCCCAACTCGTGCCGTAGCCAGCCAGCGGCGCTCTTCAGGCCGGCCAGCGCTTCGGCCTGCATCTCGGCGCCGCCCAGCACGCTAAAGTGCACGTCGGCCCGGAGGGTATCCTGAGTGACCGTCACGTCGGTGACCGTGACCATGCGCAAGCGCGGATCGTTGGTCTTGCGCTCCAGCAGATCCGTCAGGTGGGTGCGGATCAGGTCAGAGACCCGGCGTTGATATCTCTTGCCCATTGTCTCAGGCCTTTGTCATCTCGTATTGGGCGATCACCTCACGGATGACAGGGATCAACTCGAAAGGGACCTCTACCACCGCCCGGCCTTTTTCCTCCTTGAGGAACGTCTCGTCTTTAGCAACGGCGTCTTCCTCGGACTGGGTCTCGTAATGGGCGAGTACTTGACGCACTCGTGTCTCATCCCACCCAGAACGAACACTCCAGGCAGACATCAAGCACACCTTCCGGCAAAGTCCTGTTTCTTGCCTCTCGCCTTATTCCTGCCGCTCTTTGATGTAGAACTGGATCACGTCACCGATGGCATAATCCTGAAAGCCTTCCAGCGCCACGCCGCACTCGAAGCCTGTGCGCACCTCACGCACGTCCTTGGCGAAGCGTTTGAGCGAGGCGACATGGCCGTTGAACACCTGCTCTTGGCCGCGAAAGACCCGCGCGCGGGCGTTACGCCGCGCTTCGCCCTGGCGCACATAGCACCCTGCCACGACGCCAACCTTGGAGATGTCAAAAGTCGCCCGCACTTCCGCTTCGCCCACCACCACGTCCACGTAGGTCGGCTCCAACAGGCCCTTGAGCGCCTTGTCCACCTCGTCCACCAGTTTGTAGATGATGTCGTACGTGCGGATGTCTACGCCTTCGCTCTCCGCCAGACGGCGGGCGGCTGGGTCGGGCTGTACCTGGAAACCGATGACGATAGCATGAGAGGCAGCAGCCAGGTTGACGTCTGACTCGGTGATAGTGCCGGCGGCGGCGTGAATGACGTTGACCTTCAGGTCCTCACTGCCCAGTTTCTCCAGCGAGTTGACGATGGGCTCGATGGAGCCCTGCACGTCGGTCTTGATGATCAGATTGAGTTCCTTGACTTGACCGGCCTGGATGCGCTGGGAGAAATCGTCGAGGGTGAAAGCCTTCACCGGTGCAGCGGCCTTGGCGGCCAGTTCCTCCTGGCGCCTGGCGATCATCGCCCGCGCGGCACGCTCGTCTGCTACGACCTGGAAGATCTCGCCTGCCTCGGGTACACCGGAGAGGCCCAGGATCATCACCGGCGTCGAAGGCGGCGCCTCCTCAATGGGCCGTCCGCTCTCGTCGAGCATCTTGCGCACGCGGCCATAGGCCATGCCGGCGATCACCGTATCGCCCAGGCGCAGCGTGCCGTTCTGCACCAGCACGGTCGCGGTTGCACCGTGAGTGCGTTCTAGCCTTCCCTCCAGCACCGTGCCCACGGCGTGCCGGTCGGGATTGGCTTTGATCTCGCTCGAGTCCGCGATGAGCAGGATGCCCTCTAGCAGGTCGTCCAGGCCGGTCTTTTGCTTGGCTGAAACGGGAATGCACAACGTGTTCCCACCCCAGTCGTCGGGGGTCAGGCCCAGGTCGGCCAGTTGTTGCTTGACCCTGTCCGGTTGGGCGCCGGGTTTGTCTATCTTATTGAGGGCGACGATGATGGGCACCCGTGCGGCGCGCGCGTGGTTGATCGCTTCGATGGTTTGGGGCATCACGCCGTCGTCGGCGGCCACCACCAGCACGGCGATGTCGGTCGTATGAGCCCCACGGGCGCGCATCGCGGTAAAGGCTTCGTGGCCGGGCGTGTCTAGAAAGGTGATCTTGCGCCCATTATGCTCGATCTGGTAGGCGCCAATGTGCTGTGTGATTCCTCCCACCTCACCGGCGACCACGTCGGTATGGCGTATCGCATCCAACAGCGAGGTTTTGCCGTGATCCACGTGGCCCAGGATGGTGACGACCGGAGGCCGTGGCTTGAGTTTGGCCGGGTCTTCACCGGCGTAGAGACGCTCCCACAGCAGAGTCGGCCCCCCCTCGACGGCCTCCTCTGCAACCGTCGGCGTTTCCTCCTTGACCTCGAACCCCATCTCCTGGGCGACGATGGCCGCCGTCTCAAAATCAATCTGCTGGTTGATGTTCGCCATCACGCCGGCATCCATCAACTGCTTGATGACGACGATCGGGCTGGCGTTCACCAGTTCCGATAACTGGCGCACGGTCAGGAAGGCCGGAATTTCGACCATTGGCTTTTCTGTCGTCTGATTGCTCACGTCTACTCGCTCCCTTCCTTGCCTTCCTCCGGCTCTGTCAGGGACTGGGGCAGTCCAGTCGCGTACTCGCGCAACAAGGTCTCGTTCTCCGCTGTCAACGCAACCTTCAGGGCGTGCTCCAACCGCCGCTGCGCCAAGGCACTCTCCCAGCAGGAGCGCTGGCGGCACAAGTAAGCACCTCGCCCGCTGCGCTTGCCCGTCTCGTCCACGACCATCGCGCCTTCAGGAATGCGCACGATGCGCACCAGTTCCCGTTTGCCTCGCACTGTCCGGCAGGCGACGCAGGTGCGCTGGGGGACGTGCTTGCGGCGCTGCTGCTTGCCCATAGGACATTACCTCAGGAACTCTTCCCAATCCTCTTCCTCTCCGCGCTTGCGCCGACGGCGGGCCACGACCATTCCCAGTTCTTCGTCGTAGACCAATTCGCGGCGGCGGTGGCGATCCTTTTCGCGCTTCCTCTCGCTCTCCGGGACGAGTTCCTCCTCTTCCTCCTCTTCCTCGAACAGCAGTTCCGGGGCCTCGATGGCTGGCACCTCTGCGATCGCGGGCACCTCGGGTGGCGCTGCAACAGCCTCTGGAACGGCCTCTGCTGCCGCCACGGCTTCCTCTACAGGAGCAACCGGGGCTTCGGGCGCGGGAGTGGCAGGCGCGACCGCCGTGGCTTCGACGGCGGGCGGCTGCTCAACCGGAGCGGCTTCTGGCAACGTCAGCGAGTCAAGGACTGCCTTGACCTCGGCCAGGCTCTTGGGGCCAAAGCCCTCCAGTTTCAGCAAGCCCTCATCCCCTTCGGCCAGGCGTTCCATGACAGTGCCGACGGTCGAGATACCGGCCCGTTCCAGGTGACTCAACACACGTGGGCTGAGGCCCGTTTCGGCCAGCGGCACCTCATAGGCTGTGGGCGGGATGCGGGCGCGGACGGCCTCAATGGCGGCGCGGCGCTCGGCCTCGGCGGCTTCGATGGCTGCACGGCGGGCAGCCTCTTCAGCCATGTGGCGTGCCCGCTCGGCGTTGCGGATCGAGGCATAGTAACCTTGCACGCCTTCGATTACCTGCCGCATCTTGAGCAGTTCCTCGCTGCTGTAGGGCAGCCCTTCCTGCTCGTGCTGGTGCAGAATGTTAGCGACAGTGGGAAGCAACTCTGCCACGCTACCCAACGCCGGGAGAATATTGGCATCCTCGTTCACCTGCTTGAGTGCCCAGGTGGCCGCCTCGGTCACCCCCTGGATGTCAATGCGCCAGTTGGTCAACTTGGCTGCCAACCGGGCGTTCTGCCCGGCCCGCCCGATAGCCAGCGAGAGTTGATCGTCGGGCACCACGACGCTCGCCGTCTTGCCTTCGACCGGGTCTTCCTCCAGCATCACGCTCAACACTTTGGCCGGGCTGAGCGCCTTGGCGATAAACGTAGCCGGATCTGGGCTCCATTCGATCACGTCAATCTTCTCCCCGCCGAGTTCATTGACGATGGACTGGATGCGCACGCCGCGCATCCCGACGCACGCCCCCACCGGGTCCACGCCGGCCTGGCGTGCGACCACGGCGACCTTGGAGCGTGAACCGGCCTCGCGGGCAATGGATTTGATCTCGACCACTCCATTAAAGATCTCGGGCACTTCCAGTTCCAACAGGCGGCGCAGCATATCTTTGTGGCTGCGCGAGACGATGATCTGTGGCCCGCGATTGGTCTTGCGTACTTCTAGCACGTAGGCCCGTAGTCGCTGATGTACCGTATACCGTTCGCCGGGTACCTGCTGGCTGCGCGGCAGGATGGCCTCGGTGCCTTCCAGGTGCAACGTGATGGCCTGTGGCTTGATACTCTGAACCGTGCCGTGAACGATCTCCCCTTCTTGCTGGGCGTAGTGGGTGTAGCGTGCTTCGCGCTCGGCCTCGCGGATGCGCTGCAGAATGATCTGCTTGGCGCTCTGTGCCGCGATACGCCCAAAGTCTGCAGGCGTATCTTCGACCATCACCATGTCGCCCAGAGACGCTCGCGGCTGAATCCGCCGGGCATCTGCCAGTGAAATCTCCTGCAAGCGATCGTTCACCGTCTCGACTACCTGCTTCTCGACGAAGACGCGTGCCCTGCCCGTCTCCAGGTCGAGTTCAGCCGTCACGTTCTGGTTGGGATTACCCCCGACGTTATGGCGATAGGCAGAGACCAGTGCCGATTGCAGGGCTTCGAGCACGACCTCCCTGGGCAGGCCACGATCGCTGCATACCTGATTGAACGCCAATAAGAAATCTGACTTCATGTCCTTCTCCTGCCAACTCGAACCACTCAGGAGCAGTATAGAAAGAAAAGTGGGGCTTGCCCACTTCTCTTCGATGACTGTATACGGTGCAGATTATAACACGGACGCGGTGAACGCGCAAGCCAGTTATGCCCCCGGTTCGCCCGATTTCCTTTGCTCAAACGTGTGGGCACCGATCATCAAACTGGTGATTACCCACATCTTCGATGTGACACATCCCGCCCAACCCGCCGATTTCTCCTTCGCCCAGACATGTGGGTAATCACCCACATCATCAAATTCTTGACAAGATCGCAAAGTCTGCTATAATATAACTGGAAAATCCGGCCCACTGAGTGGCGCGGTCTGACAATCAAGAGTTCTAGGGGCAAGACTCCTGAGACATATCGCGGGAAGTTGCCTGGCCGATGCTGAAGTACCGAGCATCGGTTTTCTCGTCTCTCTTGACAACAGTGGCCGAACGTGTTATAGTTGGAGTGCTTGGGGACCTTAACAACTGAAGAGTGACAGGAAGGTAAGCGGAACTCGGGTCAACGTCAACTCACCGTGAGAAGTCACGGCAAGAATCTACGGAGAGTTTGATCGTGGCTCAGGATGAACGCTGGCGGCGTGCCTAATACATGCAAGTCGAGCGATGAGGCCCCTTCGGGGGTACATCAGCGGCGGACGGGTGAGTAACACGTAGGTGACCTGCCCCGAAGACGGGGATAACGGCTGGAAACGGCCGCTAATACCCGATGTGCTCGGCGATTCGTTTCGTCGAGTAAAGCCACGGCGCTTCGGGAAGGGCCTGCGGCCTATCAGCTAGTTGGTAGGGTAACGGCCTACCAAGGCGAAGACGGGTAGGGGGCGTGAGAGCGCGGCCCCCCACACTGGCACTGAGACACGGGCCAGACTCCTACGGGAGGCAGCAGTCGGGGATATTGCACAATGGGCGAAAGCCTGATGCAGCGACGCCGCGTGGGCGAGGAAGGCCTTCGGGTTGTAAAGCCCTTTTCTGGGGGAAGAGCAAGGACGGTACCCCAGGAATAAGCGTCGGCTAACTACGTGCCAGCAGCCGCGGTAACACGTAGGACGCGAGCGTTATCCGGATTTACTGGGCGTAAAGAGCGTTGAGGCGGTTCCATAAGTCGGACGTGAAAGCCCCCGGCTCAACCGGGGGAGGTCGTTCGATACTGTGGAACTTGAGGGCAGCAGAGGGAAGCGGAATTCCCGGTGTAGCGGTGAAATGCGTAGATATCGGGAGGAACACCAGTGGCGAAGGCGGCTTCCTGGGCTGTACCTGACGCTGAAGGCGAAAGCCAGGGGAGCGAACGGGATTAGACACCCCGGTAGTCCTGGCCGTAAACGATGGATGCTAGGTGTGGGAGGTATCAACTCCTTCTGTGCCGAAGCTAACGCGTTAAGCATCCCGCCTGGGGACTACGGCCGCAAGGTTAAAACTCAAACGAATTGACGGGGGCCCGCACAAGCAGCGGAGCGTGTGGTTTAATTCGATGCTACACGAAGAACCTTACCTGGGCTTGACATGCAGGTAGTAGTGAGGCGAAAGCGGAACGACCCTTCGGGGAGCCTGCACAGGTGCTGCATGGCTGTCGTCAGCTCGTGCCGTGAGGTGTCGGGTTAAGTTCCGTAACGAGCGCAACCCCCGCCCTTAGTTACACGTGTCTAAGGGGACTGCCCGGGATAACTGGGAGGAAGGTGGGGATGACGTCAAGTCAGCATGGCCTTTATGTCCAGGGCTACACACACGCCACAATGGCCGGTACAATGGGTTGCCAAGCCGTGAGGCGGAGCCAATCCTCAAAGCCGGTCTCAGTTCGGATTGCAGGCTGCAACTCGCCTGCATGAAGCCGGAGTTGCTAGTAACCGCGCGTCAGCCATAGTGCGGTGAATACGTTCCCGGGCCTTGTACACACCGCCCGTCACGTCATGGGAGCTGGCAACACCTGAAGCCGGTGGGCCAACCCGCAAGGGAGGCAGCCGTCGAAGGTGGGGCTGGTGACTGGGACGAAGTCGTAACAAGGTAGCTGTAGCGGAAGCTGCGGCTGGATCACCTCCTTTCTAGGGAGCACGGTCAAAGGCGCTTGATGCGTCAGCGACCGACCGGGTTCTTACCCTTCCTGTCACTCTCCAGTTGTTAAGGGACCGGCTCTTTTAGCGCGGGCCTGTAGCTCAGCCGGTTTAGAGCACTCCTCTGATAAGGGAGTGGTCCCTGGTTCGAATCCAGGCAGGCCCACCACACGGGGATGTAGCTCAGATGGGAGAGCGCCTCCCTTGCACGGAGGAGGTCAGGGGTTCGAATCCCCTCATCTCCACCAGGGAGCGCTTGACAGACCCAAGAGATTGAGGTATACTACCCTTCGGTCAGGAGAAAACCTGGCTCGTATGCTAAAGGCCCATACTCATATCGGAACTGCATAGTCGGACGCTGGACATATCTGAGGCTCTCGAGACGGCCTGGAGGATATGCCAGGCCGTTTCGCTTGAAAAATGAAGAGGTTGATGATTGGCCGCCGTGGCCCACTTGGGTAGGCGACAGCGGCCAGCAATCAACCGGCTGGGTGAGCACATTAACAACTGAACAGATTGCGAGAACTTCAATTTCTCCGCATCACGGTTAAGCTACTAAGGGCGTACGGTGGATGCCTTGGCGTCAGGAGCCGAAGAAGGGCGTGGTACACTGCGATAAGCCTCGGGGAGCCGTGTGCAGGCGTTATATCCGGGGATGCCCGAATGGGGAAACCCGCCTGGGCAATACCCAGGCACCGCCCGCTGAATCCATAGGCGGGTCGGAGGGAACGGGGGGAACTGAAACATCTTAGTACCCCCAGGAAAAGAGAGTATTCCCTGAGTAGTGGCGAGCGAAAAGGGAACAGCCCAAACCAGCATCACTCAGTGGTATGCAGACCTATGTGGTGCTGGGGTTGTAAGGCCCGGTTGGGTGCTGCATGAGCCCGAAAGAGTTACCAACCTGGCTGCTAGCCGAACTCTGCTGGAAAGGGAGACCATAGAGGGTGATAGTCCTGTAGGCGAAAGCGGACCAGACTCTTACCGGTGACCTTGAGTACCACGGGACACGGGAAATCCTGTGGGAAGCAGGGGGGACCACCTCCCAAGGCTAAATACTCCCTGGCGACCGATAGCGCACAAGTACCGTGAGGGAAAGGTGAAAAGTTCCCCAGTGAGGGAAGTGAAATAGAACCTGAAACCGTATGCCTACAAGCGGTCGGAGCACTATGGCGTCTCTTGATACCCCTGGGCCGGGGCTCCCCCTTCGGGGGGGCGTGAGGCCCAGCGGTCAGCCCCCTTCGGGGGCGCTGGGAGCGCAAGGTGTGACGGCGTGCCTTTTGGAGAATGAGCTGGCGAGTTACTCTCTGTCGCCAGGTTAAGGCAGTGACAGCCGTAGCCGTAGCGAAAGCGAGTCCGAATAGGGCGTAGGAGTGGCAGGGAGTAGACACGAAACCAGGTGAGCTACCCATGGCCAGGCTGAAGCGAGGTTAACCCCTCGTGGAGGGCCGAACCTTTCTCTGTTGCAAAAGGGTGGGATGAGCTGTGGGTAGAGGTGATATGCCTAACGAACCTGGAGATAGCTTGTTCTCCCCGAAATAGCTTTCGGGCTAGCCTCGCGCGTTCAGTACCGGAGGTAGAGCACTGGATGAGCTAGGGGGCTTATCGCTTACCAAACTCAACCAAACTCCGAATGCCGGTACTCCATAGCGCGGGAGTCGGACTGCGAATGATGAGATCCGTAGTCGAGAGGGAAAGAGCCCAGACCGTCGGCTAAGGTCCCCAAGTTCAGGCTAAGTGGGAAACGAAGTGGGATTGCCCGGACAGCCAGGAGGTTGGCTTAGAAGCAGCCATCCTTTAAAGAGTGCGTAATAGCTCACTGGTCGAGCGATCCTGCGCGGACAATATAACGGGGCTCAAGCCTGATACCGAAGCCACGGGCCTCCGCGCAAGCGGGGGCAGTAGGGGAGCGTTCTGCAGGCGTCGAAGCCGTACTGTGAGGAGCGGTGGAGCGTGCAGAAGTGAGAATGCCAGCATGAGTAGCGTAAAACACGTGAGAACCGTGTTCGCCGTAAGTCTGAGGTTTCCGACGGAAGGTCAGTCCGCGTCGGGTTAGTCGGGCCTAAGCCGAGGCCGCGAGGCGTAGGCGATGGACATCCGGTTAATATTCCGGAACCACCTGAGAGGAGTGATGGGGTGACGCAGTGCAGTAGGCCAGCCCGTTATTGGATTCGGGTGCCAAGCCTGGAGGGCGTTGAGGGGGGCAGGCAAATCCGTCCCCGGAGCCTGAAGGGCGATGGCGGTGCCCTGAGCCAGAAGTGGTCGAGCTGCGCGGCCAAGAAAAGCCTCTAAGCGGTGAGTCTCGGGTGCCCGTACCGCAAACCGACACTGGTAGACGGGTAGAATATACCAAGGCGAACGGGAGAACCCTCGTTAAGGAATTAGGCAAAATGACCCCGTAACTTCGGGAGAAGGGGTGCCCCAGTAGGGTGAGACAATTCCGTCGAGCCCGAGGGGGTCGCAGTGAAGTGGCTCTAGCGACTGGTTATCAAAACCACATGTCTCTGCTAACTCGCAAGAGGAAGTATAGGGGCTGACACCTGCCCAGTGCCGGAAGGTTAAAGGGAAGGGTTAGTCTTCGGACAAAGCCCTGAACTGAAGCCCCGGTGAACGGCGGCCCTAACTATAAGGGTCCTAAGGTAGCGATTGCTGCCTGCCTCGACGGTAACGTCGGGGGCAATACCTGGCTGTATGCGGGAATACCCTGAGAGCCCGGTCTACTCGAGGACAATCCCTCAGTAAAAATGATCGGGATTGGGCAATCCGCAGGAAACCCATCGAGGGGGGTCCTCAGAGACTATACGCCAGGCGTCCAACTTCCAAGGAGGTCAGCGATGGATCTCAGCCCCGACTGGGTAGTCGGATTCGTGGATGGAGAAGGGTGCTTCTATGTAGGCATCAATCCCCAGCCCGAAATGGCACTGGGATACCAGGTCCTGCCAGAGTTTCGCGTGGTTCAGCATGAACGTGATGTTCAGGTGCTATATGCCCTGAAGCGGTTTTTCCATTGCGGTACAGTGCGCCGTAACCGAGAGAACCGCTACGAACTGCGAATCCGCAAGTTCTCTTGTCTGCAGGAAGTGGTGGCGTTTTTCGAGCGCCATCCGCTAAAGACGAAGAAGAATGTGGATTTCAAAAAGTTCGCCAGAGTGATCAGATTGATGGCTGAAGGACAACACCTGACATTAGAAGGGTTGAGGCAGATCATCGAGATCACACTCTCTATGAACCGCGCGAACAAGGTCAAGGCGCAGGAGATCCTGGCCGAATTGGAGCAACGGTGTGGACGAAGAGATAGTCCACCCCAGGCAGAAATGCCCGGATGAATGGTGAGCGAAATTCCTTGTCGGGTAAGTTCCGACCCGCACGAACGGTGTAACGACTGGAGCACTGTCTCAACGAGGGACCCGGCGAAATTGAAGTCGCGGTAAAGATACCGTGTACCCGCAGCAGGACAAAAAGACCCCGTGGAGCTTTACTGCAGCTTGGTATTGAGTTAGGGCTTGACCTGTGTAGGATAGGTGGGAGGCGATGAAGCTGGGGCGCCAGCCTCGGTGGAGCCGTCCTTGAAATACCACCCTGGCCAAGTCTTGGCCCTAACCCCTGGCCGTGATCCGGCAGGGGGACAGTGCCAGGTGGGCAGTTTGACTGGGGCGGTCGCCTCCTAAAAGGTACCGGAGGCGCCCAAAGGTTCCCTCAGGCGGAATGGAAACCCGCCATAGAGTGTAAAGGCATAAGGGAGCTTGACTGCGAGACCCACAAGTCGAGCAGAGACGAAAGTCGGGCTTAGTGATCCCACGGTTCCGAGTGGAAGGGCCGTGGCCATCGGACAAAAGCTACCCCGGGGATAACAGGGTAGTCTGGTCCAAGAGTTCACATCGACGACCAGGTTCGCCACCTCGATGTCGGCTCATCGCATCCTGGGGCTGGACAAAGTCCCAAGGGTTGGGCTGTTCGCCCATTAAAGCGGTACGTGAGCTGGGTTCAGACCGTCGTGAGACAGGTCGGTCTCTATCCGCTGTGGGCGCAGGGGACTTGAGGGGAGCTGCTCTTAGTACGAGAGGACCGGAGTGGACAGACCGCTGGTGTGCCAGTTGTCCCGCCAGGGGCATCGCTGGGTAGCCAAGTCTGGCAGAGATAACCGCTGAAAGCATCTAAGTGGGAAACTCGCCCCAAGATAAGGTCCCCCATCGGGTTAACCGAGTAAGACCGCCGGAAGACTACCGGTTTGATAGGCGGGAGGTGGAAGCGCAGTAATGCGTTAAGCCAACCCGTACTAACGGTCGAGGGCTTGACCGGTGATGCGGAGAACTTGGAGTTCTCGCACTGTTCAGTTGATATAATCGTCAAAAGGTCCCTTGGTGATTCGAGCGGCGGGGGTACACCCGGTCCCGTCCCGAACCCGGAAGTTAAGCCCGTCAGCGCCGATGGTACTTGGGGGGCAGCCCCCTGGGAGAGTAGGTCATCGCCAAGGGGCTTTTTGTTTTCTGCCCCCGACTTGCCTTTCTCGCCCGACGGTGTTAGACTATCAGCAGACTTGACGAGGAGATGGCGATGGCAGCACAGGCATTGTACCGCAAGTGGCGACCCAAGACGTTCGATGAGGTGGTGGGCCAGGAGCACGTGGTGCGCACGCTGCGCAACGCGCTCGTGTCTGGGCGCATCCACCACGCCTACCTCTTCGCCGGGCCGCGCGGCACCGGCAAGACGACCACTGCCCGCCTGCTCGCCAAAGCGGTCAATTGCCTGGCGCCGGAGGCCGAACGCCCCTGTAACCAGTGCGCGATCTGTCAGGCGGTGAACGAGGGACGGCTGCTCGATCTGATCGAGATTGACGCCGCTTCCAACACCGGCGTGGACGATGTGCGCGAACTGCGCGAGCGCGTCGGCTTCCGTCCCAACGAGGCGCGCTACAAGGTCTATGTCATAGATGAAGTCCACATGCTCTCCAACGCCGCCTTCAACGCGCTGCTCAAGACGTTGGAGGAGCCCCCGCCTCATGCGATCTTTGTGCTGGCGACGACCGAGCCGCACAAGATACCCGCGACGGTGCTCTCGCGTTGCCAGCGCTTCGATTTCCGCCGCATCCCCGTGAGCCAGATGGTTGCGCGGCTAGAAGCGCTGGCGCAGCAGGAGCACATCCAGGCCGATCGTGAGGCGCTGGAATTGGTGGCCCGCCAGGCCACCGGCAGTATGCGCGACGCCGAAAGCCTGCTCGACCAGCTGGCCTCCTACGATGCCGGCGGCGTCACCGTGAACGAGGTGCGCGCGGCGTTGGGCGTCGGCGCCGGCGAGACGATCCTCCTGGTGACCGACGCGCTGGCGAAAAGGGACATGGCGCAAGGTTTGAGCGCGATCAACACGGCGGTGGACGAGGGCGCCGACCCGCGCCAGTTCGCCCGCCAGATGGTCGAGCACCTGCGCGCATTGCTCCTCCTGCGGTTGAACTCCGGTGTTGTGCCCTTTTACATTTCGGATGAATTGCGCCCGCAGTTGGAAAAGCAGGCTGCCGGATTCTCGCCGCGCACGCTGACGCGGGCGGTGCGGCTTTTCAACCAGGCGGCGGTCGAGATGCGTGGGGGCTGGCAGCCGCAGTTGCCGTTGGAGATGGCCTTTATCGAGTCTGTGCTCCCTGTCGAATCGGAGACCACCTCGTCAGCGCCGACCAATCCACGTCCGGCGTCCTCTCCGGCGCGCCCTGCGGCCCCGTCCCCTGTGCAGGCCCGTCCCGTTCCCAAACGCCCTGCGCCGTCTCCGCCGCCAACGAAATCTGCGCCTGCCCGCTCCGCGCCGCCTGCGATGGTGCGAGAGCCGGACCCGGCCTATCTCTCCGATACGAGCCTGGCCCCCGGTGACGGCTCTCTGACGCCGGAGGTGCTGCGAGGGCGCTGGCCGGAACTCTTGAACGCGTTGCGCCCGCGCAACCTCTCGCTCGAGGCGCTGATGCATTCGTGCGAGCCGGTGGCGGTCGAAGGAGATGTGGTGGTGCTGGGCTTTGCCCACAACTTTCATCGCGGCAAGGTAGAGGAAGAGCAAAACAAGCGGGTCGTGGAAGACGTGCTGAGCCACCTCGTCGGCCAGCGCTACCGCGTGCGTTGCGTGCTGTTGAGCAAGGAACGGCCCGGGGCACCGGTGACAGGCCCGGTGGCGGCGCAGGGCAGCGGGCAGGCCATCCCCTCAGCCGAGATGGACCCGCTGGTGCGTGCAGCGGTGGAAGATTTGGGCGCGCAGGTGGTGCAGCGGGCGGAATAGGTGAGCGTTTTTTGCCAAAGGACACGAAGGTGGAAAACGTAGCGGCCTCTGGCATTCAGAAGGTCTACACCAAAGTCAACATCCACGAGCAGAAGAGCGATTTCGCTTACTGGCAGACCCAGCCCTATCAGACCCGTCTGGCCGCATTGGAGGAGATCCGCCAGGAATACCATCGCTGGAGATACGGTGCTGAACCCAGACTTCAGAGAGTTTATTCAATCGTTAAACGCTAACCACGGAGGTCAACCTTGGTTCGAAAAATCAAACCGCAGGGCGGTCCCAAGATGGGCAAAGGGGGCATGCTCCAACAGTTGCAAAGCCTGCAGGAGAATCTCCTCAAGACGCAGGAGGAGGTCGCCGCGATGACGGTCACGGCGAGCACTGGCGGCGGGGCCGTCACCGCCGTCGTCAGCGGCGAGCGCCGCGTCCTCTCGCTCGCCATCAAGCCCGAAGTCGTGGATCCGGCGGACGTCGAGATGCTGCAAGACCTGGTCGTCGCTGCCGTCAACGAGGGGCTGGAGCAGATTGACCAGGCGCTGGCAGAGCGCATGTCGGCCCTCACTGGCGGGCTGAACATCCCCGGTCTGATGTAGAGGCAAGCATGCAGACGACGCCTGCTTCGGTGACGCGGCTGATCGAGGAGTTGGCCGAACTTCCGGGCATCGGGCGTAAGACCGCCGCGCGGCTTACTTTCTTTCTCCTGCGCGATCAGAGCGACCTGGCGGGACGGCTGGCCTCCGCGCTGCGTGAACTGAAGGAGCGCACGCGCTTTTGCTCCATTTGCTACAACATCACCGAGCAGGACCCCTGCCCCATCTGTGCCGACGAAGGGCGCAGCCGCACCACGGTCTGCGTGGTCGAAGAGCCGTTGGACGTGCTGGCGCTCGAACAGGCTGGCGTCTACAAGGGGGTGTATCACGTGTTGCACGGGGTGTTGGCGCCGGCAGAGGGAATGTTCGTCGAAAACCTGCGCATCCGCGAACTGCTGGCCCGTGTGCGCGCCGGCGGCGTGAGCGAGGTGATCCTGGCGACCAACCCGACGAGTGAGGGGGACTGGACGGCCTCGTACCTGCTGACGCAACTGCGCCCGCTGGGGGTGCGCGTCACCCGGCTGGGGCGCGGCCTGCCGGTGGGGGGCGATCTCGAATACGCCGACGCGGTGACGCTCACCCGTGCGCTGGAGGGACGAGAGGAACTGTAACTCGAGAGGAACCGGCGATGATCCCACTGCGTGATAACATACCCTCCCGCCGTCTCCCCGTCGTCACCTTTGCGCTGATCGGGCTCAATGTGCTGGTCTTTCTATTCGAATTCTTCATCGGCCCGGCCCGTTTGGAGAAACTCATCTGGATTTTCGGGCTGGTGCCGGCCCGCCTTTTTCACGGTGGAGACCTGATCGCCTGGCTGACGCCGCTCACCTCGATGTTCCTGCACGGCGGCTGGTGGCACCTCATATCCAATATGCTCGCGCTCTATATCTTTGGCGATAACGTCGAGGATCGCATGGGGCACACGGGCTACTTGTTGTTCTACGTCGCGAGCGGCCTGGCTGCCGGCGCCCTGCAGGTGGTGATCAATCTCAATTCCCTCGTCCCAATGGTAGGAGCCAGCGGGGCCATCGCCGGCGTCCTGGGGGCCTACCTGGTGATGTTCCCCACGGCGCGCGTCTTCACGCTCGTCCCCCTGTTCTACTTTATCCGCCTGGTCGAGATCCCGGCGCTGATCTATCTGGGCTTTTGGTTCGTCTCCCAGTTGTTCAACGGCCTGTTCGCGCTGGGGGTTACTACGATGATGCAGGCAGGTGGTGTGGCCTGGTGGGCGCACATCGGCGGTTTCGTCTTCGGCCTGGCAATCGCCAAGATCATCCCCTCGCCACCCCCGCCTCCGCCCCGTCCTCCACCAACCATTTACTTCGAGCGCGACAGGCCACCGTGGTGGAACGACCGGTTCTGATTGGGAGGGCCTCTCGGTACAAAACCACGGTGGGAGGCGTCTCTGACGCCGATTTCGGGCTCTGGAGAGCCCTCCTATAGCGTTTTGTACCGGAAACTACCGTAGCATGATCAGTGCGCCGAAGCGCCCGGTACGCCCGTGCTCGGCGCGATGCGAAAACCACTCATCGGTGTGGCAGGCGGTGCACAGGTTTGCCATCTCGATCTGTTGCACTCCTGCTGCTGCTAACTGCGCCCGTACCAGCCCGGGCAGGTCCAGATACGAGACGCCGTTCCGTTTCTGGATCACCTCTGCTGTGGCTGGCATGCTGCGTGCAATGACTGCCTCAATCTCCGGTTCCACTCCATAGCAGCATGGCCCGATGGCCGGGCCGATGCCCGCCCATATGTCCTCCGGGCGGCTGCCGGCGTAACGGGCAAAGGCCCTCATTGCCGCTGCCGCGATGTTACCTGCCGCTCCCCTCCAGCCGGCGTGCACCAGCCCTATCGCCCGGCGCGCCGGATCGAAGAGCAGGAGTGGGACGCAGTCGGCGAAGCGCAAGAGGAGCGCCACGCCCGGCGTGGTGGTGAGCAGGCCGTCGGCGGCAGGCTGGACACTGCCGCCGTGTGCGCGGAAGACAGGACGCACGTGCGTGCCGTGCACCTGATAGGGGCTGACGACCTGCTCGCGGCGCAGGCCCAGCGCGGCGCAAGCCCGCCGGTAGTTCTCCTCCACCGCCGCCAGATTGTCTCCTACGGTGTGGCCCAGGTTGAGCGTGGCGAAGGGTGGGGCGCTTACCCCGCCCAGACGGGTGAGGAAGGCGTGCAGTATGCCCTGTTCCTCCAATCTCTCGAATCGGTAACGGACGATGCCGCCGATGATCTCGCGGCGCATGGGCCTCCGTTTGTGTTGTTCAGCCGGTTCGCAGCGTAGTTGCGCTCTTGAGCGTGAAAGTGAAAGTGCTTCCCCGGCCCAACTCGCTCTGTACGCCCACCTGTCCGCCAAGCCGGGCCACGATACGGCGCACGATAGAGAGTCCCAGCCCGTGACCTTCGGCGCGCCCCTGGTCGAGCCGGGTGAACGGGGTAAATAGCCGGGCCTGGGCCTCCGGCGTGAGGCCGGAACCATTATCGCGTACCCAGAAACGCACCATCCCATCCGGCTGTAGCGTCGCGCCTATCTCGATCCGCGGCGGCTGGCCGCCATACTTGATGGCGTTGCTGAGATAGTTCACCCACACCTCTTCGACCCAGGGCGCATAGCCCAGCGCCGCCGGCCAGGTGTCGGGCAGTATGATTTCAGCATGACGTTCCTCGATCATATCGGCCAGGCGTTGAATGGCCTCACCAGCGATATTCGCCATGTCGAGTGGTTCCACCTTCACCTCCATCTTGCGCACGCCGGCCAGCAGCAGCAATTCGTCAATGATACGGTCCATCTTACGGCCGTTCTGGGCTATCCTATGCAGATGGCTTCGCATTTCCTCGGCAGACATCCGCTCGTAATGTTTGTCCAACGCCTCGGCAAATCCGATAATGTTAGTCAAAGGGTTCTTCAGATCGTGCGCCACGGTGTGAGCGAAAGCATCCAGTTCCTCGTTGCGTGCCTGCAATTGGGCGGTGCGCTGCTGCAAGGCGTGGAAGAGTTGTGCGTTGGCGATAGCGGCAGCAGCCAGAGGCGCCAGGACTTCCAGCCATGCCAGGTCCATAGGCGAGAACGGCTCCCCCTTCTTGTTGACTACCTCCAAGACGCCAATGCCACTTCCCCTCACGAGCAACGGCGCGGCGACCTGATCACGGATATGGTGGGAGATCATCTCAGCTGCCTGGCGGATGAAATGAGGAGCGGCTTGAGCGTCCGGCACGAGGATCGCTTGCTTTTGCTGGAGCACCCAACCGACGATGCCCTCCCCCGGCGCGACCTGCATCCCTTTGAGAGGCTCGACGGCGGGGCCGGAAGCTGCCCGGCATTTGAGGTCTCCGTCCGGGCCATGTAGCCACACGGATGCCCCTTCTGCATCCATCCCGTTCATGGCGATCTGCATGACATGCTCCAGCACGTTATCCAGATCGACCGTATGCAGGAGTAACCTGCCTGCCTCAACCAGACGCTCCATCCTGTGCTGCTGGAGGCGCTCCGCCAGTTTCCAGCCGAGGAGGGTTTTGACGCGGGCCAGGAGTTCGATGGTTTGGACGGGCTTTGGGAGATAGTCGTTCGCTCCGGCTTCCAGTGCCATCAGCCGGGTGTCCGAATCGGCCTGCGCGGTGAGGATCACCACCGGCAAGAGCGCGAGGCGCTCGTCGGCGCGAATGCGGCGCAACAGCGTCAGGCCGTCAATGTCGGGCATCATCAGGTCGAGGAGCAGCAGATCCGGCATTGGCGCCTGGTGCTCCACCGCTGCCATGAGGCGTTCCCAGCCGCTCTTCCCCCCGTCACGCGACTCGACCCGGTAGCCCTGCTGGGCAAGAATGTCACTCAAGACTTGGACGAGATCAGGGCTGTCGTCCACAATCAGGATTTGCGCGTCCATTTCCTCTCCTTACCACGCTGTCGGTTCAACCTGATTATCCCCCAGCCTGTCTTTCTGCGCAAGTCACGCCCCACGCTTGTATTCTCCGGTCTGTGTTTCTGGTGGTTACTCACATGTGCAGGGAGAGGAGAAATTGGAGGGTTGGGCGGGCGCGAAGCGCCCGCCCAACCCCCAGGAAAATCCCTTGGGTATCGGAACGCGCCGCATGAAAGATGTGGGTAATCACCAGTGTGTTTCACTTGACCCTTTTCCCATCCTGCGTATAATACGGGCGTGAGCGGGCTGTTGCCTCCTCAGATGGTGGTAGTTTCGTGGCTAATCATTCTCAAGGAAGGGAGGAAGGTATCAATGGCTGTTCATCTCTATCTATCCCTGATACCCGAAGCGTTGATCGCTTCCATGCTGGGCCCGGAAGAATTTGGGGCCTATTATGCCATTGGAGGTGCGAAAAAGTCCCGCGGTCAGGCTATCTTTTTCGAGATTGATCCCAACTTCCGGCACGAATATTTTCGCATTGACGAGGGCATCCGGCGCTGCGTGCCCCACGAAGATGGCAGCCCCAAGGCTTCCATCTACATCTCCGTCTACCGGGTACTGGAGCACACCTCTCTGGATGCGATCCAGAAACTCTACCTGGTGACACAGGACGGGCGGACGTTAGGCCTGGATGCCGCTCCAGAGTGTCCTGAGGATCCCCAGGGCGAACTGCACCTTTACCAGGAGATCGCTCCCGTACATCCGATGGTGGTGAGCACGCTCGGTCCGTGCGGGATCTATGAACTGATCATCAAGAATCCGATTAGCCTGCTTTCCCTGCCAGCGATCTGTTTTGCAGAATTGCGTCTGGGCGACCTGGCAACAGATCCTGCCACGGGTGACGTGCGCGATTTGCCCTATTCGAATATCCCCCACCTGCGCGAGTGTCTGATCGAATTGAAGGCCAAGACCGTCCATACCAAAATGGTTGACCGTATCGCGCCGGCGTCGTTCCCATATCGCACGATCAAGAGCGGCATCTTTGTAGGGAATGAAGAGAAACTCGTATACTTTCCTATGCCATCGTGGGATGAACTGCGCATCAAGAATTATCAATGGTGGCGCTCTGCGAACGTGTAAGTCATCATCGCCAATAGAAGCCGGGTTGTTCACGCCCGGTTTCTATTGTGCCTGAGTCCAGGAGATGTCTATGTCGGATACTGTTTGGCTCTTTATCGCTATCGCCGCCGGAGTTAGCTCTGTCGGGCTGGCGATCTGGCAGTATTTTTGGGTCAAGAAGCAGAACCCAGGAAGTGAGAAGGCACAACAAGTCGCCGGATGGATTCGCGAGGGCGCGCAGACTTATTTGCGTCGCCTGTACACGGCCTTGGGGCTGGTCGCGGTGGTGCTGGGCCTTATTATCGCCATCCTGTTCAGTTTCCAGCACGCCGGCGAAGGTGAGGTGGCCGTTGATCCCGGGTACGGCATCAAGATGGCGCTGGCGTTCATCAGTGGTACGCTTTGCTCTGCCGTGGCCGGCTACCTGGGCATGACGGTGGCAGTAATGGCCAACGTGCGCACGTCTTATGCGGCCGGCCAGAGTATCAATAAAGCCTTCCGCCTGGCCTTCAACGCCGGGTCGGTGATGGGCCTGGCGATGGTCGGCATGGCCATGATCGGGATAAGCGTCACCTACTTGTTGACCGGGGATCCCGAAATTGTGCTGGGCTTCAGTTTTGGCGCCTCGGCGCTGGCGTTGCTGGCAAAGGCTGGCGGCGGCATCTATACCAAGACCGCCGACATCGCCGCCGACCTGGTTGGAAAGGTCGAGATCGGCATCCCCGAAGACGACCCGCGCAACCCCGGCGTGGTGGCCGACAATGTCGGCGATAACGTGGGCGACGTGGCTGGCATGGGTGCGGACATCTTTGACAGTTACGTGGCCAGTTCGGTGGCCGTGATGGTGTTGAGCCTTTCGTTGAACCTCGGCGTGCAGCAACGTTACATCGTCTTCCCGCTGATCCTATGTACGCTGGGCACCATCGCTTCGCTGATCGGCTTCCAGTTCGTGCGCATCGGCGAGAAAGGCGCTCCAGGCGCAGCCCTCAACCGCGGCATGCTCATCACCTGCGCGCTGTTCACGGTGATGATGATCGCCCTGGTGCTCCTGGGAGGTTACAATGCCGGCGTGATGTGGGCGACACTGGCCGGGTTGGTCGCGGGCATGGTCATCGGTTTTACATCCGACTACTATACATCCGAAGGGAACCGGCCGCTCCAGGAGACGGCCAGAGTCTCCGGCTCCGGCGCTGCGCTCAATATCATCACCGGCTTTAGTTATGGGCTGATCAGCATCGTGCCCTCCATCCTCGGCATTGTCGTCGCTTCGCTGGCTGCCTATTACGCAGCCGATGCTTTGGCAAGAGACGTGCTGGGCCCGGTTGCCGGCATCTATGGCGTGGGCGTGGCGGCGGTCGGTATGCTGTCGGTCAGCGGAATGATCGTCTCTGCCGACGCCTACGGCCCCATCGTGGATAACGCCAAGGGGATTGCCGAGATGTCGGGGATGGATCGGTCGGTGATTGACACTGCCGATGTGCTCGATGCCGCCGGCAACACAGCCAAGGCCATCACCAAGGGCTTTGCCATCAGCGCCGCAGCGCTCACCGTGTTGGCGCTCTTTGCGGCTTACTCGGAGGTGGTGGGGCGGCGTGGTTACCCCATCACCATCAGTCTGCTCGATCCGAAGGTGATCGCGGGGGTCTTGTTGGGCGCAATGACGCCGCCGCTCTTTAGCGCGCTGACGATGCTATCCGTGACCAAGAACGCCTTCAAGATGATTGATGAAATCCGCGAGCAGTTTCGCAAAAAGCCGGGCATCCTGGCCGGCACCGACAGTCCTGATTACGCCCGCTGTGTGGGGTTGGCGGCGCAGGGCGCGCTGATGTCGCTGGTGCTGCCCGCCTGCCTGGCTATCATGCTCCCGCTGCTGGTCGGTTTCCTCTTGGGGCCAAACGCGCTGGGCGGTTTTCTGGGCGGTAGCATCTTTACCGGCGTGCTCTTTGCGCTGTTCATGGCCAATGCAGGCGGCCTGTGGGACAATGCCAAGAAGTACATCGAGGCCGGTCACTATGGCGGCCCGGGGTCCGACTCGCACAAAGCGGGCGTCGTGGGCGACACGGTAGGCGATCCCTTCAAGGACACCGCCGGGCCCTCGCTGAACACCCTGATTACGGTCATGTCGCTGGTCTCTTCGCTGTTCGCGCCGATCATCGCGGCGATCCACCTGCTGGAATAAATCCGCTCGTCGGCGTCAATGGACGCCTCCCACCGTCGTTGGGTAGCGAAAACCAGACCGGACGCCTTTTTGTGCATGCGCTCATCCCTGACAGGTCGCTGTACGGGCGAGGCGAGCCTTGCCCGTACCCCTTTTTGGCCCTTGCCGACCTGCCCGCCGCCCCGTCTATGAATCGGGCTGAACGGTGGTTACCTTGACAGTAACTTGCCAGAGTGCTACAATCCCGCCAACCATACAGGACACCGCCGACATGCCGCGCCACGGCATTCTAATGGGAGGGACACTTGAGCCAGGAAACGATCGCCCAAATACTGGCCATCGAGCAGAGGGCTGCACACCTTCATGAGGATGCCCGGCGCCAGGCAGCGCAGATCATCGCCGAAGCGGAAAAGGCCGCCGCCCTGCGCGAACAGGCACTGGCCGAAGCCTGCCAGCAGGCCGACCAGATCGTCGCCGCCGGGCGGGTGGCGGCCGAGACGGAGCGGACGCGCATCATAGCGCAGGCTGAGGCCGAGGCCCAGCGGATGGAGAGCCTGGCCGCTCAACACCATGCCCGCGCTGTACAATTCGTGCTTGACCGCGTCGCAGGACGCCAGTAACGCCATGCCTGTACAGAGCGTCATAGATTATTCCCTGGTCCACGCGACCGTGCGTGCGCTCTACTCGGCCATGCTGTCGCTGGAGCAGTGGGACGCGCTGGTCCATGCGCAGGACCTGGACGCGCTGGCGAGCGCGCTGGCGAAGACGACTTATGGCGCCACGCTGATTCTCAAGGACCTGACCCCGCGCCGCGCCGTGCACCAGGTAAGACGCCACCTGACTGCCCTCTACGAGAAGGTCATTCGCCTGACGCCGGAACCGAGCCGCCAACTGTTGCTGTGGATGTGGCGGCTCTATGAAGTGGACAATCTCAAGGCAACGCTGCGGGGCATCGAGGCCGGCGCCCCGTGGAACCAGGTGCTCTTCCTGCTCTACCCGGTACCTCGCTATGCCACCCTCACCACTTCCGTCATGGAGAAGATGGTGCAAAGCGGCAGCATCACGCGAGCGGTCGAACTTGCACGCCACACGCCGTACTATGAGACGCTCGCCCACGCACTGGAACGCTACGAGGAGGAAAAGAGCCTCTTTCCCCTCGAAGTGGCGCTGGACCTCGACTATGGCCGTGGCTTGTGGCGGAGCATTAATCAATTGAGCGGCCTGGATTACGAACAGGGGCTGCGCATCGTGGGGAGTTGGCTCGACATGCAGAACCTGCTGTGGGCGATCCGCTACCGCGTCTACCATCATCTGTCGGAGCAAGAGATCATCAACTACACGCTCTCTTTCGGTTACCAGGTGCACGATCGGGACATCCGTGCCATCGCTGCCGGCGCCGACATCGGCCGGGTGGTGCGGCGCATCTACAAGGACATGCCGGAGGCCGGGCGCATCTCGGAGCAGACCGAAGCGGGGTTGGACGCGCTCGAAGTGGCCCTCCAGCGCCGCCTCGTCGCCACGTGCCGGGCGGCCTTCATTGGCTACCCGTTTCACATCGGCATCCCGGCGGCTTTTCTGATGTTGAACGAATACGAGACCAGGGATCTGACCGTGTTGATCGAGGCCAAAGCCTCCCGCCTTCCCGCAGAAACTTTCGCATCCATGCTGGTGATGCAACCATCGGCCTGATCCAGGGGTGAGCATGTTTCGCGCGCAAGAGATGAGCCGAGTCGAACTGATCGTGCCGGAGCGCGACGTGGTGAACGTGACCCGGGTGCTCGCCGATTCGGGCATCTTTCATCCGATCTTGACGGAGCAGTTGGACGCGGAGTACTGGACGCACGATGCGAACGGGTACGAGCAGGCCGCTGCCCTGGCGTCGCTCGAACAGCGCATCCTGGCGATGATCAAGTCGTTGGCGGTGGACGAAGGTCCGCCTCCTTCCACATCACCCGAATTGGTCGAGCCGGAGACTGCTCAACTGGACGTCGCGCGACTGGAACAGGAGATTCAGGCGCCGGTGCGCGCACTGGAGGAAGAGGAGGCCCGGCTAAACCAGATGCAGCGTTACGTGAACCAATTGCGGACAATCGCCGGTCTCGACATAGACCTGGAGCGCATGCGCAGCCTGCATTACGTCTTTGCTTTGATGGGTACAATGCCGGTCGCCAACCTGGAGCGGCTGCAAACCGGTCTGGAACTCATCCCCTCGGACTTGGTCGTGCTCAAGCGCGAGCAGCACCTGGCGACGGTCATTCTGTTTGGCGCGCAGCGCGACGCCGACATTCTGAGCCGGGCGGCGCGCAGTGCCTACCTCAACCCGCTCAGCCTGCCAGAGGCATACCAGGGCACCCCGGCGCAGGCTATCGCGGCGCTGGAAGAGAGCATCGCCCAGACGCGCCAGCGCATCGCCGAATCCAGGTCTGCCATCATCCGATTACAAGAGACGTTCATCTCGCGCCTGCGCCAACTATTGTGGCAGGTGCGCGCGACGCGCACGCTGGCTGAGACTATCGCGCGCTATGGGCGGCTGCGCTACACCTACCTGGTCGCCGGCTGGACGCCTACGGTACATGTGGAGACGCTAAGGGAAAAGATCAGACGGGTTTCGGACAAGACGCTGATCGAAGCCCACACCCCCCCGCGGCAAGAGGACGGCCACGTGCCGGTGGCGCTCGAAAACCCTCCCGCTCTGAGGGGCTTCCAAGGCCTGGTGACCAATTACGGCCTGCCCTCTTACAACGAAATTGATCCCACGCCCATCGTCGCGTTTGCCTTCCCGCTCATCTTTGGCATCATGTTCGGCGACCTGGGCCACGGGCTGCTGTTGACGCTGTCGGGTATTCTGTTGCTCAGCCGTAAGGTGCGTGCGCTGCGCAGGTTGGCCCGACTGAGTGGTGTGGTGATCGCCTGCGGTATTTCGGTGATGCTCTTTGGCTTCCTTGAAGGCAGCCTCTTTGGCTTCGAACGCCGCCAGTTTGAATTCATGTTCGAACCGATCCTGTGGACCCCGATCAGAGAGATTGAAAAAACCTTGCTCGCTGCCGTTGGTGTGGGTGTAGTACTGCTTAGCCTGCGCATGGTCTGCGCCATGGCCAATGCGGTACTGCGGCGGCAGTGGGGCAGGGTGATCTTTGACCGTAACGGCCTGATTGGATTGCTGTTCTACTGGTCGCTGATCGGGCTGGTGGGCGCCATCACACATCAGGTGCCGATCAGCCCGCTTGTCTTCGCCGCCACTGCCATCGTCTCACTGCTCGGTATGGCGTTTTCCGAGATTCTCGCACGTCTGATCGAAGGCCAGCGTCCGCTTGTCGAGCACGGCTGGGGCTCGTTTATGATCATGATGCCTGTCGAGATGTTCGAGGTGCTCGTCAGCCTGTTGAGCAACACACTCTCATATGTGCGTATGGGCGCCTTTGCCGTGGCGCACGGTGCCCTCAGCATGGTCGTGTTCATTATGGCCCGCATCTTTGGCGGCCGGGAGTTCAGCATGCTGTGGTGGATTATCTTCGTGCTCGGCAACCTGTTCATCGTCGGCTTCGAGGGGTTGATTGTGGGCATCCAGGCAATGCGTCTCCAGTATTATGAATTCTTTAGCAGGTTCTTTTCCGGCAGCGGCATACGCTTCCGTCCGCTCTCGCTGCTCCCCAAACAGTAGTCGTGATTTCCACCGAGTTTCCATAGGAGGAAGTGAAATGATCATCGGCATACTGCTCATCGGCGGGTTGACCATGTTCATCGTGGCGATGGTACTCGCGTCCAGGCAACGCAAGGCCAAAGCGCAGACCGTCCGCAAACTGGTGCGCAGACTGTGCGGGATCAATCTCGTGCTGGCGCTGTTGATGATCGGCCTGGGGTTGGTATGGCTTTTTGCGCCGGCCACCGCCCTCGCGGCAGGGCTTTCGCAGGAAGCGGCCCAGGACCCCTACGCCACGCTCGCCGCAGCGATTGCCGTCAGCGTGGGCTCCATCGGCGCGGCCTACGCTGTGAGTTCCACCGGCTCGGCGGCCATCGGTGCCATCGCCGAAAAACCCGAGGTCTTTGGCCGCGCCCTCATCTTCGTCGGTATGGCCGAAGGCGTCGCCATCTACGGCCTGATCATCGCTTTCCTGATTCTGTTCCGATAGAGTGGCATGAAACTGCTGGTCCTCGGTAATCAAGACGCGGTGTGGGGTTTTGCCCTTGCCGGCGTGCACGGCCGGATCGTCACGACGGCCGAAGAGTTGCACAGTGCTCTCGATCAGGCCCTTGCTGACGAGACGGTGGGCGTCGTGCTGATCACCGAGGACGCAGCGGACCTGGCCCGTCAACGGGTAGATACGCTCAAGGTGCGCAGCACCATCCCGCTGATCGTCGAGATCCCCGGGCCGGCAGGGCCGAGTCTCGACCGCCAATCACTCGGCGAGATGATCCGCAGGACGATTGGGGTAAAGATATGACGGTAGAGCAAAGTGACAGCGAGGCCTGGCAGGACATCGCATGGCGCCGCGAAGACGCGCGGTTGCCCGATAAGGTCAAGGCCCTGCAACAGGCCATTATAGAAGATGTGGCGAGCGAAGCAAGGCAGATACTGGCGGATGCTCACTCGCAGGCCAGGGTGATCCGCGCCGAGGCGGAGGCGCAGGCCAACGCTGAGCGGGAAATGCGCCTGCAACGCGCCCGTCAGACCGCCGAGAGTTTGCGTGGCCAGGCAACCGCCGCAGCCCAGATCGAGGCCCAGACGTTGCGCCTCAGGCGTCGCGAGCAGTTGCTGGAACGCGTCTTTGACGAGGCTCGTACGCGCCTAGCCGAGGTGTCCCGGTGGCCGGATTATCCGGACATCGCCCGTCGTCTGGCGCGTGAGGCCATCGAGACCCTTCGCGCCGACGAGGTCATCGTACACACCGATGCGGCGACGGGCCAGGTGCTCGACGCACACGCGCTGGGCGAACTGGCGCAGGAACTCGGCGTGCGTTTGAGTATGGGCGAGCCGCTTGGCGACGGTACTGGCGTGATCGTCGAGACCGCCGATGGCCATCGGCGCTACGACAACACGCTCGAGACCCGGCTGGCCCGCATGCGAGATGGGCTGCGCGCGCCCGTCTATCGCATCCTGGCAGGGGAGACCGCATGATCGGACGAATCGGTCAAGTGGTGTGGGTCAACGGCCCGGTGGTCCGCGCCCGCGGCTCCCAGCAGGTCGGCATGCTCGAAGTGGTCGAGGTCGGCGACGAGCACCTGGTGGGCGAGGTCATCGGCCTGGAACACGACATCATCACCATCCAGGTGTATGAGGAGACCTCGGGCCTGCGTCCCGGAGCGCCGGTCTTTGGCACCGGCCTGCCGCTTTCGGTCGAACTGGGGCCAGGCTTGCTAAAGGGCATCTTTGACGGCATCCAGCGCCCGTTGCCGGTGCTCGAACTGCGTTCCGGCACTTTCATTGGGCGCGGGATCAAGGTCACCCCGCTCTATCGCAAGCAAAACTGGGCCTTTACGCCGGGTCTCGAGGCCGGCGTTGACGTGCACGGCGGTGACATCCTGGGAACGGTGCCAGAGACGCCGTTGATCGAACACCGCATTATGGTGCGCCCCGATTTGGAGGGTCGGCTGACGTGGATTGTCCCGGCGGGCGAGTACACGGTCGAGGAGCCGATTGCGCGGTTGGAGACAGCAACCGGCGAGCAAGAGATCACCATGCTCCAACGCTGGCCGGTGCGCCGCCCACGCGCCTATCTGCGCCGCCTGCCGCCGACCGAGATGCTGGTGACCGGCCAGCGGGTGCTCGACACGTTCTTCCCGCTGGTCAAGGGCGGCACGGCTGCCATACCCGGGGGGTTTGGGGCCGGGAAGACCGTGACCCAACAGCAGATCGCCAAGTGGAGCGACGCTGACGTGGTCGTGTACATCGGCTGTGGAGAAAGGGGGAATGAGTTGGCCGAAGTGCTGCAAGACTTTCCGCGCCTGACCGACCCGCGCAGCGGCCGCCCGCTGATGGAACGCACCATCCTTGTTGCCAACACCTCGAACATGCCGGTCGCCGCGCGCGAGGCCAGCATCTACACCGGCATTACGCTGGCCGAATACTACCGCGATATGGGCTACGACGTGGCGCTGATGGCGGATTCGACCTCGCGCTGGGCTGAGGCGCTGCGCGAAATCTCCGGTCGCCTGGAAGAGATGCCTGCAGAGGAGGGCTATCCGGCCTACCTGGGCGCCCGTCTGGCCGAGTTCTACGAGCGCGCCGGCCGCGTCACCACGCTCGGCGGGCGTACCGGCTCGGTCAGCATCATTGGCGCGGTCAGCCCGCCCGGCGGCGACTTTTCCGAGCCGGTCACGCAGCAGACCAACCGCTTCATCCGTTGCTTCTGGGCGCTCGACAAGAACCTCTCCTCGGCGCGCCACTTCCCGGCCGTAAACTGGCTCGAAAGTTACAGCGAATATGTGGACCTGGTCGAGGATTGGTGGCGCGAGCGCGGGCTGGAGGAATGGCACGCGCTGCGCGCCCGGGCGCTCGAAATCCTGCAACGCGAAGACCGCCTGCAACAGATCGTCAAACTGGTCGGCCCCGACGCGCTGCCCGACGATCAGCGACTGATCCTGGAGACGGCGCGGTTATTGCGTGAGGGGTTCCTCCAGCAGAACGCGCTCGATCCGATAGATTCCTACGCGGTGGTCGAAAAGCAGATGCACATGCTGGAGGTCATCCTCCACTTTCACGAGCGCGCCGGACGGGTCATCGCTAAGGGCTGTCCTATCGTCGTGATCCACGAGTTGCCAGTGGTGAGTGCGCTTGTGCGGGTGAAGACCACCGTGCCTAACGATCAACTGGAGCGGCTCGCAGAGATTCGCAAGACGCTGGACGAGCAGATGGACGAATTGGAGAGGACGTACTCGTGAACGAGGCGAGCGACCACGGAGGACAGGAAGTCATCGGTGTGGCCCGCATCGAAGGCCCCATCGTCGTTGCCGAAGGTGTGGGAGGCGTAGGCTATGATGATGTGGTCGAGATCGTGGATTCCCGTGGACGGCGACGGCGCGGGCGCGTGCTCGAAGTTGGCGAGGGCATCGCCGTCATCGAAGTCTTTGCCGGCACAATCGGGCTTTCCATCGAGGATACCCAGGTGCGCTTCCTGGGCCAGCCGTTGCGCATCCCTGTGGCGACCGAGATGCTGGGGCGCGTCTTTGATGGGCTCGGAGAGCCGCGGGACGGAGCCCCTCCGCCGCTGGCCGAGCAGTCCCTCGAAATCACCGGCCAGGCGATCAACCCCACGGCCCGCATCTACCCCCGCTCCTTCATCCAGACCGGCATCTCGGCGATAGACGGCATGAACACGCTGGTGCTGGGTCAAAAGTTGCCCATCTTTTCCGGCGCCGGGCTGCCGCACGACCAACTCGCGGCGCAGATCGTGCGCCAGGCCACCATCACCGGCGAAGAGGCCGGAGGCCAATTCGCCATCGTTTTTGCCGCGATGGGCGTCAAGCACGACGTGGCCGAGTACTTTCGCGGTTCGTTCGCCGCCAGCGGCGCCCTGACCCGCGTGGCGATGTTCCTCAACCTGGCCGACGACCCGCCTATCGAGCGGTTGGTGACCCCGCGCGCGGCGTTGACATTGGCCGAATACCTGGCGTTTCAGAAGGACATGCACGTGCTGGTTGTGCTGACTGACATGACCAACTATTGCGAGGCGCTGCGGCAACTTTCGAACGCGCGCGGTGAAGTGCCCAGCCGCAAAGGCTACCCCGGCTACCTCTATAGCGACCTGGCCTCCATCTACGAGCGCACCGGACGCATCAAGACCAGTTCCGGCTCTATCACCCAGTTGCCAATCCTGACGATGCCCAACGACGACATCACCCACCCGGTGCCCGACCTGACCGGTTACATCACCGAGGGGCAGATCGTGCTCAGCCGCGAACTGTTCCAGCAGGGGATCTATCCGCCGATCTCGGTGCTGCCCTCGCTCTCGCGTCTGATGAAGGACGGCATCGGCGAGGGGATGACACGGGGGGATCATGCGCATCTCTCGGCGCAACTGTACGCCAGTTACGCCCACGTGCAGGACGTGCGCGCGCTGGCCTCGGTCATCGGCGAGGAGGAGCTCTCGGCGGTGGACCGGCAGTACCTGGAGTTTGGCCGTGCGTTCGAACGCGAATTCATCGGCCAGGGCGCGACGGAGAACCGTACGATCCAGGAGACATTGGATCTCGGCTGGCGGATGCTTGCCCTCCTGCCGCCGGAGGAACTGACCCGCGTGAGTGAGGAAGAGATGCACGGTCACCAGCCCGGCAACCAAAGACGCCAAACTGACCCGCGTGAGTGAGGAAGAGATCGCAGCGTACTACAGGCCCATCCGCAAGAGGCGGTGAGGAAGTAGCAGGCTGATCCTTGCCAGTTTACTGATGCGCTGATGTCATCTTTTATCCGTATCGCTCCCACGCGCAGCAACTTGCTGCGCATGAAGCAGGCGCTGGCGCTGGCGCGCGAGGGGTACGAAATCCTGGACAAGAAGCGCGAGGTGCTCACCACCGAACTGATACACGTGGCGCACGATGCCGCCGCGCACCAGGAACGGGTGTGGGAGCTGCTGGCGGAAGCGTACCGTGCACTCGAAAGGGCGCGGCTTACGATGGGCCGCGAGCACCTGGAATGGGCGGCGCTCTCGGTCAATAAAACCATCGAGGTGGGCATCACCCCGCACAGCGTGATGGGGGTGGTCATCCCGCTGGTGCGGGCGTACGGCGAACCGCCGCTCACGCCCTACGGTCTGGGTGGTACGGACGCGGGCCTGGACGAGGCGATGAGCAGTTTTCGCCGGGTGCTGCAAGAGATCCCCACCCTGGCCGAACTGATGACCACTGTGTGGCGGCTGGCGCGGGAATTGCAAAAGACCCAGCGGCGCGTCAACGCGCTTCAGTACATCTTTATCCCGCAATACGAGCGGACAATTGCGTTCATTGAAAGCGCATTAGAAGAGCGAGAGCGGGCAGAGATCTTTCAACTCAAGCGCCTCAAGGCCAGGGCTGTTCTGCCAGAGATTGGCCCATCGGCTCGAGAGTACGCGCAGCCCTATCGGGACATCTCCGGTGGCAAGCCGGCCATTTATCGGGACATCGGCGGCAAGCCCACCTCGCACGAATTCGGATAAGGGGCGAGGTTGTCTCGCCCTCCAGACGGGGGAGTCCGCTCCTACCGTTCATCATAACCAAAGGGGTGTGTTTCTTTTCAGTTAGGCGAGTCTACGGTGGGGCGCTGTCAACGGATTTCTGGAACGAATCGAACGGATTTTGCTCCTCGCGCGACCACCTAATCCGTTTAATCCGCTCCTTGAATCCGTTGACAGCACGCCGCTCACCTATCCTTCCAACTCATTTGAAACACACCCCAACCAAAGGGGGATTCCTATGGAAGAGCGACGGAGCCTGTTTACCCACATCCTGGTTCCTACCGATGGGTCGGAGACTTCGATCCGTGCCGGCCGCCTGGCGATTCAGATCGCAGTGGCTTTCCGCGCCCGGATTACGCTGGTATACGTCGTTACGGAGGATGCTACCATCGTGGGCAAGATCGCTGCCGCCTCTTCCAAGACGCTGGAGGCGACGCGCCGGGAACTGGAGCAAACGGGACAGCGGTACCTGGATTATCTCTCGCGCCTGGCCCGCGAGCAGAATGTGCCGGTGGAGGGGATCGTCCGGCGAGGCGTCCCGCACAACGAAATCGCCACCCTGGCGCGCGAGCGCAAGGTGGACCTGATCGTGATCGGGCGGGTGGGCAGCCACGGGCCACGCAGCGCCCGCATTGGCTCGGTCGCCGAGCGGGTGATCGAATATGCCTCCTGTCCGGTGCTCGTCGTCAGTCAGAGCCTTCCCCACGTCTGAGACCGACACAGAGCACTACCGGATGCAAAAACCTCCCGAAGGTCACGACCTTCGGGAGGTTTGCTTATCCGCCGGATGAGGACAGGGTAGAGAGCACGAGAGTCACCAGCAGAAGACAGGCGATGAAACTGGGGACGAGGATCAGGGCGATCCCCAACACCAGGATCGCGGTGGTATGTGCCGCCGCCCTTTCCAGCACGGCCTCCTGGGGGTTGACAGGATTGTAGTACACCGTCACATTCCCGCCAACCGGATAGCGCGCCAGGATCTCTTGGGACCTGCGTGGGTTGATGTTCCGCCGCACCGGGCCGATATTCACCTTGTCGCCGACGTATCGCTGGCCGTTGACCTCGTATTCGTACTGAACGGCCAGATGGTAGGAGCGCGTCGTTTTGTCTTCGTCTCGTGAGACGTATTCGACAATGTCCGCCGCCAGAACTCGCCCGGTCACAGACGGCCACGACTGGCTGGCCTGAGCCTTGCGCCTGCTCCTGACGCTCGTGACGATCAGATACACACCGCCAGCGACGAACAGCAGCAGAAACGAGCCGATACACAACAAGCCAACTATCGTCCCCAACGAGTCCATTGTACACCTCCATTGTCGTGGTCAGGCGGAGATATACGCCTGGTGACAAAAGTAATGCGGGTCAGAAAAACCAACGATAGGCCAGGAAGCTGCCATAGGCTGTCAGCAAGACCCCTACTGTCGGAAGAGAGCGGCTTGATAGCTACGGCCCGAGCCGCTACGGTGACGCTGGATCACGTCTGCTGATAATACCCGCCCGCTGGTGGACGGCCACGATCGGCTGACGACCGCTTTACGCATGCTCCTTACACTCGTGACAACTTTGTACAAGCCGATAGAGAAGAGCGCCAATAGGAACAGGCTCCTCCACAAGAGATAACGGTCCATCGCTCACCTCCGTCCCGGTTTTCAATGGAATGGTGGAACTCCCTTTCCAGACTATCCGGAAAGCCCGTCCCAAAAGCCTCAGGTTGTCACTGGTGTCAGTTTTGTTAATTATAGCCTCTTCTCGATACCCCCACAAGTGCGCGATTGCCCGGTGGACGGTCATTGCGTCGGGTTTGCCGAGGAGGCGGTGGCACCGGCCTGAAGCGCCTCGGCGATGGCCTGCCAGCATGCGGGGTCTTCGCCGCCCAGCCGCCACAACACGATGCCGCCCAGTCCATAACGACTTACCAGCCCCAGCCGCGCTTCAACGCTCGCCCCATCGGCGTACCAGACCTCGTGCCGTTGCCCGGCCGCGTCGGTGTAGATGAACCACGGCTCGGCCACGCGGCGTCGCCATCCATCCCGTTCCCGCCATTGCCGAACCGCGTCGTGAGCCGTGATGAGCTGCTGGACGCTTTCCCACACCAGACTATTGCTCGATGGGCCGCCGCCCCAATCGTGTCCGTAGAGGTGCAGTCCAACGTAAACCTTGTGGGGCGGGACGACGGAGGTGGCAAAATCCAACACGTCCTCCATCCACCACAGCGGCGCGATGGGGCCGGGGGTGCTCCCGCTCCAATGGTAATCGTAGGTCATGATGCGGAAGCGGTCTACAGCAGCGCCGAGGCGCGCCCAATCCTGCGCCTGGGGACCGGCCCACGTGCCGGGCTCACCCATCTTGGGATGCACGGCGATGGCGAGCAGTTTGCCCTGCGCGTGCAGCGCGGCGGCCAACTCCTCGATAAAGAGGCTGAACGCTTCCCGGTCGGCCTCACCGTTCAGCGACTCGTAATCCATCTCAATGCCATCATAGTCGTAGGCCAGCACCTCGTTCACCAAGATGGCGACGTGAGCAGCGCGGCGGGCGGGATCATGGATGATGGCGCTGACCGGCGCGGGGTCAAAACCGGTGTCGTCGTAGTAGTTGTTGACGAGCGGGATGACGAGCGTGGACCGGGCATGGGCCTCTGCAACCAGCCCGGCGTCGCGCGCCCCGGCGTAGGCGTGAATCGAGCCATCGCCGCTGCGCGCGAGTTGATACCAGACCGGCGAGAGTTCGTGGATATAGGCGCGGTTGGCTTTCCACGAGGCGCGGGCGCGCGCCGTATCCCACGAGGTAGGCATCCAGGCGGCGACACGGTTGATGGACGGGGATGTCGACCGGTTCCCGATGTGGTACAGGAGGATCAACGAAGCCAGGCAGGCAAAGAGAGCGAGGTACAGGATGGTGTGCCGGGTTCTACGTCGGATGCGGGGCATAGGGCCTTCAGCGGTCCTCTCCGGCGTCGAACCCGATGGTGTCTTCGGGTGACCGCTGTCTGCGTCGCCTGTCGCGTATCTCCAGTCCAAAGAACACGGCGGCCAGAATCGCGAAAAGCGCTGCCAGCCCCCATTTACCTCCCAGCATGTGGACAAGATCGAGCCAGTCCGAAAGGGCGCTGGCGGTCTGCTCCTCGGAAACGAAGGACATCAGCGCCATGACAAAGATGCCGATGCCCAAGATGACGATGCCCCAGACGTAGGCGGGCCAGGGGTGGGGTGGGTTAGGATTGCGCATACTCCGATTATAGCCGAACGAGGGCGGTTGGGCAACTGCCCCTCTCCCAAACTTGAGAGAGGGGCAGGGGTGCAGGGGGCAGAGGTGCAGGCTACTCCCCCACCATTTCCGCTGTCAGGCTCACCTCCGCCGTGACCACGATCTGCCCCAGGCTGATGGCGCCGTCTTCGAGCACGATGGTGCCTTCGGCGGAAAGGTCCTGTATCACGTTCTGATAATTCGTCCACTGACGGTTGCCGCGCCAGGAGCCGAAGTAGTAGCCCCACGAATCTTCGGTGATGTTGGTCACGCAGCCCAGTTCCATTCTCGCGGCGGAGGCCATCGCCTTTGCTTTCTCGAGCGCTGCCTGCACGGCCTGTGTGCGCGCCTGGTCGTGCAATGCACGCAGGTTGGTGGTGGAAAACTCGACCCTGTCCACTGTCGTCGCGCCAGATTCCAAAGCAGCGACCAGCACGGGCTGGAGTTTCGTTACGTCACGCAGAGTGACGGCGATGGTGTTGCACGCCCCATAGCCGCTGATGATGTTGCGCTCATAGTCACTGTACCGGGGCTGGATACTGAAGTCGGCGGTGGCAATGTCGCGCTCGACTATGCCCTGTTCGCGGATCGCTTGGACGACGACCCGGCTATGGCGTTCGTTCTGGGCACGCGCCTCGCCGGGCGTTGGGGCGAAGGTCTGGATGCCGAACAGGATGACGGCGCGGTTGGGCTGTACGCGGATCGCGCTGGAACCGCTGACGCTGATGCTGCCGACAGCGGCTTGTGCTTGTTGGGCCGGCAGGGCGATCGCGACGGGCCGGGCGCCGAGTCTGTTCCACAGGAGCAGGCCGGCGACTGCGAGGAGCAGGATGGTGTTGAGGAAACTTTTGGTCTGCATGATATACCTCCATCTGTCTGTTGGTTTGTTAGTTGGTTAGTTGGTTAGTTGGCTGCCGCAGGAGGGGCAGTGGGTGATGTTGGTTTCGGGCGGCGTATAGTGGGTGGCACCACAGGCGGCGCAGCGGTGGAAGCCGTGGGCGTCGTGGCCGCAGGCCGGGCAGAAAGCGAAGGCTTGGTCGAGTGGAGCGCCGCAGTGCGGGCAGTGGCGCGCTGGCGCGGGTTTCTCGACAGGCACAGGCTCCGTGGTCTCTGGCTCATCGCTGGGGGCCATGAGACTGGAGATTGGAGATTGGGGCTTGACCACCTGATGGCGAGCAAGCAACAGCATAAAGGCGCCCACCAACACCAGACCGCCCGCCGTCAACGATAGCCCGCGCCAGCGGCTGACAAGCCCCAGCGAGAACAGCCCCAGGAACACGGCGGCCAGAAGCAGCGTCTGCCAGGAGTGCCGCCAGCCGGCCGCGCGCCCAAGGAAGACGACGAGCAGCGCGGTGACGGCGACCATCGCTATGGCGGCAGCCGGGGCCAGGTCGAGCACGCCACTCAGGAAGGTCAGCGCCGGATAGTACAGGAAGAAGCCACAGCCGGCCAGCAGGTAGTGCAGGAAGGGCAGCCGCACGCCGCTCAGCCCATGCATCCCGGCCAGGCAGGCCACGAACAACGCGACGAGCCAGGGCGAGGCGGACGAGAGCGCGCGCAGCGGCTCTTGCAGCCGCTCGACCCGTTGGGCAAAACCCATCTGCTCCGGCAGCGTGACCTGCACGTCGCGGTCGGCAATGAGGGCCTCGTACTGCCAGGCGAACGTCTTTTCTCCTGCACCGTTTTCGACGGACGTGGTGGGCAGGGAATCGTCGGGCACCTCGCCGCCGTCAAGCCCCTGTACGGCGATCTGCACGTCCACGTTCTCGATGCGACGGTTGTGGTCGAGCGCGTAGCGGAAACTGCCGGCGCCCCGCGCCCGGTAGCGCACCACGATTTCGTGCTCCTCGCCGCGCTGCACTTCGGTGCGCCAGGTGATGCCGCCCAGGCTGTACTGCACGTCGCGCGGCTCCTCGCCATCCACCAGGAAGTAGACCTGGTTGAGTGTGTCGAGTCCCTGGGGGAAAGGGAAGATAAACTCGAACACGATGAAGGGAGCAGAGCCTTCGTGGCGCATGCGATAGACGCCCTCGAAATCGAGGTCGTAGACGGTGGTGGTGACACCCTCCGCCTCCTCGTAGCGGGCGTCAAGCGTGGCGCGCACGCGGCAGTCCGTGGCGCCCAACGTGTCCAGTTGAGTGAGACCCGCCGTGGAGATCGGGCCTGCGTCAGGGCGGAGATCCACTGCGTCTCCGGTGTAGTAGTTCGAGAGAGGCGCTGTCTGCACCAGGTTCATCTGGCGGTAGCGCAGCAGGTAGCCCTGTTGTTCGGAGGTGTAGACCCGGCCCGGCAGATCGGATACGGTGAGCATGTAGTTGGCGACGAGGCTGCCCAAGGCCAACAACGCGATGAAAGGAACGAGCCAATGTTTGAGCATGTGTATCTCCAATAGGTGGTTAGTTGGTTTGTTAGTTTGTTGGTTGGCTGGTTATAGTGTAGCGCAGATGGATGGCAAGTGAGGGGCGGGAATGTGGCAGGAATGGGGCAGGAAGCAAGATGCAGGAAGCAAGAAGCAGGAGACAGGAAGCAGGGGCTAGGAGACAGACGGCAGGGTGAAGGTGAAGCGGGCGCCCTGGCCGGGTGCGCTTTCAGCCCAGATACGCCCGCCGTGCGCCTCGACGATGGCCTTGGCGATGGCCAACCCAAGCCCGGCCCCGCTTTCGTTTTCGGCGCGGGCGCGGGAACGGTCGCCGCGATAGAAGCGCTCGAAGACAAGGGGGATTTCCGTGGCGGGGATGCCGGGGCCGGTGTCGGCGACGGCTATGTAGAGGCGACTCTCGTGGTCGCCAACCGAGACGGTGACCCGCCCGCCTGCCGGGGTGAATCTGACGGCGTTATCGAGCAGATTGACCAGGACCTGGTGGAGGCGATCCGCGTCGGCCAGGGCGCGAGCGGGCACATCCGGCGATTCCAGCGCGAGCGCGATGTCTTTCTCGCGGGCGTGAAACTCGAATTGGGCCAGCGCGCGCCGGGCGCATTCGGCGAGGTCAACCGGCGCCAGGCGCAGGTCGAGCCGCCCGGCGTCGGCGCGGGTCAACAGCAGCAGGTCGTTGGTCAGGCGGATCAGCCGCTCGGTCTCGGCGGCGATGGTGCGCAGGAAGGCGTCGCGTGCGTCCGGGTCCCCGGCAGCGCCGTCTTGCAGCGTCTCGACGGCGCCCTTGATGGCGGTGAGCGGCGTGCGCAATTCGTGCGAGACGTCGGAGACGAAGTCGGTGCGCAGCCGGTCGAGTTGGCGGTAGGCGGTCACATCGTGGCCTACGGCGATGGCCCCGCTCACACGCCCATCCTCGCTGCGCAGCGGGGTCACCAGTATCTCGTAGACCTGGCTGTGGGCGGTGATCTCGGTCTTGTAGGGCTCGCCCGCGGCGAGCGTTTGGCGCAAAGCCTCGCGCAGCGGCGTAGCGGCGATCTCTAGCAGGGCTGAGGCGGGGGGATTGGCGAGGATGATCTCGCCTGCGGTGTCGGCGGCCAGGACCACATCGGCCAGGCCGTGGAGGATGGCCTCGCGCTGGCGGGCCTGGGCGGCGAGCGCCGCGTGGGCGGTGCTCAGGCTGGCATTCATCGTGTTGAATGCTGCACCTAACCGGTCGAGTTCCTCGGTCTCTGCATGAGGGATAAGCGGAGCGGGTTCTCCGCGCGCGAGTGTCTCTGCCGCGTCAGTCAGGCGGCGCAGAGGGCGCGTGAGCCGCCGCGCGAGCAGCACCCCGGCGGTGCCCGCCAGCGCGATCGCCAGGCCGACGCCGCCCGCTACCTGCCAGCCGAAAGCCCTCGGGAGCAGGCTCAGGCTGAAGCGCGGGATAGGGCTGGCGACGTAGGCAACGCTCGTGACGCTGCCATCGGGCGCGCGCACGGGGTAGGCGGCGTAGAGGATGCGCCGGTCGGGGGCCCAATCGAACGCGCGTATCGCCGTGGCCGGCTCTCCCGCCAGGGCGCTGGCGATCTCGGCCCGGTCGAGCAGCTCGGCGGGGGTGAAGGTGCGGCCGGGCGAGCCATCCTGCCGGAGGCGCTGTATCTCGTCGCTCACGCTGATGATGCTGGTCACGCTCAAGTCGTCAAAGGCGACCAATCCTTCATCACCAATCACACGCACGTGGACGCCGGGGGCGACGTTGGAGGCCTGCGAGTAGGGGGCGGTTTCGAGTACACTCACATCTCCGGTGACGAGGCTGTGTGCTCCACCGGCCTCGACGATCTGGGCGATGCGGCGGGCCTGGGCCAGCAGGTTCTGGCGCAGCACGTCGAGGAAGGCGCGGTCGAGCGCCCACCAGGCCAGGCCCGCGGCCACTCCCATCGCCAGCAGGATGACCAGCAGGTAGGATGCGATCAGGCGGGAGCGGATGGACTTGAGCATATCGTGAGTGTAGCAGAGTCGTGTGTCACGATTGTGGCAGGAGGCAAGAGGCAGGAAGCAAGAACCGACGGCGAATTACGAATGGCGAATAAACGAATGGACGAATCCATCAACGGGGTTTGGTCATTGGAGTTTCTCCAGGCGGTAGCCGATGCCGCGGACGGTGGAGATGAGATCGGGGTCGCCGCCGGCCTCGCGCAGCCGTGCGCGCAGCCGCTTGATCGCGCTATCCACCGCGCGGGTGTCGCCGTAGTAATCATAGCCCCACGCCTGGTCGAGCAATTGCTCGCGGCTGAGCACCTGCCCGGCGTGGCGTGCCAGCGTCTCCAGCAGGTCGAACTCCAGCCGCGTGAGAGTAAGCGGGGTTCCGGCAAAGCGAGCCTCGCGCGCGAGTTCATCAATCTCCAGCGCGCCGACGCGCAAGGTGACGGGCACTCCGCCTTTTTCGGACGCCGTGCGGCGCAGTACTGCCTTGACCCGCGCCATCAACTCGCGCACGCTGAACGGCTTGGTCACGTAATCGTCCGCGCCCAGTTCCAGCCCCACCACGCGATCCACCTCCTCGTCGCGGGCGGTGAGCATGATGATGGAAACGGACCCCTCGCGCCGTAGTTCCCGGCACACTTCCAGCCCATCCAGGCCAGGCAACATTAGGTCGAGGATCACCAAGTCGGGCCGCTCGGCTTCGGCCAGCCGCAATGCCGTCCGCCCGTCGCGCGCCACAAGCACCTCATAGCCGTTGCGTCGCAGGTTGTATTCCAGCAGATTGGTGATGGACGGTTCATCGTCCACCACGAGGATTCTTTGTTTCACGGCTATAGATTGTACACTGACGTGTCGGGAGAAGCAAAGTTGGCGTGGAAAGCAAAGCGCGGTATAATGTGCGCCGGTTTCCCTTTACGTCACCCAGGAGGCCACCGTTGCGAGCACTCGTCACCGGCGCCGGCGGGTTCGTCGGCAAGCACCTATGCGACTATTTGTTGGCGCACACCGATTGGCAACTGCTGGGCGTTGTCTACCCCCAACCGGTCGAGGAGCAGCCGAAAGAAACGCGCCTGCGGCTCGTGCATGCCGACCTGCGCGATCCGGTGGCGACGAAAGGGCTGGTGGAGGAGGCGCAGCCCGATTTCGTCTTCCACTTGGCAGCCCAGGCGTTCGTGCCGACCTCGTTCGCCGACCCGTGGGACACGTTGGAGAACAACATCCGCTCGCAGTTGAATCTGCTGGAGGCGGTGCGGCAGTCGGGGCGCGAGGTGCGCGTGCTGGTGGTCGGCTCGAACGAGGAGTATGGGGCGCCACAGCCCGGAGAATTGCCGCAGACGGAGGATTCCCCGCTACGCCCCAATAATCCCTACGCGGTGAGCAAGGTGGCGCAAGATATGTTGGGCCTGCAGTATTTTCTGGCCTACCACATACCCGTCGTGCGGGTGCGGCCGTTCAACCACACCGGTCCGGGCCAGTCGCCCAACTTTGTCGTGCCGGCTTTTGCCAGCCAAATCGCGCGGATCGAAGCCGGATTACAGGAACCGGTGATGAAGGTGGGCAATCTGGAAGCGGCACGCGATTTTTCCGACGCGCGTGATATTGTGCGCGGGTATTATCTGGCTCTCACGCAAGGGGAACCAGGAGAGGTATATAATCTGGCTTCGGGGCGGGCACACACAGTACAAGAGGTGCTCGACATTCTGTTGGATTACGCGCGGACTGAGATTCGCGTCGAGCGCGATCCGGCCCGCTACCGCCCGGTGGACGTGCCGGTGGTGTACGGCAGCGCGGAGAAACTACGTCGCCGCACCGGCTGGCAGCCGGAAATCCCGTTCAAGCAGACGTTGCGGGATACGCTGGAGTATTGGCGGGGGCAGGTGGGCAAGTAGGCAGGTATGCAAGTTTGCAAGTATGCAAGTTTGCAAGTGGGCAAGTTGCAGTAGGTAGGAGGAGCGGGAGAGATTCGTGCGGGTGAGACGTTGTTCGCTTCCCTCTGTTCGGCCGCGTCCTTATCGGATGCAGAATCCGATCCAGCCCTACGCCTGGGGCACGCGCGGCGATGAGGCGTTCATCCCGCGCCTGCTGGGCGTGACGCCGGAGCCCGGTGCACCGTACGCCGAACTGTGGATGGGCGCACATCCCAAGGCCCCTTCGACAATCATTGCCGATGGACAACCGGTCGCGCTGGACCGCTGGATTGCCGCGTATTCCGACGAGATTTTGGGGCGTGAGGTGGCGGCCCGCTTCGACAATCGGCTGCCTTTCCTGTTCAAGGTGCTCTCGGCAGGGGAGACGCTCTCGATCCAGGCGCATCCGAACAAGACGCAGGCGGAGGTGTTGCACGCCCGTGACCCGGAACATTATCCCGACGACAACCACAAGCCGGAACTGGCCGTGGCGCTCGACTCGCTCACCGCGCTGATGGGCGTCAAGCCGCCTGCAGAGATGGCCGCGACGCTGGAGCGCTACCCGGAACTGGGTGGTCTCGTTGGAACGGCGCACGAAGCGTTCACCGCACTCATCGAGCGTTCCATCACCCACGAGCGGGAACTGGTGCGGGCGATTGACGCGCTGGCAGCAAGGCTCGGCGATACGCCGACCCATCTGCGTGAGGAGGAGCGGCTCTTTCTTGACCTGCGGGCCAGGTACTCTGGGCCGGACGTGGGGCTGCTCGCCATCTTTATGCTCAACTTTATCCGCCTCGACGCGGGCCAGGGGGTATTTATTGCGGCGGGTATGCCGCATGCGTACGTGCGTGGGAACATTATCGAGTGTATGGCGAACTCGGACAACGTCGTGCGCGTCGGGCTCACGCCGAAATTCAAGGACGCGCAGGCATTGGTGGATATTCTCGCCGACGAGCCGCAGCCGGTCGTCATTCTCGACGGCGGTGATGCCCCGGAGGTCATCTATCGCACGCCAGCCCGCGAGTTCCAGGTGAGCCGCTGGTGCATGCAGCCCGGTGAGGAGCGGGTCGAGGGCGGCGGACGACCGGAGATTCTGCTCGTTACCCAGGGAGCAGTGCAGTTGCGGTGGCGCGGCGGCGAGGAGACGTTCCGCCAGGGCGAATCGGCCTTCATCCCAGCTCTGCTGGATGGGTTCATTGTGTGGGCAGAGAGCGGAGCAGAGTTGTTCAAGGCCGAGGTTCCGCAGATTAGGGATTAGGTATTGGGGATTAGTGGTTAAGATGCACCCGATCCCTGATTCCCAATCCCTAATCCCTAACCCGGACGAGCCGGAACCAAAAACCACCAAGGACACGAAGGGCACACAAAGGACACGAAGGAATTCCTTATATTTCCTTTGTGTGACCTTCGTGTCCTTCGTGGTGGATTTTCTTGCCCA